>CP102260.1:2767500-3078488 GCA_025146925.1 [Bacteroides] pectinophilus | reverse complement strand
AATATATTTATCCTGTCATACAAATTTATCTGGCTAAGTAACTTTCAAAAACAAATGTATTAATATAGGAAGAAACTGCTACAATTTGAATAGAAAATATATACAGCCGATATATAAATACATATTAGCATAAAGCAAGTTCATTTTCAAATATTTTAGTGGAAAAAGCATTTGTCCACATATGTTAATATTTGTATGGAAATAAGCAGAAATTGAGGCATGTGGAAAAGTTCCACACACATTCAACACTGATTAAGCCTTGATTTTACGCGAATTTTGAAAAAATATGTCCTGATATGCACAGTTATCCACAAGTTGTCCACAAATTGTTGATAACTTGTGGATTAATACTATATATTGGTGAATCGCTGTGTAATTGCAGTAAATCGCAAATTTTTCTTGACAAAATGCTGCTTTATGCATAAAATTGAAATGATGTTTTGAAATTTAATTATGATGACTATTTGTACCAATTATATAGAAATTATATTTGGTAGATGAAGGAGGTGTGTAGAAATGAAGATGACATTCCAGCCTAAGAAGAGATCAAGATCAAAGGTTCATGGTTTCAGAGCAAGAATGAGTACTCCGGGCGGCAGAAAGGTATTAGCAGCCAGAAGATTAAAGGGAAGAAAGAAGTTATCAGCTTAAACCTTAGGGCCGCATAACATGTGGCTTTTCAACGTGCGCCGCATGGCGCACGTTTTTTACATGCAGCATTTTTTATTCAGCATTTTTAGATTTTTAACAGGCAGTTGGTACGGAATATGAAGTATAAGAATTTTGAAACATTAAAAAGTAATACGGATTTTAACAGGGTATATGCAGCCAAGAGGTCATATGCCAACAGATTACTTGTCGTCTACATTTTGGAGAATGGAACGGATGCCAACCGTCTGGGGGTATCTGTGAGTAAGAAGGTCGGGAATAGTATCGTCCGACACCGTCTGGCAAGACTCATAAGAGAAAGCTACAGGCTTCATGCAGATGAAGTCATGACTGGCTTTGATATTATAGTAGTGGCCAGAACCGGTTTAAAGAATAAAGATTATTTTGAAACTGAAAGTGCACTTCTGCACTTATTAAAAATGCATAAGCTCATTAACAAATAGATGGTCAGGCGAATTCTAATTAAAGCGATAAAATTTTATCAGAAATATCTGTCTCCGCTTAAGAAGCACAGCTACTGTATATATATACCTACATGCAGTCAGTATGCCGTTCAGGCTCTTGAAAAATATGGAGCCGTTAAGGGGAGTTTTCTTGCTGTAAAGAGAATTTTGCGCTGTAATCCGTTTGCAAAGGGTGGATTCGACCCGCTAAGATAAACAGAATGAGTTAAGCATTATGGAGGATTTATGGCAATACTTACACAGAGCACAACATTTATAATAGGACCGGTAGCTAAGCTTCTTGGTTATATTATGAACTGGCTGTTTTTGGGACTTGATGCAATAGGAATACCTAACATCGGTCTTGCAATCATCATTTTTACATTTGTAACCAAGCTTCTTATGATGCCGCTTACAGTTAAGCAGATGAAGTTCACCAAGCTGTCAACAGTAATGCAGCCGGAGCTTCAGGCAATTCAGAAGAAGTATAAGAATACCAAGGATCAGAACGAGATGCTTAAGATGCAGGAGGAGACAAAGGCTGTATATGCAAAGTATGGCACTTCACCTACAGGCGGATGCGCACAGCTTCTTATACAGTTTCCTATTCTTTTGGCATTGTACAGGATTATTCAGAATATTCCTGCATATGTTCCGAAGATTAAGCTGCTTTTTACTGCAATGCTTTCAAGTGACAACGGAATTATGTCAGTTGCAGGATATCAGGATATCTTAAGCAGCAACTTTACTCAGTTTGCCAATAAGGATCTGACGAATATGAACAGCATTATTGATGTGCTTAATGTATTCTCAACAGATAACTGGAATAAGCTTATTGAGCTTTTTCCTGCACAGGCAGAGCTTATAACGAATAACCTTAATGAGTTCAATCATATGAATTCATTCCTTACTATTAACATGTCACAGAATCCGGGACTTACTTTAGGTCTTCCAATTCTGATACCTATACTTGCAGGTGTTACACAGTATCTCAGTGTAAGAATGATGCAGACACAGAATCCGGCAACCGGCAATAATGAGGACAACCCTGCTGCAGCATCAATGAAGATGATGAATACAGTAATGCCTATTATGTCTGCAGTAATGGCAATATCACTTCCTGCTGGTCTTGGTCTCTACTGGTCAGCAACAGCAGTATTCCAGATTCTTCAGCAGTTCATCATTAACAAGTACTTCGATAAGAAGGGTGTTGATGAGATAGTTAAGGAAAATGTCGATAAGATTAATAAGAAGAGAGCAAAACAGGGTCTTCCGGAGCAGAAGATTACTAATAATGCAAAGATATCTACCAAGTCAATAGCTTCATCACAGGATAAGTTAGAACAGGCCAAGGCTAAGAAAGAAGCCAATGATAAGAAGATTAAGGAGATAATTGATTCTACTGAGTATTATAAGTCTTCATCAGCTAAGCCGGGAAGTCTCTCAGCTAAGGCTAATATGGTGTCTAAGTACAACGAAAAGAATGAGAAGCACAATAAGTAGGAGGAATAAATAATGGCAAATGTTATTGAGATTACCGGTAAGTCGGTAGAAGACGCATTTATGAATGCAATTGTTGAGCTTGAAACAACAAGTGATAACATTGGTTATGATGTAATAGATAAGGGAAGTAACGGAATTCTTGGCTTTGGAAGCCGCCCTGCTAAGATTAAGGCATGGGTTAAGTCTGAAGTTGAGGCAGAGAAGAAGGCAGAGGAAGAAAAGGCTGCTGAAGTTAAGAGTACGGAAGCTGCGGCGCCTGCTGCTAATTCTGATAAGGCGGATGTAACTTCAGATAACAGTGATGAAGTTTTATCTGAGCCACACAAGAAGATGGTAGTTACATGCGATGTTGATAAAGTAATACGTGATTTCCTTGATAATATGTTCAAGGCAATGGATATGGATGTTAATATTGACATTAAGATTAATGAAGAAGAGGGCTGCGTTAATGTAGAACTCGGTGGCGATGAGATGGGACTTCTTATCGGTAAGCGAGGTCAGACACTTGATTCAATACAGTATCTTGTAAGTCTTGTTGTTAATAAAGAGAACGAGAAGTACATGCGTGTCAAGGTTGATACAGAAGATTACCGCAAGAGAAGAAAAGAGACACTAGAATCACTTGCCAAGAATATTGCATATAAGGTTAAGCGTTCTAAGAGACCTGTATCTCTTGAGCCAATGAATCCTTATGAGAGACGTATTATTCATTCAGCACTTCAGAATGATAAGTTCGTAGCAACAAGAAGTGAGGGCGAGGAGCCTTTCAGACATGTAATAGTATATCTTAAGAATGATTACCGTTCAGGTGGACGTGATAATTATAAGAAGGATTACGGCAGAAACTAATTCAGGTCCGGACTTAAGAATCATGTTGGGCATACAGTGTTCGGAGCACTGTATGCCTGTTTTAATATAGGAATATTTTAACCATAATATATAGATGTATGGAGGTGTGTATGTTTATAACAGATACTATAGCAGCCATATCTACAGGAACGATGGGAAGCGGCGGCATAGGAATAATAAGAATAAGCGGAGATGAAGCAATAGAAGTTGCAGACAGACTTTTCAGAGGCGTCTCAGGCAAAAAACTTGCAGACTGTGCAAGCCATACAATACATTATGGGACAATAGTAAAAGATGATAAGGTGCTTGATGAAGTACTTGTCTCAGTCATGAAAGCACCTAATACATACACACGCGAGGACGTAGCAGAGATTAACTGTCACGGTGGAATACTTGTAACAAGGAAAATTCTTGATGCAGTAATAGATGCGGGAGCAAGGCCGGCAGAGCCCGGAGAATTTACCAAGCGAGCATTTCTTAACGGAAGAATCGACTTAACGCAGGCTGAGTCGGTAATTGACATTATCAACTCACAGAATGAGTATGCGCTGTCATCATCGGTAATGCAGCTTCGTGGAAAACTTTCAGAAGAAATTACGCGGATAAGAGAGATAATCCTTGACAATACAGCATTTATCGAGGCTGCGCTTGATGATCCTGAGCACTATACGCTTGACGGATATGGTGATAAGTTAGCTGAAGATGTGGATAAGTGTGTGGATAAGCTAGACTCTTTGTTGAAAACTTCTGATAACGGACGTATTTTAAAGGATGGAATAAGAACTGTAATATTAGGTAAGACCAACGCCGGTAAGTCAAGTCTGCTTAATGCGCTTGCGGGTGAGGACAGGGCAATAGTAACGGATATTGCAGGAACAACAAGAGATACGCTGGAGGAATCCATAAGTCTTGACGGCGTTATTCTTAATCTTACTGATACGGCGGGAATACGTGATACTGAGGATATTGTTGAAAAAATAGGTATAGAGAAGGCAATGAAATGTGCCGGGAACGCTGACCTTATAATATATGTTGCCGATGCAACACGCAATCTGGATGATAATGATAAGAAAATACTTGATTTTGTAAAAGGAAGACATGTTATTGTTCTTCTAAACAAGACAGATGTTGAAAATGTGCTCTCAGTAGAGCAGATGAGAGCACATACTGATTTTCCTGTTCTTGCAATATCCGCAAGGGAGCAGACCGGAATCCGTGAGCTTTCAGATACAATAAGGCAGATGTTTTTTGCCGGACAGATAAGCAGCAACGACCAGATTTACATTACCAATGCAAGACATAAAAATATGTTGAAAGAATCAATAAACAGTCTTAAACTTGTAAAAGAGAGCATTGAGAACGGAATGCCTGAGGACTGTTATACGATTGACCTGCTTAATGCGTATGAGAGTCTTGGCAAGATAATAGGTCAGGCTGTTGAGGATGATCTTGTTAATCAGATATTCAGTAAATTCTGTATGGGAAAATAAAGATATTTATAATAAGAGGAATAACCTAATGAAAAATGTAGAAGAAAGTTATGACGTTGTCGTAGTAGGAGCCGGACATGCCGGATGTGAGGCAGCACTTGCATGTGCACGTCTTGGACTTGAAACAATATGCTTTACGGTAAGTGTTGAGAGTATAGCACTTATGCCTTGTAACCCTAATATAGGCGGAAGTTCAAAGGGACATCTGGTAAGAGAGATTGATGCGCTTGGCGGAGAGATGGGTAAGAATATAGATGCAACATTTATACAGTCCAAGATGCTTAATGCGTCAAAGGGCCCTGCCGTACATTCCTTGCGTGCACAGGCTGATAAGCAGGATTACAGCAGAAGAATGCGTATGGTTATGGAGAATACGGAACATCTTCATATAAGACAGGCTGAAGTGAGTGAGCTTATAGTAAATGACGGCAGAGTGCAGGGTGTTAAGACATACTCGGGAGCTGTGTACCATGCAAAAGCCGTTATACTTTGTACGGGAACATATCTTAAGGCGCGCTGTATATATGGCGATGTAAGCAACTATACAGGACCTAATGGGCTTCAGGCTGCAAATCATCTTACAGAATCCCTTATTGCCAATGGAATAAGTGTAAGAAGATTCAAGACGGGAACTCCAGCAAGAGTTGATAAGCGTTCTATTGATTTTTCAAAGATGGCAGAGCAGAAGGGTGATGACAAAATTGTTCCGTTTTCATTTACAACCAATCCTGACGATATTCAGAAAGAGCAGGTATCATGCTGGCTGACATATACTAACGAGAAGACACATGAGATTATAAGAGCCAATCTTGACAGGTCACCTCTTTATTCAGGTGTAATACACGGAACCGGCCCGAGATACTGCCCTTCAATTGAAGATAAGGTCGTAAGATTCGCTGATAAAGAAAGACATCAGGTATTTATCGAGCCTGAGGGCAATTATACTAACGAGATGTATCTTGGAGGAATGTCAAGTTCGCTTCCTGAAGATGTGCAGTATGAGATGTACCGTACAGTTCCGGGACTTGAAAATGTCCGCATCGTGCGTAATGCATATGCAATAGAATATGACTGTATAGATCCTGTACAGCTTAAGCTTTCACTTGAATTCAAGAATATAGAAGGTCTGTTTGCAGGCGGACAGTTCAACGGAAGCTCAGGCTATGAGGAGGCTGCGTCACAGGGAATCATCGCGGGGATTAATGCAGCGATGAAGGTACTTGGCAAGTCACCGCTTATACTGAAGCGTTCGGAAAGCTACATAGGGGTTCTTATTGATGACCTTGTAACAAAGGAGAATACAGAGCCTTACAGAATGATGACTTCAAGGGCTGAATACAGGCTTCTTCTGCGTCAGGATAATGCAGACTTAAGGCTTACACATTATGGCTATGAGATAGGTCTTATTGACGAGAAGAGAATGAATTACGTTAAGTATAAGGAAAAGGCAATAAACGAAGAAATAGAAAGACTTAACAATACGTTTGTCGGGACATCACAGAATGTGCAGGAACTTCTTGAGCGCAGGAACAGCACGCTTCTTACTAACGGAGTAACACTTGCTGACCTTGTGAGAAGACCTGAGCTTTCATATGACGACATTGAACCGATTGATAAGGACAGACCTGAACTTAGCGAAGATATCAGAGAACAGGTTAATATTAATATAAAGTATGCCGGATACATTGAGCGTCAGCGCAGGCAGGTAGAGCATTTTAAGAAGCTCGAGAATAAGAAAATTCCGTCTGATATAGATTATAAGGCAATAAGCGGTCTAAGAAGCGAAGCAGTACAGAAGCTTGATAAGTTCAGACCGCTCAATGTAGGACAGGCACAGAGAATATCGGGAGTATCGCCGGCAGATATCTCAGTATTGCTTGTGTATATGGATAGTGTGAGAAGTGTGAAAAATCAGCCTGATGCCTGATTTTTTACACAGCTATTTGTGCCGCAGGTACCACAAATAGCATCTGTCGCAGAGCCAAATCTGACGTTTGGCCCGCAATTCATCCGGCACTTTGTGCCTGCGGAATGGAGATTAGTATGAATTTTACGGATGCTCTTAATGAAATTAATGTAGAGCTTGATGATTCTATGGAGGAAGCACTTCAGAAGTATTATGAGCTTCTTGTGGAATGGAATAAGGTTATGAATCTTACGGCAATTACTGAAAAGGATGATGTGTATGTTAAACATTTTCTTGACAGTCTTGCTGTTAAGACAGTATTTGATGATAAAGAATATGCAAAGATGCTTCCGGACACCAATACTGCGATTAAGGTTATTGATATCGGTACCGGTGCGGGATTCCCGGGAATTCCGCTTAAGATAGCATTTCCTAGTGTAAAGGTTACTCTTCTTGATTCACTTAACAAGAGAATTAAGTTCCTTAATGAGGTTATATCAACTGTGGGACTTAATGATATAGAAGCAATTCATGGAAGAGCAGAGGACTATGCAAGAGAGCCTGATTACAGGGAGAGTTATGATCTGTGCGTGTCCAGGGCAGTTGCCACTCTTTCAACTCTTGCAGAATATTGTCTGCCGTATGTTAAAACAGGAGGATATTTTATCTCCTACAAATCAGGCGATATTGATGATGAACTTAAGACTGCAACTCATGCGCTTAAGCTTCTCGGTGCAAAGACAATAGGTGTTAAGAAGCTCACACTTCCGGGTACAGATATAGAGCGTTCTTTTGTTATAATCAAAAAAATGGCTCACACAGATAAGAAGTATCCTCGCAAAGCAGGACTTCCATCAAGTAAGCCATTGTAAATTTATAAAAATATTCTGAGCTGATTGATAAAGCGCGCCGGACGTTCAAGCTGCGGCAGATGTCTGGAGCGCGGTATCACAGCACTTTCTATGACCGGATTGGTCTCTATGTACTCTTCGATTGTATGTTCCATATTAACTGCATTATCCCCGGCAATTATAAAGATACTGTTATTGATTGCTGCAAGAGCTTTATTTATATTGACAGATGTGTAATGACATCTTGTACTTGCATAAAGGTGTCTCGCACCAAATCCGCCAAGATGGGCTGTCTCATGGAGTGCATTAATAACAGAAGCAGAGGCTTTGCTGTAGAAAAGCCTGTTCTGGCAAAGTTCAGTTATTGCATTCTTTGAAACTGACATATTATAAATAGAATTGCCTATTATGGCTGTGTTAAGCAGTTTCCTGAATATGTTCATTCTTTTACCGGGAATTTGTGAACAACTTTCAAAATTCTCCGGATTAATGAGGATAAGTTTGTTGAAAAGAGTATCATTATTATGGCACGCCATTATTACAATAGGTGCACTGTCACCGGTTACAATTACATCAGTTCGTCTGCCGATAACATTTTTAATGAAATCTTCAATAAGCTGCACATACAGATATGCTGTATAAGTAATCGATGGCTTGGATGAATAGCCGCAGCCGATAAGGTCTATGGCATATACGGTATGATCTTTGGCAAGTTCATCAAAGACTTTGTTCCATTCGTAGGCTCCTGATACCGGTGTAAGGTCATGAATCAGAAGAAGAGGTGTTCCGCTTCCTTTTACACGATATGATATATCACCAAATCTCCAGTTGTATATCTGTCTGTCATTAGTCTGTGTAACTTCAAAAGATACTGAGGTTGAGAATATTACACGGTTAATAAGATATGTTATAAATGCTGCACTTCCGGTTATTCCTGCAGCAATGCCAAATTTGTGCCACTTATTCATTATATCTCCATTCCTAAATAAATATATACATTATTTGCTTTATCTATTATTATAATATATGGGAGTAAGAATAAAAAGCTTTAAATTTGCACAAAAATGCGATATAATATATAAAATATGTAAGTATATGAGCGGATTATTACAGATTTAATGAATATGGGGATATCTATGAATAAGATAAAGGAATTCCTTACTACCGAAAAGAACAATCTGAAAGTAGAAAGAAAAGAAAAAGAAAGCAACATATACAGATGTGAACTCAATATCGCATCTATTGATGATGCAATCAAAAAGCTTGAACTACAGGTTGATAATACTATTAATGTCTTTAAGCCGGCAGATAAGAATGAATCTGATGAGATGCGTGAGATAAGGTTACTTAAAGAGCGAAGAGATAGCCTGCAAAAAGACATTGATGTTATGAAAAAAAGAGTTGTAATCATTGATAACAGACTTGATAAGATTGGTGAAGTTGATAAAGAAGTTCCTTTATATGATGTAAACGGATATAAGATGCTTTCAATCAGAGAGAGTGAACGTCAGAGAATAGCGCGCGACATACATGATTCTGTTGTTCAGAAGATGACTGCACTTATTCACAAGTCTGAATTTGTTCAGATGGTAATGGATTCCGATTCGCAACGTGCAAAGCTTGAACTTGAAGTTATTAATAAGACTATGAGAGAGTGCATCGATGAACTTCGTGATATTATCTATGATTTGCGGCCAATGGCACTTGATGATGTAGGCTTTAAGACAACGTTAAGCAGATATATTAATCAGTGTGAATCACAGACAGATATGAATATTACTATAGATATGGAAGACCTTGATGAAAGCTTTGTTGATGATGTAATCGGATTGTCGGTATTTAGAATAATACAGGAACTGACAAGTAACTCGATAAAGTATTCCGAAGGCAATAATATTAATATATCTGTTTCTTCAGATAATAATGAGATTGTTATTAATCACAAAGATGATGGTAAAGGCTATGATGATGATGCCGTCAACAGAGATAACCGGGAAAAGCATAATTCGGGATTCGGACTCGCAATTATAAAAGAACGTGTTAAACTTCTCAACGGAGTAATTGACTGCAGTCATGACAGTGGAACATGCAATATAATCAGAATACCATGTGTCTCACATACGGAGGAAGAAAGTAATGAATGATAACAAACCAATTCGAATACTTATTGCTGATGATCATGCAATGATTCGTGAGGGTCTCAAACAGATACTTGAACTTGAAGGCGATATTGAGATTGTAGGTGAGGCAAGTGACGGATATGAATGTCTTAATCTTATAAACAAGCTTAATCCGGAAATAGTTCTTCTCGATATCAATATGCCTAATCTGGATGGTATACAGGTACTTAATATTATGAAACAGCAACAGCTTACTAATAAGGTAATAGTTCTTACTATTCACAAAGAAATTGATTATCTTATTAAGGTGTTTGATATAGGCTGTGACGGATATGTACTTAAAGATTCGGATTCGGCAACTTTACGCAAGGCAATTACAGCAGTTCATATGGGAGAAGGATATGTTGAACCTTCACTTACACCATTGCTTAATTCAAGCCTTGTTGAGCGTGATATAATGACAGGTAAGGTTAATGATCTTACTAAGAGAGAACTTCAGGTACTTAAGCTTATTGCTAACGGTATGTTTAATAGAGAGATAGCAGTGCAGCTTAAGATAAGTGAGCGTACTGTTAAGAATCATATATCTAATATATTCCGTAAGATTAATGTATCGGACAGAACGCAGGCTGCGGTATTTGCAATTAAGAATAAGATAGTGGATATTAAATGATAATTGAGACAGGTCTTTTAAAATGTTTCATGTGAAAATGTTTCACGTGAAACATTTTTTGTTTTTGTAATTAGTATAAGTGTTGAGTATGCAGCAAAATTGTGCTATTATTAAAAATGCAGGTTGTGTTGTGGTGCATTCACAAAACATGCACAGAAATGAGGAAATATGGGAAGAATAATTGCAATTGCCAACCAAAAGGGTGGCGTTGGAAAATCAACAACAGCAATAAATCTTGCGGCATGTCTTGCAGAAAAGGAACAGAAGGTTCTTATAGTGGATATTGATCCACAGGGGAATGCAACAAGTGGTCTGGGAGTATCAAAAGATGATGTTGAGAACACCATTTATCAGGTTATGCTTGGCACTATAAGTGCTGATGATGCAATACAAAAAGATGTATTTGATAATCTTGATGTACTTCCTTCTAATGTCAATCTTGCAGGAGCAGAGATTGAACTGATTGATGTAGAAAACAGAGAATATATTTTAAAGAATATTCTCTATGATATTAAGGATAGATATGATTATATAGTGCTTGATTGTCCACCATCACTCAGTATGCTTACGGTTAATGCAATGACGGCGGCTGATACTGTACTTGTACCTATACAGTGTGAATATTATGCACTTGAGGGACTTACACAGCTTATACATACAATTAATCTTGTAAAACGTAAGCTGAATCCTGAACTTGAACTTGAGGGAGTTGTGTTCACAATGTATGATGCAAGAACTAATCTTTCACTTCAGGTGGTTGAGAATGTCAAAGAGAATCTTGGACAGAATATATATAAGACGATTATACCAAGAAATGTAAGACTTGCAGAGGCACCAAGCCATGGACTTCCTATTAATATATATGACTCCAAATCAGCAGGAGCAGAAAGCTACCGATTACTGGCAGAAGAGGTCATGAATCAGAATTTTGGTTAATGCAATATTGCAGTATTAGTATGACAATATTTAAGTAGAAATGGAGAACATAGCAATGGCGTCAGCAAAAAACAGTAAAAGCTCAGCAAAAACTGTAACTAAGGGAACACCAAAGACAACACCGAAGCCTGCAGTTAAGCCGGCAGCCAAGAGTAAGGGACTTGGAAAAGGAATCGGCAAGGGAATAGGAGCTCTTATAGCTGAAGATGTAGAAGACAAGAACGAAAAGGTAGTTGTAAAAGAAGTAATTAAAGAGGTGAAAGTCCCGGCTGATACGAAGCTGAGAATTTCTGAGATAGAACCTAATAGAGAACAGCCTAGGAAAGCATTTGATGAAGATGCTCTTATAGAACTTGCTGAATCTATTAAACAATATGGAATACTTCAGCCTCTTCTTGTACAGAAGAAAGACGGATATTATGAGATAATAGCCGGTGAAAGAAGATGGAGAGCTGCTAAGATTGCGGGAGTTAAAGAAGTACCTGTAATTATTAAAGACTATTCGTCACAGGAGGTTATGGAGATAGCGCTTATAGAGAATATACAGCGTGAAGATCTTAACCCTATTGAAGAGGCAAAGGCCTATCAGCATCTTATAAATGAATATAAGCTTAAGCAGGATGATGTTGCAGAAAGAGTATCAAAGAGCCGTGCAGCTATTGCTAATTCGATGAGATTACTGAAACTTGATGAGAGAGTTCAGCAGATGGTTATGGATAACATGATAAGCAACGGACATGCCAGAGCACTTCTTGCTATATCAGACGGTGATAAGCAGTATATGATTGCACAGCAGATATTTGATGAGAAGCTCAGCGTCAGGGAAACCGAAAAACTTATGAAGCTTCTTGATAAAAAGAAGGAAGCACCAAAGGAAAAAGACGTTGCAAGAGAACTTATATATCATGAACTTGAAGAAAAGGTAAAGTCTGTACTTGGAACTAAGGTTTCGATACACAACAGAAAAAATAATAAGGGTAAGATTGAAATTGAGTACTATTCACAGGATGAACTTGAGCGTATAATGGATATGCTTCAGTCAATTAAGTAAATCAGGTGGATAAAGATTGGAGCATACAATGGTTAACTTTTTTGGATTATTTTCGGTTGACATGCAGTATGTTATAATAGCAGTATTAGTGATGGGGATAATATCAATAGTATCACTTATTCTTGCAATTGTAGCAATCTGCAAGATGGGACACACTAGGAAAAAGTATGAGAATTTTATGGAAGGCAAAGATGCCAGGTCACTTGAACCTCTGCTAAAAGAAAGATTTAAAGAAATAGAGGATCTCAAGAGGATAAATGCCAAGAATGTGAAGAATATCAAGTTCCTGCTTGATAAGATTCACTATTCATACCAGAAGGTTGGAATTGTAAAGTACGATGCATTTCATGAGATGGGCGGCAAACTCAGCTTTGCACTTACAATGCTTGATAATAAGAATAATGGATTTATCATTAATTCAATGCACAGCAGAGAGGGCTGCTACATGTATATCAAGGAGATAGTTGCAGGCGAGTCATATATTGAGCTTGGCGAAGAAGAAGCTGAAAGTCTTGAAAAGGCGATTGCCGGACCACTTGGCGATACAGATCTCGGTCATATGAATGAGGTTATTAATAATACAGTAGATATTAATGAACTGGATGAGGCATTGGACGCACTTGGCCTTGATGATACAGAATTAGCAGAAGCTGAGGCTGCAGCGGCAAAGGAACAGCAGGAACAAGAACAGCAGAATTAATAACAAATGTTTCACGTGAAACATTTTAATAAAATCTTTACGGAGGACATAAAGAATGTTAGATTTAAAATTTGTCAGAGAGAATCCAGAAGTAGTAAAGCAGAACATCAGAAATAAGTTTCAGGATCAGAAACTTCCATTGGTTGATGAGGTTATAGCACTTGACGAGCAGGCAAGAGCAACTCAGAAGGAAGCAGATGAGATTAGAAGCAGCCGTAATAAGATATCAAAGCAGATTGGTATGCTTATGGGACAGGGCAAGAAAGAAGAAGCTGAGGAACTTAAGGCACAGGTAGCTAAGAATGCTGAGCGCCTTACAGAGCTTGAAGCAAGGGAAGCAGAACTCAACGAAAAGGTAACTAAGATAATGATGACAATTCCTAACATCATTGATCCCAGTGTTCCTATCGGTAAGGACGATTCAGAAAATGTAGAGATAGAGAAGTTTGGTGATCCATTTGTACCTGATTTTGAGATACCGTATCACACAGATATTATGGAAAAGCTTCACGGCATAGACCTTGATTCTGCAAGAAAGGTTGCAGGTAATGGATTCTATTATCTCATGGGAGATATCGCAAGACTTCATTCAGCTGTAATCTCATATGCAAGAGACTTTATGATTGACAGAGGCTTCACATATTGTGTACCTCCATTTATGATAAGAAGTAATGTAGTTACAGGTGTTATGAGTTTCGCAGAGATGGATGCCATGATGTATAAGATTGAGGGTGAAGATTTGTATCTTATCGGTACGAGTGAGCATTCAATGATTGGTAAGTTTATCGATACGATTACGCCTGAGGCAGAACTTCCTAAGACACTTACAAGTTATTCACCATGTTTCCGTAAGGAGAAGGGTGCGCACGGAATCGAGGAGAGAGGCGTGTACAGAATTCACCAGTTTGAGAAGCAGGAAATGATTGTTGTATGTAAGCCTGAAGACAGCAATATGTGGTATGACAAGCTGTGGCAGAACACAGTAGATCTCTTCAGATCACTTGATATTCCTGTAAGAACACTTAACTGCTGTTCAGGAGATCTTGCAGATCTTAAGGTTAAGTCACTTGATGTAGAGGCATGGTCACCAAGACAGAAGAAGTACTTTGAGGTGGGCAGCTGCTCTAACTTAGGAGATGCACAGGCAAGACGTCTTAAGATTCGTGTAAATGGCGAGGATGGCAAGAAGTATTTTGCACATACACTTAACAACACAGTTGTTGCACCACCAAGAATGCTTATTGCATTCCTTGAGAATAATCTTAATGAAGATGGAAGTGTCCGTATTCCTAAGGTTCTTCAGCCATACATGGGTGGTAAGACAGTTATAGAACCATAACAGTAAACAGTAGAACGGCAGAATAATAGTAGAATTATTATATGATGTCGGGGGCAAAAGCCCCCGACTTTGATACCTTTTAACCCTGGTATCATTATATTAATTATATAACACAAAATCCGCAGGCAATCATAATCAATGTCGCCTGCGGATTTTTATTCTTGTGTTATGAACTTTGTTTAAATATTTATATTGAATACTTATTCAAAGTTAACAACATCTATCCACTTCGTAAGGAGTTCTTTCTCTTCAGGACGTTTCTTGTCAAGCTGTGCAGCAGCGACGATAGGAAGCCAGTTCTGAACATAATTTTTGGCAGTTCCGGACTTGGCACAGAAGATATCGAGATATCTGTCTGCAACAGCTATATCGTTGAGAGCAAGCAGAAGATAAGTTCTTGCCACATCAGCACTTGCATTGCCCTGTGTTGCATGTACCCAGTCTACGGCAACAAGCTTGCCGGACTTGGTAACAATGATATTCTCAGGAGAAAAGTCGCCGTGGCAAAGCTTTGAATGTTCATGCATTCCGTTAAGCCTTGTGAGAATCTCATATTTTTTGGTAGAATCTATGCAGTCAAGATCGTTAATCTGTCTTATGAGCTTATCCTTAAGTCTTATCATAAGAGGATTACGCTTGCTGTGGATAGAAAGCTGAAGATCAACCATCTGCTGTAGATAAGTATCCATCTTCTTAGGATGAGCTTTCATTAACTCAGCAAGAGTACTGCCTTCGACATATTCACTTGTAATGCACCACTGTCCGTCGATAACATCAACAGAGAGAAGCTTAGGTACATCAGCTTTGGCGTCCTCTACACGCGAAGTATTGAGTGCTTCATAGAGAACATCTGACTTGTTGTATTTTTTATCAAATACTTTAATGGCTTTGCCGTCTTTAAGATAGACGCTTTTTAATTTTCCTTTGGAAATGCAATTGTCAAACTTCATTGATATCCCCTCCTTATTTATTCACCATAGTAAGCCTTAAGATACATCTCTTTGATTTCACTCATAAGAGGATATCTTGGGTTAGCTCCTGTACACTGATCATCAAATGCATTCTCAACCATTTCATCGAGAGTAGCAAGGAAGTCAGCTTCCTCAATGCCGTAATCCTTAATAGTCTTCTTAATTCCAACCTTATCCTTAAGTTCCTCTATTGCATCGATAAAGTTATTAAACTTATCTTCTTTAGTGCGTCCCTTAATTCCAAGAAAATCAGCACATTCAAGATATCTGTCAAGTGTATGAGGATATGCATACTGTGAAAATGTTCCCATCTTAGTCGGAACTTCCGCAGCATTGAATCTCATAACTATAGTTATAAGAAGTGCATTGGCAATACCGTGTGGCAGATGATGGTATGCACCGAGTTTGTGAGCCATTGAGTGGCAGACACCAAGGAATGCGTTGGCAAATGCCATACCTGCCATAGTAGAGGCTTCAGCCATCTTCTCACGTGCCTTGGCATCGTGTGGCCCTTTATCGTATGCATCAGGAAGATATTCAAATATATTCTTCATGGCTTTAAGTGCAAGACCATCTGTAAAATCAGTTGCCATTATTGACGCATAAGCTTCAAGGGCATGTGTAAGTGCATCAATGCCTGAAGAGCTTGTAAGTCCCTTAGGCTGGTTCATCATCATGTCAGCATCGACAATAGCCATCTTAGGCATAAGTTCATAATCGGCAAGAGGGTACTTGGTACCTGTTGTCTCATCAGTAATTACGGCAAATGGAGTCACCTCTGAGCCTGTACCTGATGATGTAGGAATAGCAACGAAATAAGCTTTGTCGCCCATGTGAGGGAATGTGTATACACGCTTCCTGATATCCATAAAGCGCATTGCCATATCCATGAAATCAACTTCCGGATGTTCATACATTACCCACATAATCTTAGCTGCATCCATAGGTGATCCGCCACCTATGGCAATTATACAGTCAGGCTCAAAGAGCTTAAGCTGTGCAAGACCTTCCTTGGCACATGCAAGTGTCGGGTCAGGTGTTACATTGAAGAATTCTGAATGAATAATCCCGAGTTCATCGAGCTTATCTGTTACACATTTGATAGAACCACTCTTATACAGATACTGGTCAGTTACAATAAATACACGCTTCTTACCCATTACATTACCAAGTTCGTCAAGTGCAACAGGCAGGCATCCCTTCTTGAAATATACCTTTTCAGGAGCTCTGAACCAAAGCATATTCTCTCTCCTTTCAGCTACAGTCTTAACATTGAGAAGGTGCTTTACACCTACGTTTTCTGATACTGAGTTGCCGCCCCATGAGCCGCAGCCAAGTGTAAGTGAAGGAGCAAGCTTGAAGTTATAGAGATCACCGATACCACCATGTGACGAAGGGGTATTGATGAGGATTCGGCATGTCTTCATTGCTTCTGAGAAGACTGCAATCTTATCAGCCTGTGTCTCAATATTAATATAGAGAGAAGATGTGTGACCATATCCACCGTCAGCAATAAGATGTGAAGCTTTATCCACAGCATCCTCAAAGTTATTCGCACGATACATTGCAAGTACAGGTGAAAGTTTCTCATGAGCAAATTCTTCTGACAGATCAACAGATGTTACTTCACCTATAAGTATCTTGGTTGCTTCAGGAACCTTAACACCGGCAAGTGCTGCAATAGTGCATGCTTTCTGGCCTACAATCTTAGCGTTGAGAGAACCGTTTATAATGATTGTCTTACGAACTTTATCAAGTTCATCATCCTTAAGGAAGTAACATCCTCTGTACGCAAATTCCTTTTTGACAGCGTCATATATAGACTTATCCACAATTACCGATTGCTCTGATGCGCAAATCATACCATTATCAAATGTCTTGGAGTGGATAACTGAATTAACTGCAAGCTTAATGTCACAGCTTGCATCCATAATTGCAGGTGTGTTACCGGCACCAACGCCGAGAGCCGGCTTACCTGAAGAATAAGCTGACTTAACCATTCCGGGACCACCTGTTGCAAGTATGATATCAGCCTCCTGCATCAGCGTATTAGTCATCTCTATTGAAGGAACATCAATCCATCCGATAATATTCTTAGGAGCACCGGCAGCAACAGCAGCGTCAAGTACAACCTTGGCGGCAGCAATTGTGCTTCTCTTAGCCCTTGGATGCGGACTTATGATAATTCCGTTACGTGTCTTAAGTGAAATAAGTGTCTTGAAAATTGCTGTGGACGTAGGATTAGTAGTAGGGATTACAGCTGCTACGACACCGATGGGTTCAGCAATCTTTTTAATTCCAAATGATTTATCCTCCTCAATAACACCACATGTCTGTACATCCTTGTACTTATTGTAAATGTACTCGGCGGCATAGTGGTTCTTGATAACCTTATCTTCAACTACACCCATGCCTGTTTCCTCAACAGCCATCTTGGCAAGTGGAATACGCGCCTGATTAGCGGCGATGGCAGCTGCTTTGAATATTGCGTCTACCTGCTCCTGTGTATATGAAGCAAATATCTTTTGTGCGTCGCGCACCTGTGCAAGCCTGGCATTAAGGGCGTCCATGTTGTCTACAATGTTCTCCATTGCAATACCTCCTGTATTAGTATTTATACATCGTTAATATTTTAACAATTGCATTATATGCTTAAAACGACCAAATGTCAACATTTACATGGATATATAGGAATTATTTCACAATAACCTCAATAAAGAGTTATATTGTGTATTCAAATATATTATGTTAGAATACTAACAGAAATATCTGGCATATATATGTATATTTTACATATTGGTACATATATGCGGATTAAAATCAGATGGAGACGGTCAGAATACAGCAGGAGCACGCAATGCAACAGGTACATGTAGACAATTTAAGAGGTAATGAGGTTCTTGGCATGCCGGTCGTGTCATCAGGCAACGTCATACTGATAAGCGAAGGAACGGTACTTAGCGAAGAATATATCAAAAAACTGCGCGAACTTGACATTCAGGATGTATACATACGCAATAATGGTGCGGATGAGAACAGAGTATACAGTATTGATGAGACATATAGCGAGTCAAAGCGTAATATTGAGAATGTGCTTGAAAAACACATTTACAAGCATAACAGTGATTTGCAGAAGGTTGCGGTAGAAGCAGTAAGGATAATGGACTCTGTTATCGAGAAACCGGAGGTTGTTAACGGACTTACTGAGATACGTAATATAAGCACGGACATGTATTCTCATTGTATTAATGTGTGTTCAATGTCAACAATTCTTGCCATAAGGCTTAAGATGACAGAGACTCAGGTGCATGATATAGCAATGGGGGCGATACTTCACGATATAGGGCTTAAGTATATAAAGGTTCCTTATATTAATGTGGATGTCGAAGATATGTCTCCGAAGAATCAGATGGAATATAAGAAGCATACTATATATGGATATAGCGCGCTTCAGGATGAGACATGGCTTTCTGACACAGCCAAGGATATTATACTTATGCATCATGAGCGTGAGGATGGCAATGGATATCCTTTCCAGAATTCAAGATTCAGGGTAAGCCAGGAGGTTAAGCTTGTTGCGGTATGTGATGATTTTGATGCAATGATAAGCGGAATCGGACGCAGGAAGATGAAGATATATGAGGCTATTGAGTACATAAAGGTCAATGCCGGAATTATATATGAGCGTTCTGTTGCATCCAAGCTTCTTAAGACCATGGCGGTATATCCGGTAGGAACGAGAGTACTTACAAGTGACGGCGAGATCGGTGTAGTGGAGAAACAGAATTCGGAAGCACCGGAGAGACCTGTTATAAAGATTCTTAAAGGAGCAGACGGACATGATTATGAGAAGCCGGATTTTAAGGATCTTATGAAGATTCTTACATTATTTATAGTTGATACGATTGATTAGCAATCAGTATCCGGAAAGGTTTGAATGGCAGTATGCATCTTTTTTTGAGGGCAATAGGATTTGCAGAATTTGACGCAGAGGGCGAGAAGAAGTTAATAGAGTCGGCGGCAGCGCAGAGTCCGGAGAATAATCTCCTCATGAAGAAGAATGAATACTACGGAAGAGCAGAGCTGCTGGTGCCGATAAGCGACAGCACGGGCATATGTGTATATGGGGCTCTTGAGGATGTTAAGGATGGCAGTGCTTCGTCATTCAGACCTATTTATTATTATCCGATGCTTATGGGGAGCAGCAGAAGTGACAATGACGAGTTATCGATAGAGCGGCATTATGACAAGGAGTCATATGAAGTTATATGTGACGACCTTAAGCCCGGAGTGACTTTGATGTTCTATCTTCAGAATGCACTTGATTATCTGAGGTACAGACAGGGCAGAGTTGAATCCGGTAAGGAAAAGCCGGATTATTTTATGCTTGACCGCAAGAATCCGGCAGAGAAGGATGCGATAAGCGGCAAGGATGTCATTCTCTCGGCGCTTTCGGTAGGCGGAATGATAATTCTGCCAACAGCAAGCCGCAGCACGTCAAGACGTCCTGTATCAGGCCGTGAGGCAGCTAAGGATGCAGCAAGAAGGAATCTGCTGGCGGCAGCCAAGAATGGTGACCAGGACGCCATAGAGAGTCTTACTATTGATGACCTTGATACATATACAGCGATATCAAGAAGAATTATGAATGAAGATGTTCTTTCAATTGTGGATACTTCATTTATGCCATGTGGTGTTGAGTGCGACCAATACTCGGTTATAGGTGAGATTCTGGAGGTCGATAATCAGACCAATGTAATCACTGATGAGAAGATATGGATTCTCAAGCTCATTTGCAATGACATCGTATTTGACATGGCGATCAACGAGGCGGACCTTGTCGGCGAACCGGCTGTAGGCAGAAGGTTCAAGGGTGTTGTATGGCTGCAGGGCGAAGTCCTCATCTAAATATATTTGACAAATGTGACAAATACATATAAAATAATAAAGGCTCTTTTGAGCCGGAAGGTTCTCATAGTTAAACGGATATAACAAGCGCCTCCTAAGCGCTAGTTGTGGGTTCGATTCCCGCTGGGAACATTAATTTATAGAAGCGGCAATGGTCGGGGAATCATTGCCGCTTTTTTGTTGGAATAATTTGCATTACGGACGATGAAAGTATAATAAGTTAATTTTGTGACACCACTGGTGACACAAATATGCAGTTAATTTGTTAATACAACTTGCACAAATTTTGGCCATATAGTATATTATGTCTATGAATTGCGGTGGACGTCTTCGGACAACACCTAGAAAGAGCTTGATGCGTCGGGCTCTTTTTTCAATGGCAATGCATATAATAAAGTATAGAATATCTTTATATAAAGAAGAAAAATTCTTTGACTATTTGAGGGATGGGATGTAAAATTAAAGTACAAAAAGAGATACTTATAAGGTCGGAACAGAGACCTTAAACCTGTTCCAGTGGTCGGGATGGAGACCGAAAACCCATTCCCATTGCAGAATAAACTGTGAAAAATTAGTAGAAGGATGACTGTGTGATTATCCTTCTATTTTACTATATGGAGGTTTAATGGAGGAACAAAAGAGTTTTTCGCAACGCGTAAAAGAAACAGTTATTCAATGTGCAGATTTATATAAGAAATATTATGTTGAATATGAATATTTGCTATGTTCTAAAGCGTTTGAAAAAAATGAATATTATATAGTAAGTGCACATGAAGACAATTATCTGCATCTTACAGGATTACATACAAATCTGGACGCAGCCTCATTTTTCGAGAAGTGTTATAATGGCTCATTGGAAGAATGTGATTTTGATTTTTGTAAAAAGGGGCAGAATGAAAAAGAAGTAAAAGGTTCTGTTAGGAGAAAAATAAATTCGTTACCATCTATTACAGTTTTTAAATAATGCTACAAAATTTTATAATTTAATGATGATGTATCGTTGTGCTATTCGGGAGATACAAACTAAACTTGAAGTTTTGGATGATGAATTTTCAGTTGAGAACAATCGAAATCCTATTTCTTTTATAAAAACAAGAATTAAGAAGCCCAATAGTATTTACGATAAACTGCAGAAGATGGGATATGAATTTACAACAGAAAATATACAGACATATCTCAATGATGTAGCAGGCGTTCGAATAGTTTGTGCGTTTATTGACGATATTTATATGATATCAGATTTGATTACCCAACAGGATGATATTAAAGTTATTGAAATAAAAGATTATATAAAAAATCCAAAATCGAATGGTTATCGAAGCTATCATATGATTGTTGAAATACCAGTATTTTTTGCTAAGGGTAAAACACCTATGCGTGTAGAATTACAGATTCGAACCAATGGTATGGATTTCTGGGCAACATTGGAACATCAACTTCGCTATAAAAAAGGAATTGAAGAAATGCCTGGCTATGATGAGATAAGTGAAGAATTACTTCATTCTGCAAGAGCTATCATTGAAGCAGATAATGAAATGCAGAGAATAAAAGACAAAATTGGTATGTTTCACGAAATTTAGGGAGAAAACTGAGCAAGTAGGAAGGTGGAAGATATATGAAACAAGATACTTTAGAGGGCAAAGCAAAAACAAAAAATGGGGTAAAACGGCTGTGTTTTTCCATAATCTGCATTCTTCTGGAAGTGATTTTTATTATTACTATCGTAACACGCTTGAATGAATATGCAGAAATCATAAATTTATTTACAAGGATTTTGAGTGGGATCTTGGTTTTGGGATTGTACGCATCAAATAAGACATCCTCTATGAAAATGCCTTGGGTCATCTTAATTCTAATTTTCCCAATTATGGGTGTAGGCCTGTATTTGTTGATTGGTTTGAATGGTGGCACACATAAAATGCGTGAGCGATATGCAGAAATTGATAGCAAATTGTTACCAATGCTTCCGGACAGTCAGGAGTGTTTGAGCAGAATAAAAGAAACAATTCCGAAAGCAGGAAATATAGCAAGTTACATACAAAGAAATTCGCAGTATCCAATCTATCAGAATACGGATATTGTGTATTTTGATGAAGCAGTGAAAGGATTAGAGGCACAGCTTAAGGATTTGGAGAAAGCACAGAAGTTTATCTTTATGGAATATCATGCGATAGAAGACGCTGAAGCATGGCATAAGATTCAAGATGTTCTGGAAGAGCGAGTAAAAGCAGGTGTGGAAGTTAGAGTATTCTACGATGATATGGGTTCTATAGGCTTTATTAACACAGATTTTGTGAAAAAGATGGAGGCAATAGGAATTCATTGCCGTGTATTCAATCCGTTTATGCCAGGTTTAAATCTGTTTTTGAACAATCGTGATCATAGAAAAATAACAGTTATTGATGGAAAAGTCGGATTTACAGGTGGATATAATCTAGCAAACGAATATTTTAATTACACACACCCGTATGGACAGTGGAAAGATACAGGTATTCGTTTAGAAGGAGATGCTGTTCAGTCGCTTACGGTGACATTTTTGGAAATGTGGAATGCAGTAAGTGCTAAGGATGCTAATGATCCTGATTTTAGTAAATACCTTTTCCACTATGATTATGCGGCACAGCAAACTGGGTTTGTTCAACCTTATGCAGACAGCCCTATGGATAATGAGCAGGTAGGAGAAGAAGTTTATATCAGTATGATAAATAAAGCTGAAAAATATTGTTGGTTTATGACTCCATATCTAATCATAACAGATGAAATGACGCATGCGTTATGTCTGGCTGCTAAGCGAGGGGTAGACGTAAGAATTATCACACCTGGTATCCCTGATAAAAAATTCATTTATAATATAACGCGTTCTTTTTATCATGGATTAGTTAAACATGGTGTTCGTGTTTATGAGTGGACTCCTGGTTTCTGTCATGCAAAAATGAGTGTGGCAGATGACTGTATGGCAACTTGTGGAACAATTAATTTGGATTATCGAAGTTTATATCACCATTTTGAAAACGGCTGTTTTATGGCAGATTGTCAGGCAGTTGTGGAAATAAAAAATGATCTGATAAGAACGATGGGAGAATGTCGTGATGTGACAGACCAATATCAAACCGGACGAAGTGCATATTTGCGACTAGGACAATTATTTATGAGATTATTTGCTGGATTGCTATAAGAATCTGATGAAACGACCTTTCAAAAAACAGTTGATTTAGAAGTTAACTGTTTTTGAAAGGCCGTTTTTGCTATATCTAACAGTCTGTTGTACAAAGAAGATTTTGCATGGATGAAAAAACAAACCTTGTTGAGGTTAAATTGAGATTGACTTTGTATTGTATAAGTATGAAATAAAAAGGAATCAGGTGATGTACAATGAAAAAGTATAAAATATGTAAAATCCTTCTTGTTATACTGGCAATTTTTTTATGTATGGCTTTTTATGAATTGCTCGGAATCTGCGTTGCATATAAAAAGCAGCCGGAAGTGTCCAATACAACCAAAAAAGAAACAAAAAATGGGTCATGGAACGAATGCAGTGAAAATACAGAACGGGCAGTAATCATAGAAAAGAATCCAGAAGCGCTTTTACAAAGAGTGCGTTTGATCAAGAATGCAAAAAAGGAAATTATTCTTTCTACTTTTGCATTTCAATCCGATGAAAGTGGAAAATTGATTTTAGGAGCACTGCATGATGCGGCAGACAGAGGTGTGCATGTTCGTCTGTTAGTAGATGGAATGGAGAGCTGGGTTGATATGGAAGGCAATCCGTATTTCTATGGATTATCTTCCCATGAGAATGTTGAAATTAAACTGTATAATAAGGCCAATCCGTTGAAACCGTGGAAAATGATGGGTAGAATGCATGATAAATATTTGATTGCAGATGGAAAGAGATATATTCTTGGGGGAAGAAATACATACAATTATTTCCTGGGTGATTTTCCGGGACATAAGAACTATGACAGAGACGTGTTAGTGGTTTGCGATGAACCTGAGAAAGAAAATTCAGTTAACCAGTTGTTAGAGTATTTTGAAACGATATGGGAACAAGAAGACAGTGGTTATTTTCATGACAATAAAAAACTGGCAAATAGAAAATCTGTAAAGAACGCAGTTTTAGAGCTGCAGAACGGCTATCAGAAATATTTTGAAGAGAATAAGGAAAGAATCTGCGATACCGATTACACGGACGAAACTTTTGAGACAGAAAAGATTGCATTAGTGTCAAATCCTATCCACACAGGTCCCAAGGAACCAGTAGTCTGGTATCAACTGGGAGAACTAATGAAAAATGCAAAAGAGCGCGTGAAAATTCATACACCATATATTATCTGCAATGATATGATGTATAATACATGGAAAGAGATTGCGGAGAGAGTTCCGGATTTTTCTATCATGACCAATTCGGTTGCCAACAATGGAAATCCGTTTGGTTCTGCTGATTATGCGAGAAACAGAAACAGAATTTTAAATACAGGAATTGATATCTGGGAGTATGAAGGCGGCTATTCTTACCACGGAAAAAGCATCCTGATTGATGATGATCTATCCGTAATAGGTTCCTTTAACATGGATATGAGAAGCACGTATCTGGATACGGAACTGATGCTTGTAATACGTAGCAAAGAGATTAATAAGCAGTTGGAAGAAGGCATGATGGAATATGAAAGAGTGTCCCGACAGGTATTGGAAGATGGAACCTATCGTGATCCGTATCATGTAGAGCCAATTGAATTGACAAAGAAGCGTCAGAGAAACGTACTTTTGGTACAGCATCTGCTTGGATGGGCAAGATATCTGTTCTGATAAAGGAGGAAGAAGATCGTGTTTCAAATATTAATTGTAGAAGATGATAAAGAATTAAGCCAGCTATTCCAAAAAGTGCTTGAGAAGAATGGATATCAGGTCAAAAGTGCATCGGATGGAGCACTGGCATTAGAAATATTGGATAAAGAGTATATTGATCTGATCATTTCCGATATTATGATGCCGGTTATGGATGGTTATGAACTGGTGTCGGAACTCCGTTCAGCAGGATATCAGATACCGGTACTTATGATCACTGCGAAAGGTTCCTTTGATGATATGCGCCAGGGATTTCTTTCGGGAAGTGACGATTATATGGTAAAACCGGTAAATGTGAATGAAATGGTTTTAAGAGTCGGAGCACTGCTTCGCCGTGCACAGATACTGAATGAACACAAAATTGTGATCGGTTCAACAGAGTTTGATTATGATGCAATGACGGTTATAACTGATAAGGAAAGTCTTGTTTTGCCTAAAAAAGAATTCCTGCTTTTATATAAGCTTGCAGCTTCGCCAGGCAGAACATTTACAAAACAACAGTTGATGGATGAAGTATGGGGATACGAGACGGAGGCAGACCCACATACGATAGAGGTACATATAGGAAGAATCAGGGAGCGTTTTAAAGATAACCCTGATTTTGAAATCGTAACAATGCGTGGAATTGGATACAAGGTGGTGAAAAAATAATGGAACAAAAGAAAGAAAAAGGATTGCGGATCCGATCCTGTCTGACTGGTGCAATCTGGCTGGCACTTGTATTTTCAACAGTCATATCTGCTTTATTATTTGCTTTTTTGAATCATTTTTTTCATCTGCCGGGCAGCATACCTGTGCTTGGCTGGCTTTTGATTTTCAATACATTGATTGCAGGGCTGATCACTTCCTTTATTAATGCAAAGTTACTGGAACCAATTACCAGGCTTAGTAAAGCAATGAAGGAAGTTTCTCGGGGAGATTTTGAACAGCATTTGGAAACGAACAGCCGTATAGCAGAAGTTGGAGAATCTTATCAGAGTTTTAACGTTATGACAAAAGAACTTCGTGCAACAGAGGTGCTGCAGATGGATTTTGTATCTAATGTTTCTCATGAGTTTAAGACCCCGATTAATGCCATTGAAGGGTATACAATGCTTCTTCAGGGAGAAGAACTGTCTCAGGAGCAAGAGGAATATGTAGAAAAAATCCTGTTTAATACCCAAAGGCTTTCCGGATTGGTTGGAAATATTTTGCTGTTATCCAAGTTAGAGAATCAGAACATACCAATGAAAAAAACAGAATATCGTTTGGATGAACAGATCCGTCAGGCATTTCTTTCCCTGGAGACAAAATGGACAGAAAAAGAAATTGGTTTCCAGGTAGAGCTGGAGGAAGTTAAATATACTGGGAATGAAGGACTTTTTATGCATATATGGATGAATCTTTTAGATAATGCGATTAAGTTCAGTCCTGCAAAGGGGACAATTATGATGTTTCTGAAGCAGGAAAAGGATTCTGTAATGTTTATTCTGGAAGATGAAGGACCGGGAATAGAGGATGATGTGAAAACCAGAATATTTGATAAATTTTATCAGGCAGACGGTTCTCACAAAGCAGAAGGAAATGGTCTCGGCCTTGCACTTGTGAAACGGATCGTAGATAGTGCTGGCGGGACAATCAAGGCAGAAAACCGGGAATATGGTGGATGCAGATTTGTTGTAGAGCTTCCAATACAGAAAGATGAGATTATATAGTTTTAAGATAAATTAGAAGATGGGAGAATTTATATGACATTTTATCAGGAGTTGCAGTTAAATCAGGCAGGTTCTAAAAACCTGTTGAAAAAGAGTGAAACAGTGAAAGAAAAATCATATCATATACTGGTATATCTGGTGAAGATAGCTGTTACAATGGCATTTTGTTTTTTCTTTGTTAGTATTTTCAGCATCCTATTTGGAAATGAGAACAGCATTGTAGGTGTAGTAGTCTTATTATGCCTTATGGTGTTTAGAAATGCGGATCTGGGGATCCACACCGGACAATCTACGATGCTTTTGGCTTTGTTCTTTGTAATTATGACTGTATGTCCGCATTTAGCAAATCAGTTTTCACCGGTATTGGGAATGCTGTTAAATATTGCGGCACTGGCTGTGTTGATTCTGTTCGGATGCCATAATCCATTCATGTTTAATCAATCTACATTGGTTCTTGGGTATCTGCTGCTATATGGTTATGATGTTACGGGAAAAAGCTATCAGATGCGATTAGTCGGAATGGCTTTCGGTGCAGCACTTACCTGCTTCGTATTTTATCGAAATCATAAAAACAGAACTTATAAAAGAAATCTGAAAGATCTGATACAAGAATTTGATATCACTTCTTCCAGAACAAAATGGCAGATATGTCAGATTTTATGCGTACCGATTGTCCTTTGCATTGCAGAACTTTGTAATATGCCACGTGCAATGTGGGCTGGTATTGCGGCCATGTCCACGATTTTGCCGTTTATGGAAGATATGCACTACAGAGTCCGTAAAAGGATTGTCGGAAATATTGCAGGTGTTATATGTTTTACAGTATTATATTTTCTGCTTCCTTCGTCAATCTATGCATATATAGGAATCCTTGGTGGAATCGGTGTAGGATTTTCAGCACAATATGGCTGGCAGGCAGTATTTAACACATTTGGTGCTTTAGCCATTGCTGCAGAGACTTATGGACTACAAGGAGCGGTTAGTCTTAGAGTGATTCAAAATGTTTTTGGTGTTGTGTTTGCTTTAGCATTTTGTGTTATATTTTATTGGTTTATGTCTAAAAAAAAGGAAAGTGATGTGACCGTACATGCAGAGTGAAGTGAATCAGGAAGAAAATTTGAATAGAATTATTACGGTTCCTAATCTTCTTTCTTTTTTTCGGCTTTGTCTGATTCCGGTAATTATATGGAGTTATTGTGTAAAGAAAAATCCTCTGTTAGCTGGTGAAATCTTATTGCTGTCTGGTCTTACGGATCTTGCTGATGGATATATCGCAAGAAGATTCCATAGGATTAGTAATTTAGGAAAAATACTTGATCCGGTGGCTGATAAGCTGACACAGGCAGCGATGTTAATCTGTCTGTTTACTCGTTTTCCGCATATGCTTCTTTTAATCGTAATAATGGCAGGTAAGGAGCTGTATATGGTAGTCAGTGGATGTCTTGTGATACGAAAGACAGGAAAAGTACATGGTGCAGACTGGCATGGAAAGATAGTAACCTTTTTATTATATGGAACTGCAGCGGTGCATATTATATGGTTCCACATTACACCGATGGTATCAGATTTGTTGATTGGTTTGTGCGCTATAATGATGGTCATATCGGTCGCTCTGTATATTATCCAGAATACCAGGACTCTTAAGGGAGAGACTGTATAAGCAATTTTATATTGCAATGACTAGAAAAATATTTAGGAGAAGATAGATATAAACAGTAAGTCAAACACACAAACTATGGAGTCTTTAGTCGGTTTAATAAAATTTTAGATAGAAAATAAATCATTCAATGTCATTTAGATAAGGTTTTTTATGACAAAAAGACAGATTGCTTATCTGCCTTATAATGCAGAATAATGGTAACGAGATTTATGCAACCCGATACATGAAATCCCTATTTCTCTTTGGACGGAGGTGGATAGGATATTTTCGATTGTACTTGACAGGTGTCAGATACTTTTGTATGAGAAGCATGGACTCTGTTTCGTTACCATCGTGTTTGAGATATGCCCTGCATATGTTTACTGCATTTGAAACGGATTTACTCTGCATCTGGAGCATAAACTGAATATACTCGCGGAAAGAAAGTTTGCGGTTCCTGGTAAAATCACTTTCCGGATTACGGCAGAACATGGAGTGGATTTCATCGAGTTCTGTGATGCAGTTGTCGAGTGTGGATTTTAAATTAGATAAGAAAAAATCAGCCATAATGAGCCTCCTTGAAATATGTTTATAATCAAGGCTTGCGCAACATATATTGGCTTACTTGTCAACTGTTTTTTGTAATATTTTTAAAGTTTTTAGGCATAAAAACAGTGGCTTTCTATGACAGAAAACCACTAAAATGATGCTTAACTGAATGGCATTGCTTTATCACCACTTTAAAAATGGTTGTTTTATGGCGGATAGTCAGACAGTTTTGGATATAAGAGATGATCTGGGAGCAACCATGAATGAATGCAGGGAAGTGACCGAAAAGTACCGCACAGGACGGAGTGCATATTTACGGCTCGGACAGTTGTTTATGAGATTGTTTGCAGGACTATTATAGCAGAAAGAAGAGGTGTTCGATATGTGTACAGCAGCAACTTACAAAACAAAAGATTTTTATATGGGCAGAACGCTTGATTATGAATTTTCCTATGGGGAACAGATCGCGATAACGCCAAGAAATTACGAATTTGATTTCCGGTTTGCCGGGAAGATAAAAAGCCATTATGCTTTGATCGGAATGGCATTTGTTGCAGAAGGTTATCCGCTTTATTATGATGCTGTTAATGAAAAAGGCCTTGGAATGGCAGGTCTTAATTTTGTCGGCAATGCGGCATATGAAGAGGCTTTGCCGGAAGATGAAACAGAAGTCAGCCAGGTGGCACAGTTCGAGTTCATCCCATGGATCCTTACACAGTGTGCTACTGTAGCAGAGGCGAGAGAGAAGCTGGCAGCAATGAGACTGACAGGTACAGCATTCAGTGAACAGCTGCCGACAGCACAGCTTCACTGGATCATTGCAGACAAAGACTCCAGTATCGTTGTTGAGTCTATGAAAGATGGGCTGCATGTATATGATAATCCGGTAGGAGTGCTTACCAATAATCCACCATTCCCGAGTCAGATGTTTGCACTGAATAATTATGCCGGAGTATCCAGAAAACAGCCGGAGAGTACTTTTGCAGGAGTATTACAGCTTGATGCATATAGCAGAGGAATGGGTGGAATGGGAATACCTGGAGATCTTTCCAGCCAGTCAAGATTTGTGAAAGTTGCCTTTACAAAATTAAATTCGATCTCCGGTGAAGAAGAGGATGAGAGTGTAAGCCAGTTCTTCCATATCTTAGGATCCGTAGATCAGCAGCGTGGATGCTGTGAGGTGACAGAAGGCAAATATGAGATCACGATATACACGTCCTGTTGTAATACAGCAAAAGGTATTTATTATTATACGACTTATGATAATCATCAGATCACAGCGGTTGACATGCATGCGGAAAATCTGGATTCAGATCAGCTGATCTGTTATCCGCTTCTGTCCAAGGGCGAAGTCAGATGGCAGAATAAATAATACGAAAATGCACGGAGAAAGCATAACGCAGAACAACAGGAGGAAAGACCATGAAAGAAGTTAAAACACCGAAAAAACCATTGGCATATTATTATGGGATTGTGTTAATAGTGCTGATCGTATTTAATCTGGTTGTCACACCAATCCTTATGGAGCATCAGGTAAAGGAAACGGATTATGGAACTTTTATGAGCATGATCGAGAAGAAGAATATTGGTGAAGTAGAAGTTGAGGACAATCAGATCATCTTTACAGATAAAGATCAAAAAAAATATTTATAAAACAGGTCTGATGAACGATCCGAACCTGACGGACAGGCTATATGAATGTGGAGCCGTATTCGCAAAAGATATCGATAAGCAGATGTCACCGATCATCAGCTTCCTGCTGACCGGGGTTTTGCCATTGATTCTTTTTATCGCACTGGGAAATTATATGGCGAAGAAACTGATGGAGCATGCCGGAGGAAAAAATTCGATGGCTTTTGGAATGGGAAAAAGCAATGCGAAGATTTATGTGCAATCCAGTGAGGGAATCCGTTTTTCAGACGTTGCAGGAGAAGATGAGGCGAAAGAAAACCTTTCAGAGATCGTTGATTATCTTCATAATCCGAAGAAGTATACTGATGTAGGTGCGTCTATGCCAAAAGGTGTCCTTCTTGTAGGACCTCCGGGAACCGGCAAAACAATGCTTGCAAAAGCAGTTGCGGGTGAATCAAATGTACCATTTTTCTCAATGTCCGGATCAGAATTCGTTGAGATGTTTGTCGGTATGGGAGCTTCCAAAGTTCGAGATCTTTTCGGACAGGCAAAGGAAAAGGCACCATGTATCGTGTTTATTGATGAAATTGATGCCATTGGTAAAAAGCGTGACGGACAAATGGGCGGAAATGATGAGAGGGAGCAGACCTTAAACCAGCTTCTTACAGAGATGGACGGATTTGAAGGAAATAATGGTGTCATCATTCTTGCTGCAACGAACCGTCCGGAGTCGTTAGATCCGGCACTTACACGTCCGGGACGTTTTGACAGGCGTGTGCCGGTTGAACTGCCGGATCTTGCAGGCCGTGAAGCAATTTTAAAGGTTCATGCAAAGAAGATAAAAGCATCTGATGATGTTGACCTGCATACGATTGCACGTATGGCATCCGGTGCATCCGGTGCGGAGCTTGCCAATATTATAAATGAAGCAGCATTACGTGCTGTCCGTAGTGGAAGGACCGTTGTAAATGAATCTGATCTCGAAGAAAGTATAGAAGTGGTTATTGCAGGATATCAGAAGAAGAATGCGGTTCTTTCAGATCAGGAGAAGAAGGTTGTTGCATATCATGAGATAGGACACGCTCTGGTAGCTGCATTGCAGAGTCATTCAGCACCGGTCCAGAAGATTACGATCATCCCGCGTACCTCAGGTGCACTCGGCTACACTATGCAGGTTGAGCAGGGTGATAAATATCTGATGACGAAAAAAGAACTTGAGAATAAGATTGCTACATTTACAGGCGGACGTGCGGCAGAGGAGATCGTATTTGGTGAGATCACGACCGGAGCCTCCAATGATATCGAACAGGCAACAAAAATTGCAAGAGCGATGATCACCCGCTATGGCATGACAGATGAATTCGACATGGTGGCAATGGAAAACGTGACCAACCAGTATCTTGGCGGCGATACGTCTCTTTCCTGTTCCGCAGATACCCAGAAGGAAATTGATGAAAAAGTCGTGCAGCTCGTAAAAGCAGAGCATGAAAAAGCAAGAAAAATCCTTGCTGAAAACAGGGAAAAACTGGACGAACTGGTTATGTACCTGTATGAGAAGGAAACAATTACAGGTGACGAATTTATGGATATTTTAGACAGAAAATAATGTAGTTAATTAGATAACCAATTCCACCCAAATATGATGAACAATTTTGGAATGAATTGTATTCATTTTTACAGAAACATTCTAACGAAGAGTATATTCTCATAGGAGATTTTAATACTATCAATAATAGAAACATGGAAGAGTTTAGAAAGATATTATATAATGCATATGATATTTGGTATCAAAAAGGAAACAGAGAACCTTTATCATGTATGCAGAGCCTTTTATCTCATCTGCTTTAGCTTTAGCTGCTTTCACAATAGCAAGTTCAGGATCATCCTTTTTAGGACGACCCTTGCTACATGGATTATCTTTTTTGACCTGCTTATATTCGCTGTAGGCATCATGCCAGATATCTTTTCTGACTTCATCGAGAGCTGTCATAGCCCACTCGATTACGTGAAAGGAATCAACACAATGGGCGCAGTCAGGAGTGTATTCATTTACACACTCTGTGATCCATTTGGCACCATCACCTGTAACAACCTTGATGCTGGATAGCTGCTCTGGAGTAAGCTGTTTATAAAACTTTTCAAGAACGGATTTGCCATGGTCTTCCGATGCCCATACCACTGTGTTGGTATCGTGATTAACGATTACTGTAATGTACTTGTGACCCTTTTTGTAACTGGTTTCGTCAATGCCGATATTAACCAGACTATCAAGTCTTCTTGAGTGCTCCGGTTCTAAATCGTGAAGAGCACGATTGACACAGCGGCCTACAGTTTCCCAGTCCACTCTCATGAAGTATGATGTGGTACTTCTTGGAAGATAGGATGCAAACCATGCAACGGTAAGGTCGAAATCCTTGGTAAATCTACTACCTGGATATGCCCATGGAACTTCGGCAACATATAACCCCATGTTCAAGGCAGATGATACGATGCGTCTGGTATTCAACTTCGACCAGAATACCACCCCAGTCCAGTCCCCTCCAAGTGGTTGGTCTGCTGGAATGTTTGTCATAAGCAGGACATGACTTGTGACAGAAAGGGCAGTCATTCTCATGCCATTTATTAGGTCTGGCTTTGATACGGATGTGTTTCACGCCATCCTCATCAGAGTAAAGATTAAAATTTTCTATCAAGAGAATAAAGTATTGACAAAATTTTGTGGGGTGGGGTAGAATGATGCTAAAAAATTCCAAAACATAACGCATTGGTGCTTTTCGCAGAAAGAAGGAAAATATACATGAAAAAGAGAAAGAACTTGGGAAAAAAGTTAGTAACAATGTTAGTGTCTGTAGGCTTTTTTGCAGTTTTGATTACAGCCTTGAATTTAATGGCATTACAAGCTATTCGAGGAAAGAATGATGTGCTTATAGAACAGTTTGAACAATATGAAGAAGCAGTGGAAAATAATGATACCGCGGTTTTTGAAACAGCAAAAGGAGAAGTGGCAGAAGCCATCAGACATATCAACTACAGAATAAATGGAAGCATCATTTTTGATCTTGCACTTGTGGTAGCTGATATTATTGTAATCGTACTTCTTTCGATTGTTATTAATAAGTCCATTGTTCGTCCGGCAAAAAGAGCAAAGAATGATTTGGATGATATCATTTTAGGTATAGAATCAGGACAGGGTAATCTTACGTTAAGAGTATTTGATGAAACCAGTGATGAAATTGGTCAGCTTGCAAATGGTGTCAACCATTTTATTGAAACATTACAAAATCTTATGGTAAAGATTCAGAGTGTATCAAAAGATATGAAAGAATCTTCCTATCTTGTACAAAATGAGGCGGAATCTTCAAATATGAATGCATCCAATGTGAGTGCAACATCGGAAGAACTTGCAGCATCCATGGAAGAGGTATCTGCTTCTCTATATGATTTAGCCCAAGGATGTAATAATCTGCTAAAGAAAATGGAAGGCATGAATGAGGATGCTAAGAACTCTGCAATGAAGATGCATGAAGTGAAGCTTACTGCAGAAAATAGCTATAAAGAAGCGATTGCATCAAAAGAAAAAACAGTAGAAACATTTGATGGCATTCAAAAGGATGTCGCGGAGGCAGTAGAAGCATCTAAGTCTGTAAATGAAATTGCAAAACTTACAGAAAATATCTTAAATATCGCAGCACAGACAAATCTTCTAGCACTTAATGCATCGATTGAAGCAGCAAGAGCAGGGGAAGCAGGCAGGGGCTTTGCCGTTGTTGCAGATGAAATCAGACAGCTTGCAGATAGTTCACGTGATACAGCAAACAATATTCAGGAAATCAGTGGAAAAGTTATTGAGGCAGTAAACAATCTGTCTGGAAATGCAACGGAAATGATTCGTTTTGTAGATGAAAAGGTAGCACTTGATTATGACAACTTTGTAAAAATTATTGGAAATTATGATGCTGATTCTGATCAGGCAAGTAATACATTTAACGAGTTTGCAGTTAAGTCAAAAGATAGCTTAGGTACAATGAATGATATGAATGAAGGTATCAATAACATTTCTATAGCAATTGAAGAATCTGCAAAAGGTGTTACAAACGTAGCACAAGAGATATCACAACTTGTAACAGCAATTTCAGCAATTACAGTGCAGGCGGACGAAAATAAGAACCTTTCGGAAGATTTATCGGATGAAGTAGCAAAATTTGAAAAAGTTTAACTAACAGATTTTTATTATGAGAAGAACTGTATTAGGTAAATAACCCGCACTAACTAAAAATGAATGCCAGAATAAGCACAAAGGCATAGTCCCATTACGGGTTCTATGCCTTTGCGTTTTCCGGAAGATTGTCATTAACTGCATCAAATTCAAGATTCTGTTCCCGGCATCATTCGACAGCATTCGACAGAGCTTCACCGGCGCGGCAGGTCCAGAGAATGAGTTTGTTGCCATTGCGTTTCCATTCCTGGAGATATTCGATCAGTGCCTGGTTTGGCTGACCAAGCTCCGGCCATTTGCTGTAGCAGAGAGTGCCATCAAAATCAACAGCGATTGTCTGGAAATCTAACATTTTTTTATTATTCATTCAGATCATCTCCTTTAGAGGGAGTCTGCTGAACACCAGGATGATAGCAGAACAGGCTTGTTACCGGTTTGTGAAAAAAATCTGCAATTCTCATGGCGTATAGCAGAGAAGGAATATGCTGTTTTGACTCGATATTGGCAATAGTTTTCAGGCTGATGCCGGTTGCTGATGCAAGTTCTTTCTGGGTAATGCCAAGATCTGCCCTTGCTTCAACAAGTTTGTAAGTAATTGTGTCTGTCATGGTGTTTATGTCTATATCCATATCAGTATTCATATATATGCACCTCCAAATTAAGAATTGTTCAGGTCTGTTCCGCTATAATAATACTACAGTTTTAAGTGTCCCCAAAAAAGGACTTATGAAAGAACACGGCCGAATATTTTGAAGGAACTATTCTCTGTAACCGGGATTGGATCATATTTTTTATTCAGTGATATGAGATAGGTTCCGAGTCTGTTATTCTGAAATTTCTTCACATATGCGTTTCCATCAAGATAGAAAATACCTATTTCGCCATCATCAAGGCATGCTGTCTGTTCAATCCAGATGAGATCCTTATTATGATATCTAGGCTCCATACTGTCACCATCTACATATACACCGAAGGTTGCGGCTTCCGGAATATCAGGAGAGGAAATCATCTCATATTCATCGCTATCGAGGAAAGAGCCGGTACCGGCAGAAACTGTATTGTAAAATACTTTTCTTTCCTGGATCACGTGAATAGGAATGATATCTGCCGGTTTATAGTTGCCGGTGCTTTCCAGATCTCTGATATATTCAAGAACCTTGTTCATTCCCGTTTCATTCAGGTTTCGGAATGGGTTAAGGGGACTTTGACCAATAAAATCCGTATAGATATCGTATATTTCAAGAATTTCACATAAGGCGAGAAATTGTCTGGCATTTGGTGTTGCTGTGCCAAGCTCCCAGGCGCTGATTGAATTCTGCTTTACATAGATGTCATAGTTTTCCAGTTCTTTTGCAAGCTGGCTCTGGTTCAGCTTATGTTCTTTTCTGTATTTAGCAATGGTCTTTCCTAAATCTTTCATAGTATTATGCCTTTCTAAGTAATCATATCAGGTATGATCTCCCTATTGGGATATATCAAGATTAGCATAAGAATCCCTAAAAATCAATACACAATATCAACTGTATTGATAATATGCAATAAATTATCGTTGAATAGCAATATAAAAAGTATTATATTATGCCATGTAGACGGATGGCATATCATCCGGCAGCAGGAAAGAAGGTGATTCAGTGAACCGGACAATACTGCATAGTGATTGTAACTGTTTTTATGCATCAGTAGAGCTTCTGCATCATCCGGAGCTTCGGGGAAAGCCTGTAGCAGTAGGAGGTGATCCTGAGGCGAGACATGGAATTGTGCTGACCGCTGATTATACGGCCAAGAGATATGGTGTAAAAACCGGAATGGCATTATGGCAGGCAAAAGAACCTTATCAGAGTATATACAGGAGCTACATCAGAGAAGCGCATAGATATCATTATCAAAAACTATACAAAATTCATTGGCATCGTGGACGGATATACAGACGGGCTGCGTTACATGATTGAATGTGAAAAGGAAAGCAGCCGCCGGCAGTCAGCTGGAGATCTTGGAGTAAGAGTACAGACAGGAGGAATGACCAGTAATCCCACCGCAAGAAAAGCAATCAACAATGTTATTACAAGGGAAGCGCTGATCAACTGTGATTTTTCAGGTAACGCACTGGACGGAGTAGACCAGGCAGAAGTATATATCAGGGATGCATACATTCTCAGGGATATGAGGAAAGACTATAACCTGTTTAACAGTCAGCTTGGGATTCTTGGCACAGAAAAGGAGACATTTACCAAGTATCTGCTGAAAGAAAAGACAATTTCGGATATTGCAGAGGATCAGGGAATTACCTATGAATCAGCGAGACAGCAGATGCAGAAAATAAAAGTCCGTATGAAAAAGCAGGTAAAGAGATTCATGGATGGACAGCCGGGAGGGATTGCATAATGGGAATGACAGCAGAGAATATTGCAGAAAAAAGATGCTATACCGTAAAGGAAGTACAGGAAATGCTTGGAATCAGCAGACCGACTGTATATGAGCTGTTGAAGAAAAATGAATTCCGCTGGATCCAGATTGGAAACAAATACCGTATTTCAAAGAAGAGTTTTGACGAATGGCTGGATCAGAAGCATGACATGTAGGTGTCTGTGAACGTCGCTGACGTTCTAAAGATTTAACAGGAATCATGGTATATTGAGGAAAGGACAGGAAAAGGAGAAATTCAAAGCTATGGATAATCTTACAGGTGCAGATAATATAAGAAAAGAGATGGAGATGGAAGAAAATATGGCATCCGGAAAGCTGGCAAAGAAGAAAACAATGTCTGTTCCGGAGATGCGGAAACTTCTGGGAATCAAAAAGACAGAGAGCTACTGGCTGGTACACAGGAATTTTTTCAAGACGGAGATCATCAATGGCCAGATGCGTGTTGATCTGGAGAGTTTTGAAAAATGGTATGTAAACCAGGTAAAACATAAAAAAGTGAATGGCGAAGATCCGGGAGCTGAACTGACAAAGAAATCTTATTCTTTTCGTGATGCGGCAAATCTTCTTGGAATCCATTCTTCAAACCTGTATGAGATATGGCGTGAAGAAAAACTGGAGACTTTTACGGTAGATTTTACAAAGAGAATTCCCATTGAGGTATTTGAAAAATGGTATGAGAATCAGATCATGTATCAGAAAGTAGGAAAGATGCCTACGATCACGGATCTGCAGGCAGATTTTATTCCATTGCACGAAGCGGCAGCACTTCTTGGAATTACGAAGGAGAAGATGTCTGTAATCACCAGGGCAAGCAGATTTAAGGACTGTTTTGAAATTCAGGTGTTTGAGGATAAGAAGTGGATTTCAAAAAAGAGTTTTCAGCATTTTCTGAATGCGCAGAGTGTATATCAGGTTGTGAAGAAGTCGGAGCAAGTAAAGCAGGATAATCAGGAGAGTATGGAGACAAAAGAATATATTTCCCGATCAGAGGCAGCGGCTCTTGCAGGAGTTACAAGCGGAACAATCACAAAATGGATGCAGATGGAACGCTTTTCATGTGTTGGAGCCGGGAAAGTTCTGAGAATAAACCGCAAAGAATTTCTGCAATGGCTGAAAGAATACCAGGAAGGAGCTGGATAATATGGCTTATATAAGGAAGCGAAAAAAATCATACAGTGTTGTCTACCGTGTAAATGATGCAGATGGCACGGAGCACCAGAAGTCGGAAGGCTATACCACGCTGAAAGAAGCCGAAAAGCGAAAAAAGGAGATTGAGTATAAGCAGTCCCTGGGAACATTTGTTGTACCAAAATGCACCAAGGTAAAAGAACTTATAAAGGAATATGTCAGAATCTACGGACATAATGAGTGGGGAGTTATTAACATTATCCTTGCACTAACATTACTGGAGTGTATTTGGGGAATGTTAAGATAATTATTGCTTTGAGAGCAATTCTAATTAACAAATTTAGGTTTATCTGACACGCACAATTTAATAACAAATTTACATAGCACTTTAACCCCAAAAGGTACGCTCTGGTGAAACGGTAAGAATTTCAGTATTTTTCTGCTCAAAGATTTTTGGGTAGTATACAGCTGTATACGGTTCAATGCTTGCAATCTTAGCAGGTGTCCAGGCTGCTAATGCTCCGATTTCCAGGCGGATTACTTGTAGGGTAGAAGGATTTGTGAACAGATTTGGATAAGCGAAAATAACAGGCTGTTTGTCATTCTCCTCTATGTAAATATTAGCGTCACACCCCAGTTCTAATGACAGTTCCTTTTTATGGTAGGACAGAACTGTTCTGTAAGAAAAATCTCAGCCCTGTTATTAGCTTCTTTATTAAATGCATCCTGTTTTGTGTTGGATTGGTTTTCCCAGGGTTCAAGTTTTCCATAACCCAGTACACGCCAGTCAAGAATCAGATCAATGTCTTCTGAGAAACGGCTGATCAGATTAAAGTTTCGGTAAATAAGGGGTAACATCGTACTCCTGAATAAACTTTACAAATTTAGTTAACTGATCCGGCACAAAAACTCCCTTTTTCCAGATGATACCAAATTTACTGGTGATTTCCGGGAAAACCGGAATCGCAACAAAATCACGGGGATTGGTAGCAAGAGAGGAATATAAAAAAGCACCACATTTACCACCCCGGACAAAATTAAGAACAGTAACGAGCTGGCTGCAGTACATGTGGACATTTGGTGTGATCCCGGCACTGCGCAGACGGGTGACGATTGTCTGGGTCTGAACAGAGTCCGTATTGAATAAGATAATGGGCTCATCTTTTAACATATCAATTGTAATTTCTTTTTCACCGGCATACCGGTGCGTCTTGGAAACACAGTAGACATATCTGTCTTCCATCATGACATAACTGTTATATTTATCCAGATTATAAAAATCCATATTTGCCATGGCAATATCTAACTGTTCACTGTCGACTAAAGTACGGGCGCGGAGGGAGCCATATTCTAAAAGTTGAATGGGAATATTATACTGCTCCTGAAACTGGTCGGTCACCCGCGGAAAAAATACCGTGCTGATCATAGGAGGAATACCGATCCGCAGCGGGTGCCGCTTTTTTTCAATATTTGAAAAGTCGGTGTACAGTTCCTGCGTCTGTTTTAGAATAAATTCTGCTTTCTGATAAAAAGTCTCACCGTCTTTGGTGAGGGAAATTCTGTTCTTTCCATGGTTAAAAAATTTCAGATGAAACTCTTTTTCTAGATCTCGGATCGAAGTGGAGATCGTAGGCTGGGAGACGTAGAGCGCCTCAGCCGCGCGGGTAATACTATGGTAGCGGCATACCATACAAAAGTATTCTAATTGTGTCAGTGTCATAGAACCCTCCGTCATTGTACAGAAAATTTATATTATAATTTCAGTATAGGGAAAAGCTATGCTGATGTCAAGTATATGAAATGTACATTATACTGAAAATGCGATATGCTGTGTTTACAAAAGGAAAACGACAAGGCCATGTCACTTTTTAAAACGAGAAAAAAGAGAAAAAGGAGGTTTTCTATGAGCCCGACAGTAATTACATTAATATTTCTGGCATTTGCCATTATCATGTTTGTTACAGAGAAGATTCCGCTCGGTCTGACATCCATGATTGTCTGTGTTGGTCTTGTAATTACCGGTGTGTTGAGCGTAAGTGATGCTTTCAATGGATTTATTAACAGTAACGTGATTCTGTTTGTTGCCATGTTCATTGTAGGCGGGGCATTGTTTGAAACCGGTATGGCAAATGAGATTGGAAGTCTGGTAACAAAATTTGCAAAAACAGAACGCAGTCTGATTATCGCAATCATGGTAATTGTGGGAGTTATGAGCGGTTTTCTTTCTAACACCGGTACGGCAGCAGTTCTTATTCCGGTTGTAATTGGAATAGCAGCGAAGTCAGGGTATAAGCGTTCAAGACTTTTAATGCCGTTAGTATTTGCAGCAGCGATGGGAGGAAATCTTTCCCTGATTGGTGCGCCCGGCAATATGATCGCACAATCTGCACTTGAACCATTGGGACTGAAATTTGGCTTTTTCGAGTATGCGATTGTTGGTCTGCCGATTCTGATTGTTGGTATTCTATTTTATGCTACGATCGGATTTAAAATTTTACCACATCATGACACAACGGATGCAGATGATTCTATTTTTGATGAATCACGGGATTTCAGTAATGTTCCAAAGTGGAAAAAAGTATTATCTCTGGTGATTCTGATTGTTACTTTGATTGGAATGATTTTTGAAGAACAGATTGGTGTAAAACTTTGTATCACAGGCTGCGTGGGAGCTATTTTATTAATGGTCACCGGAGTTATTTCCGAAAAAGAAGCGTTAAAATCCATTGATTTAAAGACCATTTTCCTGTTTGGCGGTACGCTTTCCCTGGCAAAGGCACTTGAAGTTACAGGAGCCGGAGAGCTGATTGCAGACAAGGCGATTGGAGCGTTGGGAGAAAATCCTTCCCCGGTATTATTTACCTTTGTAGTATTTATTTTATGCTGTATCATGACGAACTTTATGTCAAATACAGCTACCACAGCCCTGATGGCACCGATTTGTGTTTCCATTGCTCAGGGTATGGGAGCAGACCCGAGAGCGGTTCTGATGGCATGTGTTATCGGAGGTTCCTGTGCTTACGCAACTCCAATCGGAATGCCTGCCAATACGATGGTAGTCGGAGCCGGCAACTATAAATTTATGGATTATGTAAAATGCGGAATGCCGTTAATCGTCATTGCAACCGTGGTCAGCATGATAATTTTACCAATCGCATTCCCATTTTACCCGTAGGGTGAAATGTTTACCACAATAAAATTTCACTTTTAATAAATGATTAAAAATCTGGAGGAAAAAGATATGTCAAATGAAGCACAAGTAAAGAAACTGACTGATATTATGGCGCAGTTCGTAGGATTTACCGCAAAGAAACTGCCGGATGATGTAATTGCAAAATTGCAGGAGATGAGAGACAAAGAGGACACTCCTATGACAAAGGTCATCTATGACACCATGTTCCGCAATCAGGAGCTGGCATTGAAATTAAACCGCCCGTCCTGCCAGGACACCGGTGTATTACAGTTCTGGGTAAAATGTGGTACGAGATTCCCTTTCATTGATGACCTTGAAGCATTGCTGAAAGAAGCAGTCATTCAGGCTACGGTTCAGACACCGCTTCGTCACAACTCAGTAGAAACTTTTGATGAGTACAATACCGGTAAAAATGTAGGAAAAGGAACTCCTACCGTATGGTGGGACATCGTTCCGAACTCCGACCAGTGTGAAATCTATACTTACATGGCAGGTGGCGGATGCACGCTTCCGGGAAATGCTACCGTTTTAATGCCGGGTGAAGGCTATGAGGGAGTGACCAAGTTTGTATTAGACCGCATGACAACTTACGGATTGAATGCATGTCCTCCACTTTTAGTTGGTGTCGGCGTCGGTACTTCCGTGGAAACAGCAGCATTAAACTCGAAAAAGGCACTGATGCGCCCGGTAGGTTCTCACAACGATAATGCCAACGCTGCTAAAATGGAGAAATTGTTGGAAGATGGTATTAATTCCATTGGCCTTGGACCGCAGGGTATGGGTGGCAATTACTCTGTCATGGGAGTTAATATTGAGAATACCGCACGTCATCCATCTGCGATTGGTGTGGCAGTGAATGTAGGCTGTTGGAGCCACAGAAGAGGACATATTGTATTTGATAAGGACTTAAACTTTACGGTAGATACCCATACCGGTTTTGAATATAAGGAAGAGAACTAATTCAGAAGGGAGAGAATCATTATGGCAGTAGAAATAAAAGATGGTAAGAAAATTCTGGTAACACCTGTATCGGCAGAGGATTTAAAAGATATTCACATTGGAGATATTGTATACCTGACAGGAGATATCACAACCTGTCGTGATGTGGCACACCGCCGTGTCGTAGAAGAGGGAAGAGAGATTCCTGTGGATGTCAGAGATGCTGCAATCCTGCATGCCGGTCCGATTATCCGTCCTCTGGGAGATGAAAAATACGAGATGGTATCCGTAGGACCTACTACATCCATGAGAATGGAAAAGTTTGAATATGAATTCGTAGAGACCACAGGTGTCCGTGTCATCGTCGGAAAAGGCGGTATGAAGGAAAACACCGAGAGAGCCTGCAAGGACTTCGGTGCCATCCATTGTGTATTCCCTGCCGGAAATGCAGTTGTGGCAGCAGTGGAAGTTGAAGAAATCGTGGAGGCACAGTGGAAGGATTTAGGAATGCCGGAAACATTGTGGCACTGCCATGTAAAAGAATTTGGCCCTCTGATTGTATCCATTGACTCTTATGGAAGAAACTACTTTGAAGAGAAGAAAGTGGAATATAATAAAAAGAAGGATGAGCAGGTCGAAATCATCAGCAAACAGGTCGGATTCATCAAATAAAATCCAAACATAGTTTAAATATATGTAGAAATAAAAGACCTTCTGTGGAAAAGGCTGGATTCATCAAAGGATAAAACAGGCTTCTGCAGAAGGTCTTTTTAATACCATAAACAAGACCGATCATATACCCCAGTAGTAAGGTACAATGGAGAAAGAGAATGTAGAATTTATTATTAACAGACGAGATTATCTGTGTGATCAGTATGTTCGTGCTTGGTTTTTTCTGGTAATTTCAACCTGGATTCCACATAAACCCTTTTTTGAGTTTGCGTATCTGGAAGATTCCATCCATAAAAACCAAAAAACTAATTACCATAACAATAGGCAGCAGAAAAAAGAAAACAGTGTTATCATTACTGCATTGCTAAATGAGAATGGTAGTCGTAAATATAAATTCGTAGGAACGGAATGGTTGAACCCTCAGGGTGACAGTGTCACTCATTTGTCAGCGAGAGGTGCTTAACTTGGATGATTTTCAGTTTCCTTATTTTGATATGTATTTACAGGGAAGTCAGTAAAATCAAGTCTTTCCTTGACTTATCTTAACTTAACTAATCATAGGTTCTCTGTAAGGACCCGACCTTGTAAGCGCTAGTTGTGGGTTCGATTCCCGCTGGGAACATCGGTTTTTTGCAACAATGATTGTAAAAATTCATTGTTGCATTTTTTATTATATGGTGCTTGCGGGTACCAAAAAGACAAAACGGGCCTGACGAAGTATCGCTCAGATTAGATTAAAAATTCTAGTCTGGGCGTTTTTTTTCGTTCAGGGAAAAGGGGGGGGAAGTGCCATGTATATAATGTAGGGAGGTTTTAACATGACCAAAGACGAAGGAATCAGAATGATAAATGAAAAACTGGATTTTTATGTAATGGAGGCAAGTGATGAGGAGTTCGATACCGAAGCGGTACGCAAACTTGTGAAGCGATTAGATGAATTGTATCCCATACCATTGCCGTGGAAATCGGATGAGGAAGCATTGAAAGACTTCTGGGGTTATTGTGAAGAGAGACAGAGGGAAGAACGTATAATAGCAGAGATGAAAATTAAGGGTTGAGAAGTCAGTGCCTTTGGAAAAAGTATGTGGTAAAATATATATACGAGAAGTCTATAAATCGATATTTGTGGAGAGATTTCCTGAACTTTCCGTGTTTTTCAAGGCATGCAGAGCCTTGTATGATGAAATGATATGTATTTTCCCTTATTTTTGCCCTTGTGAGATAATCGTGAGGGAAATAAGGGAAATTTCTTTTTAGTCATTGCCTGCCACTTTGTCGAGAAGCCTTGCCGAATCTCGCTTAGCTTTTCTGGTGGAGTGAGCATAGACATTCATAGTGGTACTGACATCTGAGTGTCCTAACAGTTCCTGCACATCCTTTGGAGCAGCTCCGTTTGAAAGCAAGTTGCTTGTATAGGTGTGTCTTAACTGGTGAAAATGAAATCCTTCAAATCCCTCCAGCCTATTGGAAACTGACCGGCACACAAGACCAAGTGTGCTTGGTAATTCAAGGCAACCATCCGGTCTTAAGCAGACAAATGATATTTCCTTATATTCTTCAGGAACAGCCTGTGTTCCATCCAGATGATAATATTCATAATACACTCTGTTTTTGTCCTGTACTTCTTTGTAGTAATTGCGGTGATAGAGTTCACCATACTGCATCCGGTTTTTAAGCTGTTCTTTTCTTGCTTCTTTCAGTATGCCTGCTAGCGTATCTCCGAAATCAACAATTCTTACTTTTTTTCGTTTGGTAGGTCCAATGATGTTCTTGTGTCTAGCTCCATCATAACGGATACTTCTCTTGATAGTCAGGTATTGTTCCTCAAGATTAATATCCTGCCATGTAAGACCACAAACCTCACCGATGCGAAGCCCTGCGTAATATGCTATCTGAATTGGCAGTATTGCTGGGGGATTCTTTTCTTCAAGGTATTTTATTAACCTCTGGTAATCTTCGTGTGAAATTGGCTGAACACCTTCTTCAATGTCATCATCCGAAAATAAATCCACATCCTCCGCCTGTTTTTTCAGCTTGATATACTGCATTGGATTGAAAGTAATAAACTGCTTTGGAAATACTGCAAATCGGAAAGCCTGCTGTAATACAGCAGAAAATGAATGGATATAATCCTTGCTGTATCCCTTTTTGACAGTTCCATCCGGATATTCGCCACCAAATGTCAGTAAATCAAAGAATGACTGTAAATGTTCCGCAGTAACATTTTTTAACTTTCTGTCAGCAATAGGATGTTTCTTGATAACCCTTATTGCACCGAGATAGTTTTCAACAGTTCCATTGCTTAATGTCCCTGTCTTTAGTTCTTCCTCAGACCATAAATTAAGTAAATCACCTACAGTGAGATTATCTGTCTTAGCAACAAACTTTTTATTATCATAATCATCCATTGCCTGACGGAGCAGTTTTTCCGTTTCACTCTTGCTTTCTGTTCCAGCGTATTCTTTCTGAACCAGATTGCCGCTTTGATCTTCTACATAGAAGCGGTAGTACCATTTTTTTCCTTTTTTTCTTACAGATCCTTTTGCCATAATCGTGTTTCTCCTTTCGATATTCGACAATCGGAACTGATGAAATGCTTCTTGCGTGTAGGCATCTTATGGACAAGTCCATAAGCCAATTCGCCGCTCGTCAAATCTGTAAACAGCTTGACTCGCTTGTGCTCATTGTATCATAACTCCGGTTGTCGTTCTATACCGAATCGGAATTATCTTCTAAGAGATTGGATAGTCTCTGTGCCGCCACATCCGGATTCTTGGAATATGTTCTTATGATGTCAGCTATATCATTGAATGCGTTTACTGAGTGAGTAATCTCTCTCAGAAACATTATTTCGTTATATTCCTGATTGGATTCAAACCCCATCTTTGCTGCTACATCTGCATATTCTGTATTTCCCTTGAAATTATTGCAGGCATTGGTAAATGAATCAGCAAAGAGCTTGTATTCGTTTAATACTGCCAGCAACAGGTTCTTGGCAAAATCTCCTTCTGCGTTATCAAGGTTTGTTGGAAGGTTTTCGATAATACCTGTCATTGCGTCTTTTATAAGAAGTTCTTTCTTATCTGTTATATCTGTTTCGTAGCTGTCAGTTTCACCTTTGAGCCATTCCACAGATACATGAAGTGCTTCGGAAAGTCCTTCCAGTACCATCTTCTTGGTATTGTCGATTGTTCCGGCTTCATAACGCTGTATGGTGGAAGCGGTGACTCCCATCTTGTCTGCAACATAAGGTTGTGTAAGGTTTAATTCTGTTCTTCGGCTTTTAGCCCTCTCACCGATAATCCGGCGAAGTTCCTTATCCTTCATGTTGTCTGCCTCCTTTTTGATTATTCCTTTCGGTATGTTCATACTATATCATATAAAAATTAAAATTGCAATATGCAATACTATAATCATCTTTACAATTTCGTAACGCTTGACAATAAAATATAAATGCGATATACTGACAGAAAAAATAAATTGCATAATGCAATTTTAAAGGAGGCGGTTAAATGACGGAAAGAAAGATAGCTCTATCTATAGAAGATGCTGCCGACTATACAGGAATTGGAAGAAACACTCTGAGAAAACTTGTTGAGTGGGAAAAGCTTCCTGTTCTAAATGTCGGAAGAAAAGTTCTTATAAAAACGGATATGCTTGAAAAGTTCATGGAAGTAAACGAAGGTAGAGACTTGAGAGATAAGAGCAGCGTAAAACCGGTCACAAGAAAAGTGACAACTTAAGAGAGGCGGCTTCTAATGAAACCGCCTCTGATATATCAGACCGAAGCCATGATATACCTACACGCAAGAGGATTATAACATGTGCTTCTTCTGATATGCAACAACCAATTATTGGAATGGAAGGACAGGAAAATCACAAGATATCAAAGCCCTCGGCGTTTGAGAGCGAAATACACCCCTCGCACAAACCTGCGGTTTATGCTCAGCGTATTTCGCCCTTGCAGGGAGCAAAGCCACGCAGGCGTGACTTATACAAATGCTGTCGCATTTGGTTATGCCGGATACGGCAATAAGCCAACAACAATACCACTTATATTGTCTGTTCGTACTCCATTCCCACTAGCAGAGGAAGGAGAAGAAAGCACATTGACAACAAGACATTCATTTATACAGATGACCAAGCTGTCGAATGTCCGGGGAAGAATAACCTATATATCAAGCCATGCAAAGCAGGAACATCTGTATGCTGTCTATGAAACTACGGAAAGAAGTTACTGGACAGAACTTGCACGATGCAGCCAGCAGGAATTTAAGAAAAGCGGTGTTGAGGGAAATTGTATCGAGGCAAGAGAACTTATCATTGCCCTGCCTGAATCACTTTATGAACAGGGAATGCCCGATATGCTGCTAAAATCGTTTACGGATAAATTCAAAGAAAAGTATGGTGTGGAATGTGTTGCAGCACTTCACCACAATAAGCGTATGACAAATTTCCATATCCATCTTATCTTTTCCGAAAGGCAGTTATTAGCGGAGCCTGTTATAAAGATTGCCACAAGAAATATGTTCTATGATGAGCATGGTAATCATGTAAGGACTAAGAAAGAAATCCTTGATGAAGCTGGCAATATCCGCAAAAGATGTAAGGTTATAGGGAAAGGCGAGGTTTATGAGAAGAAGCTGTTTACCTCAAAGAATACGAGGTTCAAGCAGGAAGATTTTCTGGATGAGGTAAAACTATTCTATACCAGAATGATAAACCATTGGGTAACGGACGAAAAAGACAGATTAACAGTATTTGACCGCAATGGTCCATATCTTGCTACCAAGAAGATTGGTAGGAATAATCCAAAGGCAGAACAGATTGAGCAGGATAATAAGTTGCGGATGGACTGGAATCGGGAGGTTGACAGGGCAATCATAAGCAATGTTCCTATGGATGATATTTTACAGATAAAAAGGGAACATATCACAGAACCGATAAAAAGGTCGATTGAAATATATGGGAACAAACCTCAACGATTAGCATTGATACTTAATATGGCGATTACGGAACTGGTACTGCTGATATCGAAGGTGCTTGAAGCAGCCAGAGCTATTCGGAATAAGATACTGCATACAGATGTTACAAATGCCGAAAAAACAGATTTTACAAGCAATATAGTGGTAGATAACACAGATAATACTTCTGCTATTGAAGAATCTACAAAAGTTGAGAATAAAATAACAACGCAAGAAGAAACAATCAAGGAAGTTAATGTTACAAAACCAGACAAGCCTGTAATGACACCAGAGGCAGCCACATATCCAAAGCTTAAAAAAATAAAAGCAGAGCTTGATAATCAGAATAATCTTATCTTTCAGGCTGAACAGCAACGGGGTAATCTTGAGATTGAATTATCTGATTTGAAGGGATTGGCAAAGCTTACAAGAAAAGCTGAATTACAGAGAAAGATTGATGAAAAGACTGATTATATCAATCGATTGAAGATAGGACTTTCAAATATGGTTCGTAACTACGGATTTGAGAACATGAATGAATTTTATCTAAGCTACAAGGAATCTCAAAATGCATATGCAGAGTATCAGCAGGAAGTTGATGACTGGAAGAAATCCAATGACAATGCAGAAACACCAATGAATAAGACAGAAATGATGTCAGAGAAACTTGCCCGATTGCAGAAAGATGTTGGAAAGTTTAGACAAAACAATAGAAGAACATTTGACAAAGAGATGAGGTAATACTCCGCTTCTTTAGAAATGATGTCCAGCCAATATTACTATAATATCAGATTTAAATGATTGATAAATCCTGACATTTTTGCTATTCTAATTATTATAGAAATATTGCAACGGAGGTAGACAGGCATGGCGGTCAGAGAGATAATCTTAACAGCACAGCACAGCACAGCACAGCACAGCACAGCACAGCACAGCACAGCACAGCACAGCACTCTGACTGCGCCTTTTTTTCGACTGTTCATATTCATAAAAGGAAACGGATAAAAGCATCAATAAATATGTACATGGATAAGATGTATGTATTTAGTGGTGCTTTTTCTGTCTGATAAGGGGGGATCATTTGATTTGAATTTAAAGCATGGTCATACATGGAAATTAAGAAAACGTATCTATTTTAATACTATATTTACAAAAACAAAGGAGGATTCAGATGAGAAGATTAAAGCATAATTTTAAGAAAGGAATGGCGTTTGTTCTTACCTTTGCCATGATAGCAGGACTGGTTCCTGCTATGTCAGGCGGAGCAAATAAGGTGCAGGCAGCATCCGGTTCGGGAACGGAACCAAGTGTGTCAGCCTATGCCACAAAGACACAGTTGATGGATAATACATTTGCCCCGAATGCAGATGGAACTGCAGAAAATTATGGAATGATTGTATTTGGTAAAAAATCAGATGGAATAACAGCACAGGAATGGTATATCTTAGGAGAGGATAAGGGTGTATCAGGGGATAATACCATCATCTTTGCCACAAGCCCCATAGCAACAGGGCAGAAGTTTAATTCAAGCTATGACAATAAGTCTTTTGCTTCAAGTTTTGGTGTATATGAAAGTAATCCATCAGAAGTATATGCAAACCACTACGGAGCAAGTGACCTTCGAAAGGCATTGCAGGGTATGGCTGCGGATATAAACTATTTCACCAAAGCCGAGCAGCGCTTGATGAATGATACCGCAGTGAAAACGATGGACACGAAGAACAGTAATGTGACCTATACCACCAAAGACAAGCTGTATGCATTACAGGGAGATTTTAATGATAATAAACTGCAGGCAGGAACCAGTGACAGTACAGTACTTGCCAGGTATAGTTACTGGAACAGCTATTCTTCGAGCTACGATTTTTGGTTCTGGTCGCGCTCGCCTTACGCTGATGATGTTAGCATTGCGTTGATAGGTATTCCGGGTCTGATTGTCGGCAACCGCTATGTTGACTACGATTTAGCTGTTCAGCCCGCTTCCAATCTGAATCTGTCATCTGTTCTCTTCGCATCTGCTGCGACAGCAGCATCATCTGATCAAGCAAAGTTAGGAACAATCGCATTGGGTAAGGCGATGACTTTAAGACTTGACGGAACAGGTAAGAATATTGGTACAGTAACCTATAGTGCCACAACAGGTGATATTAAGGTGGTGAGGGGTGATACATCACAACCCGTGTCACTTGTCGTACAGGGCAATGATGGAACAAACGATTGGTATTACAGTAAACAGATTACAGGAACAGAGACGATAAATGTATCTGCTATTGAGGCAGAATCAAATACACCGGCATCAATCAATTTATCAGCCTGCAAAATCTGGCTGGAAATAACCGAGGATAATGTTTCATATGCAGTAAACGCAGAAAAAGAGATTGAAAAAATCAATACCACCTATGTAACCAAAGAACAGTTGATGAATTCATTTAAACCATACAGTAATGGAACTGCAGTAAATTACGGCAAGCTGGTATTTGGTAAGAAATCAGATGGAACAACAGCACAGGAATGGTACATCTTAGGAAAGGATGAGGGTGTATCAGGGGATAATACCATCATCGTTGCCGCAAGCCCGATTGCAAGAGGGCAGAAGTTTAATTCAGACATAAGCAATAAGAATGATGAAAATCTATGGTCAGATTGTGTTTATAGTGAAGCGACTATAACAGAAGTATACGCAAATCACTACGGAGCAAGTGAACTTCGTGATACACTGCAGGGTATGGCTACGAATACATCCTACTTCACCTCAGCCGAGCAGGGCTTGATGAATGCCACCACAGTGACAACGAAGGATACGAAGAATAGTAGTGTAACCTATACCACCACAGACAAACTGTATGCGTTACAGGGAGATTATGATAATGACCAATACTTGTGGGCAGGAACCGATGACAGTACAGTACTTGCCATGAGTAGTTACTTGAGGAACGGAGAGTGGTTCTGGCTGCGCTCGCCTTACGGTCGTAGTGGTGACACTGCGTTGTGCGCGGATCGGGGCTATTATGTCATCCTCGGCCGTGTCGACATCGACTCCGGGAGCCCTGTTCAGCCCGCTTCCAATCTGGATCTGTCATCTGTTCTCTTCGCATCTGCTGCGACAGCAGCATCATCTGGTACAGAATCGGGAACGATTGCAGAACGTACGGCGATGACTTTAAGACTTGATGGAAAAGATAAGAATATTGGTACAGTAACCTATAACACCACAACAGGTGATATTAAGGCGGTGAAGGGTGGTGCTACCTCACAAACCGTGGCACTTGTTGTGCAAGGCAAAGATGAAACAAATGATTGGTATTACAGTAAGAAGATTACAGGAACAGATGTTGTGAACGTATCTGCTATTGAGGCAGAATCATATACACCGGCATCAATCGATTTATCAACCTGCAAAATTTGGCTGGAAATAACCGAGGATAATGTGGCTTATGCGGTCAATGCAACTGAGACAAATATTAAAATAATTCATTCAATAGCAATTACAGATATTGATACTCCGATGCCTGATACTGCATTGGATACCGAAGCATCATGTACAACAGAAGGTGTAAAAAGCACCACACCACAGATTACATGGACACCAAGTGATACCACAGCGGGATATAATATGAGATACACGGCAAGCATTACACTTACAGCAGATACAGGCTATGAATTTGCAGATAATGTGACAGCTACCGTATCAGGCAATACCGCAACGAGTGTTACAAAGAATGCTGCAGATGATACATTGACAGTAACCAAAGAATTTACAACAGACAAGAGAAAGATAGAAAGTGTAGCTGCGCCGACAGTACCGGAAAATAATACATTTACAGCTTACTATGGCTATGATGGATATGATACAACGCCTATAAGCGGAACGAACACGGAGCTTGGAAAGACGGCAACAGTAACATTTGAAGGAACAACGTCACCAACTACAGAAGATATGGCTGTGACATGGACCATTGAGAGTGACGGAGGAGTTTATGACAAAACGCCGGAAGCAGAGAACATCTTTAGGTGGACAATCCCTGAATCTGCATTGACGAATTATAACGCTGCTAACTGTCAGGGCTATGATACAAGTACAGGCAATATCACAGGCACGATTACGGTTAAGAATAAAGCCGCAACCCCTGTCGCCATCACCGGAACAGACAGCAGTATAACATATACAGGTGAAACCGTTGATGTATCACAGTATTTTAGCATCGACAATAATGCAGGAGCTGCAATGTATACACTTGTTACTGGAACGAATGGCGGAACCGGAAAAGGCACGCTTTCGGGTACAACACTTACCGTAACCCAGACAGGAACCTTTAAGATTAAGGTAAGTACTGTAGCAAACGGAATCTTTGCGGCAGGAGAGAAAACAGTTACTCTTACGGTAGATAACGGAACCATCCTGTATACGGCAACGGATTACAGCACAACCTATGACGGACAGCCACACAGCATCAGCGTGAGCGTGACCAATCCTGAAGGAGCAGCCGTAACCTACAGCACCGATGGCATAACCTACGGCAGTGATAATCCTTCTTTTAGCAATGAAGGTACGTATACCGTATACTATCGGATTACGAAGGATAACTATACTACCGTTGAGGGTTCAAAGACAGTAACCATAAATAAAAAGCCTGTTACCATAACAGCACAGGAACAGGATATTGTCTGGGGTAAAGATATTAACCAAAGTCTGTATACCGTATCAGAGGATGGACTCATTACAGGTGACAGCATTAAAGAAATAACCCTTACACCAAGCACAACAGATCGTACAGAGAATGGAACAATCTCCGTAAGTGGTGTGAAGATTGAAAATGCTGCAGGTGTGGATGTGACAGCCAACTATGATATCACAATGGCTAATGGTAATTTGAAGATTACCCACAATACAGCCCTTGCTCCTGAGCGGATTGAAGCATCAAAGACAAAGACCACGTATACAGCAGGCGATACCCTGAATGTGGATGACCTTGCAGTCACTGTGTACTATGCAGACGGATACAGTGAACCTGTGCAGGATTATACAACCAATGTATTCGCAATAGATATGTCAGCGGATGGAGATAAGATACTGACAGTATCATATACTAAGAATGGCGTAACAAAGACAAAGGATATTACAATAAAGGTAAATGCAGCTCTGGCATCTTATAAAATTATATCTGGTGCAGACAGTGAGTGGAAGCAGAATACAGACAGAACCATCACTATCGGAGGAAATGGAGAATTTTCTAAATTTGAAAGCGTAAAAGTTGATGGAAGCATAATTGATGCAAAGAACTACATCGCAAAAGAAGGTTCAACGATTATTATCTTAAAGGCAGATTACCTGAAAACACTTTCTGTCGGAACACATTCATTTGAAATCGTATGGGCAGATGGCTCAGCAGTTACAAGCTTTAAGGTAAGCAAGAATACATCAGATAATGAAGGTAGTAAAGACAACAACGGTAATAAGGACAACAGCAATGATAATCCAAATAGTAATCCGGCAGCTGTACCTGATGACAAGAAAACTAATGACAGTAACAGTGGAAATAATACAGACGACAGCCAGCAGATAACAGCACCTCAGACTGGCGATAACAGCCATCTAATGCTCTGGGTGACATTATTGGCTGCTTCACTTGCAGGTCTGCTTGCATTGTTAAGTGTACGCATGAAAAAAGATGATGAATAATATGCAGCGTTAAGACTTACGGCATATATATTCAGTAAAGGGGATAGTTAGCACGAAAGAAATGCTGGCTATCCCCTCTGTATATATGGTGGTATATGCAGAGTGTTATTCTTATGCGTCTTCTGCATCTACCCACATCTGCATAGTTCCATCAAGATATAGCTTAACATACTCTAGTGGCTCATCAATCGCAAGAGCATTTAACGAACATTGTGAGCAGGGAGTAGTTTTTAGTCCATCCTCTGCCTTATTACAGTCAATGCGTAACATATATCCGGCAGATGTGTAGATATCAATGCTGTTGTGATACATATTGTATTCTGCGTAAATGGTATTCATGTTGTGTCTCCTTAAAATCAAAAAATATTGAAGCATTTCAATCAGTTCACCATGTCAGTTTTATTTTGTGTTATACTGTTTTATAAGATTTTCTTTCCCTTACTTTTTCCCTTATCAGAGTTCGTAAAAACCTGTGGGAAGATATAACACAAGGGAAAGTCTAAGGGAAAGTTCACCTACCACAAACTTAGTGTTTTCAATGGCTCGTGAGAAATTTAGTAACAAAATATAACAGTTATTAAATTCCTTAGAATAGGTGAAATCTCAATCGTGATTTGTTTGGATTATAGACTTGGGAGGTATGTATTATGGAAAATGCACCTACAATTATATTGTTTTGGTGGTTCTTTATAGGTTTATTTGTATTTATGCTCGTATTGCTCGTTGCAGCAATTGTCCTTATGAAAAAAGGAAAAGAACTGGAGAATAAAAAGCTGAAGTTTCTAGGAAAAATATGTTTAGTCCTGTGCATAGTGTGTTCTGTTCCTATAGTCTTAGTGATTGGATATGTTCTGTATCTTCGCTTTGGATAGTTGTATCAATGTATAGACAAATCCCAGCTTGTCGAGCTGGAAAATTTGAATTCGTAGGAGGTATCGAAAAATGAATAGGAAAACTATATTCTGTTTTCTGACAGCTTTGATAATGATTTTTGTTCTTGCCGGCTGTGGTGGAAAGAATAGTGGTGGGAATATTGACAATGTTCAAATTCCTGATTGGAAACCATCGGAAATATATTCAGACAGTGATATTGAGGCGGCTTTCCAAACAGTAAAAGACTATTTCGGCAACGAATTTGACGGCTGCACACTGACAAAACTGACCTATCCCGGAGATACATACGCCGATGAATTTTATGAATGGGCTGAACAATATGACGCGGATGAAGCAATCGTAATATTATCATCTTTCGATGTAGACTCATCAGGCGGGGATGGTTCGCTTAATCCGGATTCAACATATGATGATTGGAAATGGATTCTAATTAGGAATGACAGTGGAAATTGGGAACATGTTGACCACGGGTATTAAAGCGACAGATTCAAGTTTGTCTGATTCACGCACAATTTAATAACAAATTTACATAGCACTTTAAGTTAATGGCACAATAAACTGGAAAGAAATACATAGATTTATCGCAATTTGGAGGTGTAATATGGCAGACAAAATACAAAACGCTTATGAAACATCAAAAAATATATATGACGATGTACTTACACAGAGAAACCTTTTTAGCAGGCTGTATATTAAGCTGTTCTGGAGTGGTACGGATGACAACGATATAGCCCGGAAAATCTTATCGTATATTCCTGACGATTTTTCAGGAAGTCTTCTTGATGTTCCAGTTGGGACGGCTGTATTTACACAATGCAAGTGGACATCCCTGAAAAATGCGAATATTACATGTCTTGATTATAGTATGGATATACTTGAACAAGCCGAGAGAAGATTTAATGGCTATGCACATATTAAGTGTATTCAGGGTGATGTGGGAAACTTGCAAATGGATGATGAGTCATTTGATATTGTGCTGTCTATGAATGGATTCCATGCCTTTCCCGATAAGAAAAAAGCATTTCAGGAAACATGGCGTGTTTTGAAATCAGGCGGTACTTTTATTGCCTGTTTCTATGTTAAAGGTAAATCAAAAATAACGGATTGGCTTGTGAAAAATGTTCTCGCAAAAAAGGGGATGGTTTTCTCCACCGTTCCAGACGGAGGAGGAACTGAGGGCCATCCTTCAAACACTATACTTCCAGTTTCAATTTCTGATAACTTGCTCTTGTGTTTTCATCCCTCTATATATCTAAACGCAGGGAGGAAAAATACAGCGGGAAAAAGAAAAACATGGAAAAGAAACCGTGCGATATTATAGTCTTGCAGTGCGCACGGTTTTTTAGTAATATGTAGTTAGACAAAACTAACACATATGCGATATACAGAACAATCTAAAAGAGGACTGTGAGAAAAGCCTAAAGGAGGCCAGCTATGAAATTTTATGAAAGTGGAGACAGTAGTAAACCGGTAATATTTTTATTTCCCGGTACCTGTTGCCTGTATAGCAGCTTTGAACATGTACTGGATGGATTACATTCTTATTTTTACACGATAACAGTTTCTTATGATGGATTTGATCCAAATGAGAAAACAGAATTTTATTCAATGGAAGATGAATGCGAAAAGATTGAGCAGGAAATCAAGAAAAAGTATTGTGGAAGAATTAAGGCAGCGTATGGATGTTCTCTTGGTGGAAGTTTAGTCTCTCTTTTGATTCAGCGAAAAAGAATTCATATAGAACATGGCATCATTGGGAGCAGCGATATGGATGAAACAGGTAAACTTGTAGCAAAAATTCAGGCATCCATGGTAGTGCCTTTCATGTATAAAATGGCACATACAGGTGCTCTTCCGAAATATATGCAGAAAAAACTGAGCAAGGCAGACGGGGCTAAAAAAGAATTATATAATGGATTTTTGAATATGTTTGGAATCGGTAAAGGAGGAAGTCCGTGGATTACAAAACAGAGTATTTATAATCAGTTCTATTCGGATCTGGTTACAAAAGTCCAGCATGGATATGCCATACTTGTTCGTGAAGAGTTCAGTTGCCTTGAATTTTACATGAACAGGGACACGATCAACTGGATTCTGAAAAAACTGAATACAGGAGGTCGAACATGGAGCATTTACCAAAGAAAATCCATCACAATGGTATCAGCTATACGCTGATGGGAGATTACTACATCCCCGACCTGAGACTGCCGGGGGAAAGCCGCCCTATCGGGCGATGGGGTCGGATGCACAAGGCGTTCCTGCAAGAACACCGGCCCGGCCAGTACAATGAACTGCTTTTGTCGGGAAAACTCTGGACGTATCTTGCCGATCTGAACGGGCAGGCCAATGACCGGCTGGTGTGTATCATCTCGCAGATGCAGGCAGCGGAAGGTGTTACTGAGGAACTGAAAGCCCGTAACTGGCTCTGCTGGGTACAATCTATGAACAGCATCCGCAGCCGGGCAGAAGAAATCATTTGCTCTGAGATGATTTTCGTCTGAAGGAGGTGGGGTGCATGATTCTGGAAGAAATGTATAACGGCAGGTTTTATCCTTGTGAAACGGTGGTCGCTGATTCCCCGGAGTACAAACGGGCGCTCAAAGCCTGTTCAGACCTGATGGAGACATTATCTGAGCGTCTGAGCAAGGAGGACTATAAACTGGTCGAGGAACTGCGAGAGCAGGTGTCGATAGCCCAGTGCGAGGAAAACGAAAGCCACTTCAAATATGGTTTTTCAGCTGGGTTACTTGTCCAGCAGGAGGCCCACGAACAGGTGCAGCGGGGCGAAAATAAATAGTCCCCGTTGTATAGCCTGAAAATATGAAAGCCATTCACTTTTTACGGTGGATGGCTTTTTTGTTACCTGCGTTTCTTACGTTTGGGTGCATAGTATGGCTGCGGCTTAGTCTTTCCCCTCATGTTGTTGGGATTTTTGAGCATCTTCGACAGGCTCAGTATCCGCAGGAAGGCCGAGAAATCCTCCGAGGAAATCTTCTCGAACGGGATTTGCAGCCTGTCACAGAATTCGTGGATTACCATTTCCTCGTTGCTACCTTGCTGCAATGCCTGCTCAAATTTTTCCTTCACATCATCCAGCGTGGGCTGCGGGTCGGCAGTGGTCTTGTCCTTGCGGTGCGCTTCCCGGATGTCCCGGACGATGCTGTCCAGGTCATCGTGCATAACATGGCTGTAAAAATCGCTTTCCTGTACCTGGCCCAGTTCCAGCGTCCTCACATAGAGATCATCTTCTCCAGGCGAATATTTGCTGAGGATACTTTGCCGGGTGGCTTCCATCACCAGATTCATCTGTTCCACCCGCATATTGGCGATCTGGTCAATGCAGATTTCCATATCTATCATCAGACGCCGGAAGTTCGGGTGGGTAGCCAGTTCGCAGAGAAGCCGGTTGTTGATTTTGCCGCTGCTTAAAAGTTCCACCATATCATCACTCAGATGCAGAGATTGAAGTTCTGTATTTGGGTGATTTTTATTTTCCGTCAGTCCCATCAGATAGTCAGTGGACACGCCGTAAAAATCCGCCAGTGTCGCAATGGCAAACGGGCTGATGTCCTTGTAGTCATCGGTTTCATACTTTCCCAGCGCAGATTTGGATAGGCCGGTCTGCTCCGCCAGTTGTTCCAGCGTCAGGTGCTTGTCCACTACACGCAGGTCTTTGAGCCGCTCCGGGATTGTCAGCTTTGCGTACATCCAAAGCCCCCTCTCGTCATTGTTTTTTCAGTGATTACCTTCATTATAGCACGATTCCATAAGCGTGGAAATATGCGGATTTCGAGCGTTTTTCCGACGTTTTGGACATACGGGAAAGGGCCTCTTTTTTCGGTAAACTGGTTCTTGCAGACAGGCACAGAACCTTGAAAATCGAATGACCGGCTGCAAGGGGTATGGCCTCCGGGGAAGTGACGCCAGGACAGAAATCGAGCGCACCAAAGAGGCCGATACGCCGGGAAATATTCCGGGCAGGAGCGGCTTGCAGGCAGACCGGCGGACAGAAACAAGTTTATCACGCGGGGCGCATGGCTCCGCAGCAAAGAAATGGAGGAAATCATTATGACACTGAGTATGAAAGAAAAGAAGATTCTCTACGCTTATGGCTGCCCCAGCCACCACAACACGGTGACACGGTTGAAATGGCTGACGGCCCTGACCGTTGACCCGGAAGCCAAACGCCGGATGCTGGGGCTGGCCCGGAAGGTGGAGACGGAGGTGGACGAAAGCTGGTATGCGGATTTTTATCACCATCTGCGGATGGAGATGGACGAGTACCGCCGTCTCAAGCGCAGCCTGCGTGTGCTGAAATCTTATACTGATTATGAGGAGGATTTGTATGAAGAAGCTGTCTAAGTATGAGAAGGAAACCATTATCAACTGGAACGAGGCGGAGAACCTTGCCAGCATCTACACATTCAACGCCAGCTTGAAGCGCAGGCTTGCAGATTTCAGCCGGAAGTATCCGCTGCTGTGCCGGTTGGAACGCAGCACACCGGAGGGCAGCGTGACCTATGTGCTGGACAAGTCCCGGCTGTCCATCCGGCTGGTGCCGCCGTACAGCGAGGAACGGAAAGCCGCCGCAAGGGAGTACGCAAAGGAGCATGGCTTTCAGGTGGTGGTGGCAGGAGAAAAAATCGCCTGAAATCGGGGCATTTACGGAAAAAACGCCGGGTCTGCACCCGGTGTTTTGACCGGCAATCCACACAGGCGTATTCCGTATCCACTCCCTGCCTATGGGCGCAAATGTGCGGATACGGAGCCGGTGAAACTGGCGGAAGCCGCTCCTGCGGCGGAAGCCAGCTTCGCCGGTGTGGGAGTACAGAGGGCAGCCAGCCCTTTGTGCCGGGGTGCAGGGGCGGCAGCGCACTGCTGGGGTCAAGGGGCAACGCCCATTGGGCGGGTACAGGGCGGCAGCGCCTGTGCGGTGTGTAGAGGCGGCGAGCCTTTACTCCGGTGTCCAGAGGTGGAAAACCTCGGCCCAGGGAAAGTTGATGCTTGCGTCAACTTGTACTGGGTATTACCTGACGCAGACTTTCGCAGGATTTGCGGCTTCGCCGCCCTCCCCGGCCCCGTAACATCTTCGCAGGAAGGAGGAAAACTGTTTGAAACTGACACGACATAATGGGCGCTCCGGCAAGCATGGCACTTACAATCCCCGTCACAATGACCGCCGGTTCGATGTGGAGAACAGCGAACACATTGACGCTGACCGGGCCAGACAAAATATCTATTGGGACTGCTACCGGGGCTTTACCACCCATGAGTTCCGGGAGAACCCGGAACAGCCGGATTTCAGCTTTGAGGAAATTGAGCGGATGTTCTACTACGAGCATTACGGCGGCCATGTGGAGGCCCAGAACGCCCGCAATGAGAAAACACGCCACACGGAACGCAACCGTACTGTGGAGGACTTGCTGAAAAATAACAAGACCTGTCCGGAAGAAACGCTCTACCAGATCGGCACGATGGAGCAATCCGTCCCGCCGGAAGTGCTGTTTCAGATTGTCACAGAATTTCAAGAGGAATTTGACCGCCGCTTCGGTTCCCATGTCCATATCATTGATTGGGCGCTTCATCTGGACGAAGCCACGCCCCACATTCATGAGCGGCACGTCTTTGACTGTGAGAACCGCTACGGGGAATTGTGTCCCCAACAGGAGAAGGCGCTGGAAGAACTTGGCGTCCCTCTCCCAAAACCGGACAAGCCCAAAGGCCGGAACAATAACCGCAAGCAGACCTTTGATGCCATCTGCCGGACACTGCTTTTTGACATCTGCCGCAGGCATGGTCTGCATCTGGATCAGGAGCCGTCCTACGGCGGGCGGGACTATCTGGAAAAGCAGGATTATATCCTGATGAAGCAGAAGGAGCAGCTTGCGGCGCAGGAGCAGAAACTGGAAGAACTGACGCTCAAAATTGAGGATGTGGAGACGCTGTTAGATGATGTTTCCGATGTGGCCTATGACAAGGCGGTGGAGGTGGTGACCGACAAAGTACGGGAGCAGACCCAGCTTGAAGATTTGAAAGTGATCGAGGATTACCGAAAGAATGTGACATCGCCAAAGGCAAAAAATTCCCCGGAAGTGGTGCGTTTAGCAAACACAATCCTCGGAAGGGTGCGGGAGAGGTTACTGCAATCCGCCGGTAAGATTCTGAAAACAGTGCAGACGGCCTTGATGCAGCCGGAGGTCAAGCAGGCCGGGAAGGAGCAGATCAAGAAGAAAGCCAAAGAATCCATTATGGATAAACTGGCAAAGGCAAAAATCAACACTGCCCGGGAGAACCGGGAGCGTTGGGAACGTGAGGGGCGGATTGCCCCTACTAAGAAACAGGATATGGAGTTATGAGGCGTCTGATTTCAGGATTCAGGTGCCTTTTTCTCTGTCTGGAGGTGAGAAAATCGAATGTGTTTGAAGCGGTAAAGCAGGCTGTCCCCACAAGGCAGGCTGCGGAATCTTACGGGGTGCAGGTCGGCAGAAACGGGATGGCCTGCTGTCCCTTCCACGATGACAAGCATCCCAGCATGAAGATTGACCGCCGGTTCCACTGTTTCGGCTGTCAGGCGGACGGGGATGTGATTGATTTTACCGCCCGTCTGTTTGGTCTGAGCAGTAAGGAGGCGGCGTTGAAACTGGCGGAGGATTTTTCTGTCAGCTATGACGCCAAAGGCCATGACCCGCCCCGCAGGAGGCCGGTCAAGCGAAAAATCAGCGAGGAACTGCGCTACCGGCAGGCAGAGCAGAAATGTTTCCGGGTATTGTGCGATTACCTGCATCTGCTGGAACACTGGGAGCAGGAATACGCCCCGCAGAACCCGGATGAAGCATGGAATCCGCTGTTCGTGGAGGCCCTGCAAAAGAAATCGTACACGGAGTATCTGCTGGATATTCTCCTGTCCGGCAGCATAGAGGAACGGGCATCCGTTGTCGTCCAGCATGGAAAAGAGGTGAGGAAGATTGAGCAGCGAGTATCAGAGTTTAGAGCCAGCCACCCGGCAGGCCGTCATGAGCGCAGCCGCAGCCTTAGCGCCGGAGCAGAGCGTTGACGAGGTGCGGGAAAGCCTCTCTGTCACGGAAAAAGGCCAGCCCGCCAACACCATCGGCAACTGCCGGACAGTGTTCTGCCATGACCCGCTGCTGCGGGACGCTATCCGGCTAAATCTCCTGACTGACCGGGTGGACATTGTGCGGGATTTGGGCTGGCGCAGGAATACAAGCGCCCTGACGGATACGGACGTGAAGTATCTGCTTCTCTATTTTGAGCAGACCTACGGCCTGACCAGCGAGAAGAAAATGACGGCGGCCCTGTCCATCGTGGCGAATGAAAACTGCTACCATCCCATACAGGACGTGCTGAACGGCCTTGTATGGGACGGGACGCCCCGCATCCGCTCCTGTCTCCATCATTTCTTAGGTGCAGACGAAAGCGACTATGTGGAGGAAATGCTGAAGCACTTCCTACTGGGGGCTATCCGGCGGGTGTTTTCTCCCGGCTGCAAATATGAGGAAATGCTCTGTCTGGTGGGCGGACAGGGGGCTGGAAAGTCCAGCTTCTTCCGGCTGTTGGCAATCCGGGACGAATGGTTTTCCGATGACCTGAAAAAGCTGGACGATGACCGGGTGTTCCTAAAGCTGCAAGGCCACTGGATCATTGAGATGTCGGAGATGCTGGCCACCAGCAGCGCCAAAAGCATAGAGGAAATCCGCTCGTTCATCAGCCGCCAGAAGGAAACCTACCGCACACCTTACGAGGCCCAGCCCAAAGACCGGCTGCGGCAGTGCGTGTTCGGCGGTTCGTCTAACACGCTGGACTTCCTTCCCCTTGACCGGGCCGGGAACCGGCGGTTCCTTCCGATCATGATTTACCCGGAGAATGCGGAGGTTCACATTTTGGAGGACGAGGACGCTTCCAGAGCTTATCTGTTGCAGGTCTGGGCGGAGGCCATGACGATTTACCGCAGCGGCCACTATTCCATGAAGTTCAGCAAGTCTATCCAGCGCCAGCTGGTGGAGGTGCAAAAGGATTTCATGCCGGAGGACACCGAGGCCGGGCAGATACAGGGCTTTCTGGAACACTACACCGGCAGCATGGTCTGCTCCAAACAGCTTTTTAAGGAGGCGCTGGGCCACACCTATGACGAGCCGAAGCGGTGGCAGCTTCATAATATCAACGAGATCATGAATACGGTGGTGACGGGCTGGAAGCCGTTCTCTAATCCGAGAATGTTCGCCGGATACGGCAGGCAGAAGGGTTGGGAACGGGATGTTTCCGGCAACGAACTGCCCGGCAACGAAGATGGATTTGTGGAACTGAGCGAGGAAGAATGCCGCCAGTTGGAGCTTCCAAAGGAGTGGATCGCCTGAAAATAGCGGTCTGTTGCCGGGATGGTTGCCGCTTGGTTGCCGGGTTCGTTGCCGGGTTTTTCCCTGTCTGGATACGGGAAAAGCCTGTAAATAAGGGATATTTTTATCATTATCTTTATCTCCGGCAACGAAAGCAACGAGATTTTTCAAGAAAATTCACAAAGTAAGATTTGCGGGCCAGACGGTAGTTTACAGGTTTTCAGAGGTTCGTTGCCGGACTTCGTTGCCGGAACTGCCGCCCGGCCTGCCTTTCTATGGAGGTAGCCTATGGAAAAAAGCAAAAATCAGAAGAATAAAGTCCGTTTTGTGGTGGTGCGGGAGTTCTCCGGGGAGAAGTCCATGCGGGAAGCCTTTGAGCAGCTGATCGAGCGTCAGACCTGTGAACACTTCGAAGAATGGCGTCAGCAGCGCGAAATGGCAGAAAAAGCGGCGTAAAAACGGTTGATTCAGGGACAGGGGCATGGTACTATAATGGTATCGTGTCCCTGTTCATAGAAGGAGAACGCTATGAGCAGGAAAAAACAAGTCTATGAGAAAATCACCGCTCTCTACTGCCGTATCTCTCTGGATGATGGCGGCGACAATGAGAGCATGAGCATCAGCAACCAGAAACTCATGCTCCGGGACTTTGCAGAAAAGCATGGGATGTTCCAGTATGAGTATTATGTGGATGACGGCTATACGGGCCGCAATTTCAACCGCCCTGCCTTCCAGCGCATGATCGCTGACATTGAGGCGGGGAAAATCGGCTGCGTCATCACGAAAGACCTATCCAGACTTGGTAGGAACTATATCGAAGCTGGAAGCTATATCGAAATCTTTTTCCCAAAACACAATGTACGCTATATCGCCGTCACGGACGGCGTGGACAGCCTGACCCGTCAGGAAATGGACATCACGCCCTTTAAGAATATCCTGAACGATATGTACAGCCGGGATATTTCCAAAAAGGTGCTGGCGGGGCGCATGACCCGTTCGCGGCAGGGAAAGTTCTGTGGCGGGCAGCCGCCTCTTGGCCTGATGCGTGACCCGGAGGACAAAGGGCATCTCATCCTTGACCCGGATACTGCGCCGGTGATCCGAAAAATCTATGATATGGCGCTGGATGGCTGGGGCTGTATGCGGATTGCAAAGCAGCTCATGGATGATAAAATCCCTATTACCAGAGTAAAAAGCCATACAGAATGTGACGTGAATTACTATTCATGGGGAAGTGCGAGGATCAGCCATATCCTGCGGAATCCCTTTTATAAAGGCGCACATCTTGTCTGCCGGACACATCAGAAGGGCATCCGCTCCAACACTTATGACATTATCCCCCGTGAGGAATGGGAGGTCATTGAGGGCTGCCACGAAGCGATTGTGACACCGGAGGAATGGGAACAGGTGCAGGAAATCATTGACCGAAGGCCAACCATTATGAAAGGCAACGCCTGCCCCTTCTATAACCTGTTCCACGGGCTTGTCTACTGCGCCACCTGCGGGAAGTCCATGCAGGTGCGGTATGAAAAAGTCGGCAGAACCGGCAAAAACCGTTTCACCGGCGAGATGCGAGAGCCGATTGACAAGGCATACTATATCTGCCAGACCTACAACCGGCTGGGTAAGAACGCCTGTACCAGCCACAAGATTGAAGCAAGGGATTTATATAATCTGGTACTGAAGGATATACAGGAACTGGCGGCGCAGGCCATGAAGGACGCCGATGCGTTCTACCAGCGGCTCAGCAGCCGGATGGAGCGCCGGTATCTGGTGGACGCTTCCCAGACGGAGAAGGAACGGAAACGGTTGGAAGCCCGGAATCAGGAAATTGACGGGATGTTTTTAAGCCTGTACACGGATAAGGCCAAAGGCGTCCTGACCGAGCAGCGGTTTATGAAGTTGACGGCGGCGCTGGAGCAGGAGCAGGAAGCCAACCAGAAGCGCCTGCACGATCTGGCGGTGATGCAGAGCCGGGCGGATGCACAGGAAAGCGAAGTCCGTACCTTTATCAAGGAAATCCGGCGCTATGCCGCCATTGAGAAACTGGACGAGGCGGTATTGAACCGGCTTATCAGCAAGATTTTAATTGGCGAAGTCAAAAAGGTGGACGGCCAGAAGGTGCAGGAAGTCAGGATCGTTTATAACTTTGTCGGGGAAATCCCGGAGATTGCCGCGTAAATAGTTGGCCCCATCTCTCTATTTCGAGGGATGGGGCTTTTGTGTGTCCGAATTGATAGAATTATCCCATATAATCAGTTCGAAGTGCTTCTACCAGATCACACTTCAAGATTTGTTTGCCACCCAGATAGTATGCCAGTGCGACAAAACCAAAAAGGGTTGCGATAAAAAGCAGGATGGGAACAATGGGTGCTACGGCCAAAAATTCCATTGGATTCAGGTAGCTTGCCGTTATCATCAACCACACAAACACAGCAGTAATCGGCAGCGTGATCAGAACCGGGCGGCCTGCGATGACGAGGGCCTCGATCCAAAACATTTTTCGCATACCTTCCGGTGTCATGCCGATGGACATATATCTCGCAAATTCTCTTTTTCTTTGCCGGATAAATCCCAACGTGTTGGAAAACACATTGGCAATCCCGATGAAGGCCAGCAGCACACACAGCGCTCCAACGACCAGTTTGTATCCGTTCAGCATAGCATCGTTGTCCAGCTTTTCCTGAACTCGATTTTCCATTTCGAAAGAAATGTCGTGTCCCAGCACATTCGTCAGTTCAACCTCAATCGTGCTCAGTTCTGTCAGGGTTCTTTCTTTTTCTGAAAGAATGCGAATATAAGTGTCTGGTTCCGCATTTCCAATCGTTTCCTCGATTTGTTCCCAGGTGGAAAGTGACACAAATTGAACTAAGGCATAGTTATCATATTCTTCTCTTAAAACCGGCGGCTCTTGCGTAAAACCCAAAACTGGGATTGTCACAGTCGCAGCCGTGTCTCCCTGGCTCTGCAAAATCATCGTGTCCTGGTTTTCTGATAAAAAAGGAACGTATTCCTTGTACCTGAAATTGCTATTTATGTTATCCCAAATACGGTTAAGAACAACACTTCCATTCTCAGTTGAAGAAACGCCGATCTGTTCACAGTACATGGCAAAACTGCTGTCATCCATAATTACAATGGGAGCCTGAATGGTATAAATCCCATCCGCTATACGGACATCGCTTTCTGCGATTGCTTCAAGACCTCCCAGGCTTTTTACTTCTTCGCTGACAGAGTCCACCGGAACAGAGCAAACAGCATTTGCCTTTTGATAGATTATGCTATCTGTATCAGCCAATGCATGGATTTCATCCGTATAAGCAAAGTCCTCGATCTTTGTGTCCTCAAGTGTTGCCATCACATCCCAGGCATTCTGATAGCGTTCAAAGTAGGTATGGTTTGTACTAATCCCAGATAGCGTAAAAAAGCTCAGCATTAACGCGAAGCCCAAAAAAGAAAGAGTTAACGACAACGTAGCGGTTCGCAGAGATTTCTTCTGTGCTTTCAGCGCATTTCCGGCAAGCTCTCCTTCGGTCCCAAATAAAAGCGCAAGAATACGGGACTTTTTTCTCCGTTTTAACTGCAATTCCCCCGTATTTTTTATAGCTTCCAGCGGGGTCATTTTGCTTAATTTCCGAGCCGGCAGCCAGGCAGAAATCAGCACCGTCAAAAACGAGGCAAGAATGGTGATGGCAAACACGAGTGGATGATAGATAAAGGTAGCCTCATGTCTGCCGACAATACCATCTGCGAGAACATTGACAGCTTGGATGGCTCCAAACGTCAAAGCAATTCCAATAAAACTTCCGAGTAAAACAGGAATCACACAAAGTATCGCCGCTTCCTGTAAGAGGCAGGTACGAATTTGCCCCGGTGTCGCCCCAATGCTGGAGAAAATGCCAAATTGATGTACACGGGCATTCATAGATACTGCAAAGGAGTTATGAATGATTAAAATCAAAGACACTGACACTAGAAGGAGTACAAAAAGATAAAAAGCCATCAATAAGGGTGGCGTGCTATCCTGCGGATCGTTGATGAAATAACTTGACAACAGCGATTCATGATAGGATACGGAAGTTTCAGGAACGCCTGCCTGCTGGGCGATAAGAGGCATATCATGATATACAGCCCTCATGTCATCAAAGCAAATATCAACGACAAGCGTTTGCCCGTCAGATAAATCTTCATTGATTTCTGCCGTTTTTACATTGGCAAAATTTTCGATCTCAGACACTATATCTTCTTCAAATGCCCCGGTAATACGTCCTTGCCAGTTTCCTTCTTCTAAAATAACGGATTCTACCTCATAATTCCAGAAGTTATAAAATAGACCGCACAGTAAAGACAGAAACAAAGCGGAAATAAAAGCTGCGACCAGAACGGATATGCTGGAAGCCCGATTCTTTTTTATAAATCCTGTCGAATAGTCTTTCCACATATCCTTACCTCCGTTTCTGATCGCTGATGATTTTTCCATCCTCTATGGTGATAATGCGATCCGCTTCCAACGCAATTTTTTCATCATGGGTGATCAAAAGAATGGTCTGATCCAAATTGCGGTTGGACAATTTCAGCAAGTCAATAATTTCCTCTCCGTTTTTCCGATCCAGATTGCCGGTTGGTTCATCGGCAAGCAGGATGGCAGGGCGATAAATCAAAGAACGAGCGATAGCAACTCGCTGCTGTTGTCCACCGGAAAGCTGACTGGGCAGTGATTCCAGTTTATCTTCAATTCCCAGGGAATGTACAATCTGCTCAAAGTATTCCTGATTTGGTTTGCGCTTGTCTAACAGGAGCGGCATGAGAATGTTTTTTCGGACGGTAAGGGTGGGGATAAGGTTATAAAACTGATAGACCAACCCGACTTTCCTACGCCGGAAAATGGCTGCCTGTGTTCGGTTCATGGCAGATAGTTCTGTCCCCTCTATCAGGACTTTCCCTTCTGTCGGCTTATCCACACTTCCCAAAATATGAAGTAAGGTGGATTTTCCTGAACCCGACGCCCCTACGATGGCAACAAATTCTCCTTTTTGTACGGACAGGTCAATATGATCCAGTGCAACAACCTGATTGTTTCCTGCACCATATACTTTTCGGACGTTTTCACATCTTAATATTTCCATGTCACTTTCTCCTTTCTACCGGATGGTTTTGCATACAGTATAGCAAAGTAAAGTGACATCTCAGTGACTGTATATCCTTATTTCAAAGCAAGCACCGCCGTTTTGCAAATTGTAAGCGGTTATAGTTCCGTTCTGTAATTCAAAAATGGAACGGGTAAGAGCCAGGCCAATTCCAATGCCATTGGATGCTGCACGCCGGCCCCGGTAAAAACGATCAAAAAGATGCGGTAAGTCTTCTGTGTCAAAGCCCGCCCCGTCATCCCATACCCGAATTTCTACATAGAGAGGATTGCCTGCATAGTCACAATGGACGATTCCGCCCGGTTTAGAATATTCCATACAGTTTTTTATGAGATTGATGAGGGCTTCCATTGTCCACTCTAAATCCCCCCAAAATTCAATACAGCCATTTTCTGGAATGTCAACAGTAATATGATTTTTCCGCAACAGATCGTTCAGATTATCTGCCGCCAGATTTAACACCGTATAAAGATCGACCTTTTCCCGCTTGAGCGGCAGCGTTCCAGCATCAATTTTGGAAAGCATGAGCAAGGATTCTTCCAGACGGTTTAATCGCTTCAACTGCTGTTTAACCTGTTCTGCGTAAGCCCCCGGAATCTCTTTTTCCATAAGCTGCAACGATAAAAATGCCGCTGTGATCGGTGTTTTCAGTTGGTGCGCAATATTAGCCAGGTTCTCTGCAAAATTTTTCTTTGCGGCGACTGCTGTTTCTCTTGTTTGATAAAGCATCGTGACAGTTTTGTATATCTCGTCCTGCAAATGGGAATATTCATCTTCCTTCGCTTGTATCAATGTCCAGCCAGCACCGATATTGATCTGCTCCAAATACTCGGTCAAATCATCGATTCGCTTTCGATTTTTTCTGCGGGACAGAAAGATCCCGGCCCCAAAAGCACAAGCGGTCACAAGGAAAAATAGAATCGGAAAAAGCACGGTATCCGGTGGGAAATCATAGCAAAAATCATCGGCCCGGTATCCGTATTTTCCCAGATAATCGTTGCCTCTGAGTTCTTGTTCCGTCAATGAATGATAGTCTTTCAGAGCCGCTAATAGCTGCGGCTCGGCTTCGGGAGAATTTGCCAATATGGTTTCGCATAATGCCGAAGTGTGTTCAAATGCAATCTGCCGGTATGTGTGCAGGAAGAAAGCGGTGGTAAGCATCATGCCTGCCGCAAGAACAGCAAACGGAAAAATCAGAAGTATTTTTTGTTTCCATTTTTCGCTCATTGTGTATCCTCCATACGGTAGCCAAAACTTCGGATCGTTTTTAAGCAGGCTGGATGATTCAGCTTTTCCCGCAGTCTTTTCATGGTGACCGTCAGCGTATTATCATTTACATAGTTCCCGCTGCGATCCCAAACTTGCTCTAATAACTGGTTTCTGGTAATCGTTTTTCCCTTGTTTTCCATCAGGATCAGGAGAATCCGGTACTCCGGCTGGCTGACAACGATTTCTTTCTGCCCATTATAAACAGCCGTTTTCTCTTTATCCAACATCAAGTCATCGCAGAATAGTTTTGTGTGGGTTACGCCCTCGGTTCTCCGCAGCAGAGCTAAAATACGCGAATACAGAACAGCAAGATCAAAGGGTTTTACCACATAATCATCCGCCCCATTTTGGAAGCCCGTAACAATATCATGGGAATCACCGCGAACCGTCAAATAGACAATAGGGAGGGTTATCCATCTTTCCCGAATCCAAAGGCACAATTCACTACCTTGTCCGTCCGGCATATTCCAGTCCAACAAAACGATCGTAGGCAAATGACCGATCAATGCTTTCTTGACATCGGCAATCCTATCAAAAACAGTCACTTTGCAATTCTGCTGCTCCAAATATTCTTTTACAGACTTGCCAATCGTTTCGTCATCTTCCGCATAATAAACTTCAATCATGATGTTCCCCTCCTGATTGCCCGGCAGCTTTTCTTCGTCCGTCTAATGGCTTTGTTGCATTCTTCGGGATAAGCCAGACGGTTCCCATTTTTTCCGCTCCTGGGATACGTCCTGCAGAACAGTAATAATTTATCCAACGGGGTGTTACTCCCCAAATTTTACTTGCTTCTTTCAAAGTCATGTAATCCATACTGCACCTCCATATTGTCATATTATAATTCGTACTCTCGAATAGTACAAGTTAAGCAGTATGAGTCAGGCTGAAAAATTATCAGAATGGTAGCCACAAAGATAAATTCTTTGATATTGGCTACCTTTTTTAATTCACCACTTGACATTGTGGCAAAGAATTGATGTGCCGGGAACTACAATCCATGTGTTTTACGCAACAAAGATGGGAAAAAAATACGAAAAGAGATATTGTACTTATTTCAAAAATCCGGATATCCGGAGACACAATATGCAGCACGAAGAACTGTTTTGCTGTCATAGTGCAGAGTGGGTGGAAGAAGTAAGAAAGGCAGTGGAAGGCGACAAACAATGAAAGAAAAAGTGGATGTGACAGGTGTACCGGAAACGATGGTACAGACCCTGTATGCAAGAGCAAAAGAAACAAAAAAACAAAATGCGAAGATTAAGGACGAGATTGCCGTAGAACTTGTGGAAAGGCTTGATTATGATTTTTCCAGAGCGGATAAAGATAGTGCCATGACTTATGGTGTGATTGCAAGGACAATTGTATTAGACCGGATGGTCAGGCAATATTTGGGGAAGCATGAAAATACAGTTGTTGTAAATATTGCATGCGGACTGGATACCAGATGTTATCGTTTGAAGGGAAAATATCTGCGCTGGTACAATGTAGATTTGCCGGAGACTATGAAGATAAGGCAGCAGTTTCTTCTGGAAACAGGTCCAATCTATCAGATTGCAAAGTCTGCAATGGATGATTCCTACGTCGACGATATAGATTATCATGGAGAAAATGTTCTGGTAGTAATTGAAGGACTTACTATGTATTTGTGTGAGAAGGACATCAGAAAGATGTTTTCTATTATTGAAAAATCATTTCAGAAAATAACTGTAATGGTCGAAACCATGTCACCATTTGTTGTAAAACATGTGAAAGAAAAATCTATAGAGGGCAGCAATGCAAAATTCACATGGGGAGTTAAGAACGGAACAGAACTACAAAAGATTGCAGCAAATTTTTCTATCCTGCATGAAGTCAGTCTGGTTGAGGGTATGAAAGAACTTATGCCGATTTATCATGTGATTGGGAAGATTCCGGCTGTTCGGAATATCTCGAACAAAATAATAGTTTTGGAGAAATATGGTTGATATTAAGGAGATGATGCAGATGCAGAAAAGACATTTTGAAATGGAAACAGATGGATTTTATGGTGCATATTGGAAATGTGAAACGGACGCAGACTGTGCAATGATTGCCATGATCGGAGATGATTCAGAGGATTATCTGGCACGAACATCCGTGAAATGGTTACATAAACTTGGTGTGAATGTGATGACAATGTCTCCGGCAAAAAAGGATTATGGACATCATAATTATCCGCTGGAACGTATAGAAAAAGCAATCAGTTGGTTAAAAACACATGGTAATCAGAAGATAGGAATTGTCGGGGCATCCACTACAGGAACACTTGCTTTAACTGCCGCTTCTTATTTTGAAGATCTTACATTGACGATTGGTCTGACACCGAGTGATTTTATCTGGCAGGGATTTATGCAGGGGAAAAAAGATGGCTGTAAGGAATGGCCGATTGAGGGAGAATCACTTTTCTCTTATAAAGGTGAACCGCTTCCGTATATGCCGTTTTGTTATAAACATCCGGACTACTGGCACGTGATTGAGAAAGAAACAAAACGGACCGGTGATATGATTAATTCGAGAAAATTGTTTGATGACTCAGAAACAGCTCATCCAATTACAGAAGAAGAAATGATCAAGATTGAAAAAATTCATGGAACGTTATTGCTGATTGGCGCTGAAGATGATGTGTTGTGGGATACTGCAAAATATATACGCCGTATGGAGCTGCGTATGAAAGATCATCCCCACACATGCAGGTTGGAGTCTGTCATTTACGAGCATGGGACCCATTTTGTTTTTCCGGAGAGTATGTTAAAGACGATGCTGCCAATTGGTTCTGGAATCTTTATGAAACTGGCATTTCAGGCGGCAAGAAAGTATCCGAAAGAATGTCAGACAGCACGTCTGGATATTGACCAGCGGGTGAAAAATGCTGTTGCTGAATGGAAGAGTGCAGAAAAATAGATTAAAATAGAAGGTGTAAGTATGGTATTTAAAACAAATAGAAGAACATTTTAAATACAGAAATGCAGTGATGCAGACATATATACACGGTAATTTTCCTGTTTTTGAGGGATTTTAACCATATGCAGTATCAAATCCAAAATCCGGAAGGATTTGCCAGAATGCTCGAAAAAATTATTGAGGCAAATAGATTACCAGTGTAAATGTCAACACACTTTTGTACAATTACCGGTGCTATGCTTCAGCCTCCTGAGCCTCCGGATAGCTCCGTCGATGAAGATGATAATGAACCTGTGTAAGCAGGATAGGCTTGATGCCTGGGGCAGCCTTCGGGTTGCCTTTACATAGTTTCCACTTTCAAAAAATAAAAAAAAATATGTTTTTGAAAGCGACATCTTGCATATACTATTAGCAGACAGTATAATAAGTACAGCAAAGCGGTTTCGAGAAATGAAAAAACTTCAGTTTTTGAAAGCGGGTGACTATATGAAAACAATCACGAGAGCAAAATATCTCGATAGAATCATTGAACTGAATGGCACTCCTGACATCAAGATCATTACAGGTATTCGTCGATCTGGTAAGTCCAAATTGATGCAGGCGTATATTGCGTATCTGAAAAGCAATTTTGAAAACATCAATATTATCTTCATCGACTTCATGGATTTGGCGTATGAAGAAATCAAGGAATATCATGCCTTACACGCCTATGTGGAAGAACATTATCAGGAAGGCAGAACGAACTACCTGTTTGTAGACGAGGTTCAGATGTGTCCCAAGTTTGAACTGGCAATCAACAGCCTGTACTCTAAGGGAAAATACGACATCTATGTAACAGGCTCTAATGCTTTCCTGTTGAGTGCAGATCTGGCAACTCTGTTTACCGGACGCTATATTGAAATTCATGTGTTTCCTTTCAGCTTCCAGGAATATTGCCAGTATTATGATGATATTAGTGACAAAGATAAGCTCTTTGATGAGTACGCTATCAAGGGCGGTTTAGCAGGTTCCTATGCTTATAGAACCGAAAAAGACAGAACAAACTATATCAAAGAGGTCTACGAAACGATTGTTACAAGGGATTTGGTACAGAAATATACGCTCCCGGACACTTTGGTTTTACAGCGTCTGAGCGAGTTCCTTATGGATAATATCAGCAACCTGACTTCTCCGAATAAGGTCAGTCAGCTACTGACAGCAAATGAGACTCCAACCAATCATGTAACCGTTGGAAAGTACATTAAGTATTTGTGCAATGCTTTTGTATTTTATGATATTAAGAGATACGACATCCGAGGTAAGAAATACCTTGAAAGCTCTGAAAAGTTCTATTTGTGTGACAGCGGCATTCGATATGCAATACTGGGAAACAGAAATATGGATTATGGCAGAGTATATGAAAACATCGTTTGCATCGAACTTCTTCGCCGTGGATATGATGTTTATGTCGGCAAGCTCTATCAAAAGGAAATCGACTTTGTTGCTCAGAGAGGCAGCGAGAAGTTTTATATTCAGGTCAGCGACAACATTTCCGGGCAGGAAACATTTGAGAGAGAATGCTCTCCTCTGCTTCAGATTCGAGATGCTTATCCGAAAATGATTATTGCCAGAACCAAACATCCCCAATATAGCTATGAAGGAATCGAAATTCACGATATAGCCGATTGGTTGCTACAAGAATAAGCAGGGCGAAATATCTCCGTCATTCTCTTTTGAAATGATGGAAATATTTTTATTGTGACGGAGATTATAGAACAGAAAATTGTATCAGGTTGCAAAAATCCTTTCCAAACTTTTTACATAGCAGTCATGCACTACGGTGTGTGGCTGCTTATTTTTTACGAAAGGAGCAGATGCAAATGAAATTAGTTTTGGCTGAAAAGCTTTCAGTTGCACAGAGCATTGCCAAAGTGTTAGGTGCTACCAAGCGTGAGGATAATCGAAGTGGTAGAAAAGTTATCTCTTATATCGGTTGTAACTTTTTTATGAACTCTATTGACAAGAAAACTTGGTATGTGTATGATTAAAATATGCAAAGAAAACTTGGTATGGAGGTGTTTTTATGAAAAAGGACGAAATCTTAAATGCAAGCAGAAAAGAACATCGCAATAAGGACTTGGCTGAAATGGAAGTGGTATATCAAGCCGGAAGTCACGCAAGCAGAGTTGGTGCTTTAGTGTGTTGTTTGCTTTCGCTGTTAGCTTCTGTGCTTGCTCATACTATGATTTACAGTCCGTGGGTTATATACTTCAGCATTATTGCAACACAATGGTTAGTTCGTTTTATCAAAATGAAGCGAAAGAGCGATTTGGTCTTGACTGTTCTGTTTTTTGTGCTTTCCATTTTGGCACTTGTTGGATTTGTTAGCCATCTTTTAGAGGTGAGAATATGAAAGAACAATTACAACTGAAAAATCACTTAAAGGAAGTTCGCACAGAAGCAAATCTTTCTCAAGCTCAGCTTGCAGAAATGGTAGGGGTATCAAGAAATACCATTAGTTCTATTGAAACAGGACAGTTTAATCCAACTGCAAAATTGGCTCTAATTCTTTGTATTGCATTGGACAAAAAATTTGAGGAACTATTCTATTTTTAGGAGGTCATTATGGAAAATATTATAATGTTGATTTTGGGAGTGTTCATATCTGTTGTGGGAATTGTAAATATCAAAGGCAATATCAGCACAATTCACTCTTATAACAGGCGAAAAGTAAAGGAAGAAGATATACCAAAGTATGGAAAAACAGTCGGCACAGGAACGCTGATTATAGGAATATCTCTTGTATTAGGTTTTATTGTTTCGTTTTGGAGTGAAATAATTATAGATTATATCATTCTTCCAGCAGTTATTGTCGGATTAGGCTTTATATTGTATGGACAGTTTAAATACAATAAAGGAATTTTTTGAGAATCAGGGAGGTATAAAGATGGAATTGAACACAATATCAGGTCTGGCGATAGCGGGAGTTATCTGCTCCGTTGTCCTCTCGATGGGGGTACCGATTGCTTTGTTCATTGCAGGAAGGGTGAGGCTTAAGGCAAGGATTTCCTCGTTCTTTATCGGAGCAGGAACCTATCTGCTGTTTGCCATGCTGTTGGAGCAGCTGCTGCATGTTCTTGTCATTCAGTTTTGCGGACTGAACGCACAGAGCAGGCCATGGCTTTACTATGTGTACGCGGCTTTGGCTGCAGCGGTTTTTGAAGAGACCGGAAGACTGATTGCCATGAAGTTCTGGATGAAGAAATGGCTGGATTTTCCAAATGCACTGATGTATGGAATCGGGCATGGCGGTGTGGAGGCCATTCTGCTCGGAGGACTCTCCGGAATCAGCAATCTTGTGTCCATGCTGATGATCAACAGCGGAGCCATGCAGAATACGCTGGCGGCACTTCCTGCTGAGTCTGCAAACCAGACTGTGTCACAGCTGTCGGCCCTATGGACAACACCGGCACCACTCTTTTTTGTAAGCGGAATCGAAAGAATCAGTGCCATCATTCTGCATATCGGGTTGTCACTGCTGATCTACCGGGCGGTAAAGGCAGGCAAATGCAGGACAGCGGCTTTTACAGCGGTTCTTGCATATGGGATTCATTTTATCGTGGATTTCTTTGCCGTGGCAGGTTCGGCGCTTCTTCCCATCTATGTGATTGAAATTGGTGTCTTTGTGATGGCAGCCGGAACTCTTGTTATGGCGCTGAAGATGGGAAGGATGGAAGAACTGTGAATTCCAGTTTTCTGCTATCATAAAACAGAATATATCTGACAGAACGCACCGTAGAAATACGGTGCTTTTTGTTACCCAATAGGAATACTTTCAGAAAGTGCCAAAGGTTGGAAAAAAGAATTAAATATGATTTCATGGAATGGAGTTGCAGAAAAATATGATATTCATGACTGGGCACCAGAACATGAAAAAATGGGAAAAGGAATTACTTTATCTCAAGAAGAGGCAGAAGCTCTGTATGAGTTACTGGGTAAAACTCTAAAAAAATAGTTGTAATTAAATAAGCCAAAGACGTTTGATTGGGTGAACAGTTAAATGTCTTTGGCTTTCTTCGTAGAAATATAAATTTATCAAGCTGTTAATTTTGAAAATTTCTTTGAAAAACTATTGACTCCTACGCAACGTAATAGTTTACGATATGTTTATCGAGAGGAGGAAATGACAATGATGACAGTGAATGAGGTAAGTAAATTAACAGGAGTGAGTATACGCACTCTGCAGTATTATGATACCATTGGTCTCTTAAAACCTATTGAATATACAGAGTCAGGTTATAGGTTGTATGACGATACATCCTTGGAAAGGCTGCAACAAATTCTACTGTTTAAAGAATTGGAATTTCCGCTTAAGGAGATTAAAAAGATAATCGATGCTCCTAACTTTGACAGGAACAAAGCATTAGAGCAGCAGATTGAATTGCTTACTATGAAAAAGGAGCATCTTGAAAATCTTATTAGTTTTGCTCGAGGAATAAAAGGAATAGGAGTGAAATATATGGATTTTAAAGTATTTGATACAAGAAAGATTGATGAGTATTCTAAACGAGCAAAAGAACAATGGGGACAAACTTCTGAGTATAAGGAGTTTGAAGAGAAAACAAAGAATTGTACGAAAGATGATGAAGCTACTGTTACAAATGAGTTTATGCAATTATTTGTTGAATTCGGTCAGATGAAAGAAATGGATCCAGCAGATGAACAGGTGCAGGTGCATGTAAGAAAACTTCAGGATTACATTACGGATCATTTTTATACATGTTCTGATAAGATTTTAAGCGGCCTTGGAAGAATGTATGCCGGTGGAGGAGAACTTACGGAAAATATCGATGATGCTGGAGGAGTAGGCACAGCAGAGTTTGTAAGTAAAGCCATTGATACATTTTATATAAGAAGAAAATAAAATTTCAATGGTACATTGATGAGATAAGTATAAGTGTAAAGGTGGGAGTAGTAGCGTACACCTTTTTCAATCGAAGAAGCCTGTGGTAAATATAAGCAAATTATGGTCAAAAAACCATCGACGTCCGACCTCATACACGCTATTATGTAGATAATCTAATAAGAAAACAGTGTTATCATTACTGCTATAAATGAAATGGTAGCCATATTTATGAAAAAATCATTGGAACGGAATAGCTGAACCCTCAGGGTGACAATGTCAGCGATTTGACAGCGAAAACCGTTTTTCTCAGATGATTTTCCGTTTTCTTATTTTGACAGAGATTTACAAAATAGTTAGGAAAATCAAGGCTTTCCTTGACTTATATTTACTTAAAATAATCGGTGTTCCCAAGGTGGATTCGAGCTCCTAAGGGTCTATTGTAGGTTCGATTCCTATAGGGAACGCTCTATTTTAAGCGGTAATGAGAGAAAAATCATTGCCGTTTTTTTGTTTTTCTGCTAACAGGAAACTAAAAAAATGAGATTTATGCTTGGAAAATATCAAGCCTGAATGAGTATTCCGTTCAGATTAGATTAGGTTCTAATCTGGGCGGATTTTTTTGCGTGTGCAATGAGCAGAGAACTGACACTTAAATCTTTGGTAGAGAAGTTAAGAGATTTTTATGATTTCATAATCATTGAATGTATGCCCTCTCTTGGCATGATGACAATTAACGCATGCAGCGTGTCTCATCCTTTGGTATGATTTACATTTTGAAACAGACTCGTATAATATAATTTAAGATAGGTTGCGAAAGGCTTATGGAAATCTCACTCTGTATCAAAGGGAGGAAAGAAATGACCAAAAATATCATCATAAAGACCTCCGTTCAGAAACGGTTTGACAGCTTCATGTTGCATGGCAGAGTCCTTTTTTTCAGTGCGCCCTGCGGCTTTGGAAAGACAGTACTGGCGGACGCCCTGCTGCGCGGTCGGAACGTGCTGCGGCTAAGTGCGGCAGACCCAGACTGCGTGATTCCACCGTCAGCGCAGGATTGGGACATTCTGGTGATTGACGATCTTCAGCTCATGCAGGAGGAAGCCAGGCAGCAGGCTCTTTGCGAACTGATTCGCTCAAGTCCGGAGCACCGTTTTGTGCTGCTCTCGCGCGGTGTGCCGCCCGGCTGCCTGACGGCGTTTCAGTACACGGGGCTGATGACGGTGCTGGAGGCCGACGACCTGCTTTTTGACGCGGGCGATGTGCGGCGGCTGTTTCAGCTTTCGGGAGTAAACGTAACAGATAGCGAGATCGATGGAATTTTGAAAGAATCCGTGGGCTATCCGCTGGGTGTGGCCATCACGGTGAGGTGCATGTCCCAGGACAAGCCGTGGACGCCGGAGCTGGTGGCGCGGGTGTTCCACGAGGTGTTCCTCTACTTTGAGACCGCCATCTATAGGCGCTTTGACCTGCCGGTGAGGCACTTCCTGTTGGAGCTGGCCCCCTTTGAAAGCTTTGACCTGGAAATGGCGCGGATGGTCAGCGGCGATCCCCGTGCCGGCGAACGGCTGGACTGGCTTCTTCGATACACTACTATGCTGCGCTACGAAGACTGCCAGCGCTTCCACTTCTGGCCGGGTTTCAGGGCTTTTCTCCTCTGGGAGATGGAACGGGAGTATACCGAGGAAAAGCGCAAAGCGCTCTTCAGCCGGGGCGGGCTGTACTATGAGCTGAAGGAGGACTACGCCCATGCCCTGGAATGCTACACCAGCGGCGGTGACAATTCCAAGGTTTCTGAGCTGCTGGTGCGTAATGCAGAACTCCACCCCGGCATGGGTCACTATGCCGAGATGGAAAAATACTACCGCAGCTTGCCGGAGACGGAAATTCTCGCCTCCCCCTCGCTGATGCAGGGCATGAGTATGCTCTGCGCACTGGCCATGGATTACGAAGGCTCGGAGCGCTGGTATGGCGAACTGCAAAAGTTTGCCGAACACTGCGGCAGGCAGGATGCCGCCGGAAAGCAGGCGCGCAGCCGCCTTGCATGGCTGGACATCTCCCTGCCACAGCGGGGCGTGAACGGTCTGACGGAGACCATCCCCGCCGTGTTCCGTCTGCTGACGAACAAAGAGGTGGCGCTGCCGTCCTTTTCCGTCACGAGCGCGCTGCCGAGCATCATGAATGGCGGCAAGGACTTTTCCGAATGGAGCAAAAAGGACGACCTGCTCTACAAGACCCTCCGTCTCCCTGTGGAGGCTGTACTGGGGAGGGACGGCATGGGCCTTGCGGACTGCGCCATTGCCGAAAGTAAGTTTGAAAAGGGCGAGGACGTCACAGGGCGGATGCTGTCCCTTCTCCCGCAGATGAACGAGGTGCGCAACCACGGCACGCCGGACATGGAGTTCGCCGTCAGTGGATTGCTGGCTCGCAGCCAGCTTGCAAACGGGCAGCCCGCCGACGCGCGGCGCACCATCGAGGTACTCCGTGAATGCTTTGCCGAGCGCGGTTTGACACGCTTTCTGCCCAATATGGACGCCATGCTCTGCCGTATTGACATGCACACCGGCGACCTTGATGCGGCAGACGCGTGGTATCGGGAAAAAGCCCCGCGCGAACTCACGCACCTGAACGTCATGCGGCGCTACCAGTATCTCACGCAGGCAATGGTGGAGCTGGAGGACGGTAGACCGGACACGGCGCAGCTGACGCTTGCCCCTCTGGAGCCGTACATTCAAAACTGCGCCCGCATCATCGACGGCATCCACCTGAATGTCCTGACTGCCATCGCCCTGCGCCGCAAGAAGGATGAGCGGTGGCGCGAGCGATTGACGGCGGCGCTGGACGCGGCGGCGGAGTACCGCTTCATCCGCACCGTCAGCGTATACGGCACGGCGGTGCTGCCGCTGCTGGAAGCGCTGGACTGGGACGGCGACAAAGCATGGCGCAAGCGGCTGATGGCGGCGGTGCGGACGCAGGCGGCGTTCTACCCGCATTTCCTCGAACCCCGCCTTGCCCCCGGTGAGGAGCTGACGCCCACGGAGCTGCAAATTCTCCATCTGCTCTGTGCGGACAAGTCCAACGCCGAGATCGCACAGATCATGGATGTGAAGCTGCCGACCGTGAAGACCCATGTCAGCCACATTCTTGAAAAGCTGGATGTGAAGCGCCGGGCGGAGGCCAAGACAGCAGCGAAAAAGCTGCATCTGGTACCGGAAGAGTTATAAAAACAACGTCCGGCGGACGCCGGATTCGACATAAACGCAAACTGATTTTAAGGAGGAAAGATATGAAAAAACGAGTATTGAGTATGTTCATGGCGCTGGCCCTGTGCCTGACGCTCCTGCCCGCGCCCGCGCTGGCGGACGAGCTGGGGCCTGTGGACGGCACGTCCACCGTGGAAACGGCGGGCGCTGACGCGGAAGCGGAAGCCAAGGCGAAGGCCGGCGCGGAAGCCGTGGCCGCCGTGCAGGCACAGATCGACGCGCTGCCCGATGCGGACGAACTGCCCGCGATGGATGACGACGAGGTTTTGGCGGCATACATGGCGATTCAGGAGGCATATGATGCCTATGACGCGCTGACGGCGGAGCAGCAGACGCAGATCACGGGCGCGGAATGCTTTGAGGCGCTGTTCGGCTGGTTCAATGGGCAGATTGCGCCGCTGGCGGATGTAACAATCAATCCGGACGGTGCTGATGCAAATGGTGACATTATAAAGGATACCAGTTTTGATCGAACAGGTCCTGTACTCACGGAAAATGATACGACTTTGAGCGGCAAGTACTACATCGTTCAAGGCAACATAACCATCAGCGGTGACTTGACGGTAGACGGTTCGAAAGATGGCGGTCTGGTGCTTTGCCAAGGCGCGACGCTGACGGTTAACGGTGCTTTGATCCACAGCGGTGGCAACGCATTTTACATTTACGGGCAATCGAACAATGGTGCCAATGTCGGTGAGTTGATCATCAATAATTCCAATGGCGATGGCGCGGCGATCCGTTCTGAAAGTGGATCTGCGCCAAGGCTGGGTATCAGCAGCGGCAAGGTGACGATCAACGGTGGGAGTTCCAAGAAACTTGTTGACAATGTCGAGTTGTACAGCACAAAGCCGATACACGAAGGCGTCCTTGACGGTGAGGCGAAATCGCCCTCGGAGTGGGGGGCATCCTCCATATCGGGCGTGGAACTCGTGCTGGACTACTGCGAGCATCACAATGCCGTTTATACGCCATCCGGCGATACACAACATATAAAGAGTTGTAAGCAATGCGGCTTTAATACGGGCAATACAACGCTAAAGGCGAATTGCGGGAACAATGGCTCTGAAGGATCTGTGTCGGTCGGAGACGGGGGGCACCGTCAGAAATGCCCCTGCGGGAATACGTTTGGCGATGTGATTCCGCATACGGTTGAGACTGTGCCAACACATAGTAAGGAGCATCACGTTTCAGGATGCCAGTACTGCGATTATACCAGCGGTTCGCCGGAAACCCACGAATGGGATAGTACAACAGGCGAATGCACGAAGTGCCACTTTAAGCCGATAGCCCAAGGCACGTGGCTTAGTATCCATGATTCTTTGCAGGAAGCTATGGATGAAGCTTCTGAAATAACAGGCGCTAAGGCGCTTGTAACGCTGTATTCCGAGGCGAGCGGCAATACGGCTATCGACGATGGGTTTGTGTTCAATTATCCGGACAAAACGATCACATTAGATATGGCGGGGCATTCTCTGGAACATCAGGGCAATCCGATTATCACGGTTGAGGCGGGCACGCTGAAAATCACAGGCGCGGCAACCATCAGCCAGACAGCCACAAGCCAAGAATTGGTCGCACCCGCAATCGAGGTTACGGGTGGCGAACTGATTTTTGAGGATACTTTGAATGTAACCGGCAGTGCGCAGAATTTGTCCGCCGCACCTGCGATTCTTGTCAAGGGCGGCACGGTGACATTTGAGAAAGATGTGACCGCAACAGCCGCAGAAAACGAAGGCAGTAGTACTTTGACTAATCCTGCGATTGCTCCTGCGGTCAAGGTTACGGACGGCAAGCTGATTTTTAACGGCAAGCTGACGGCCACGGGCGGCTTGGGCGGCGTCCCTAGAAATACAAGACCGTGCGAGCCTGCGGTTTATGCCGAGGGCGGCGAATTGGAATTTAACGGCGATTTGGATTTGAATGGCGGCCTGACGATTACAGGGAGCGCAGAACTGACAAAGGGGCTGACCCAAGGCGCGTTCAAAGTAGACTACGACAGTCAGACGGTGAACGGGAAACAGTTATCGGTCAAGGGGTCGAGCGTCTACGCAAAGGTGTCTGCCCTGCTGGCAGAGAATCATGTCTGCGTTAAAACAGAAAGCCTTGTAGAAGGCAAAGAAAAAGAGTATGCAAATACCAGAGCTTACACATGTTCGGACAACGTTACCATCGTGAAGCATGAGCATGAATGGAAGTTGGATAGCCAGTATCCACATCTCCACAGCTGCGCGTGCGGCAAGTCCGAAAATCATGAATATGATAGCAGTACTGGCAAGTGTAAAATTTGCCAGAGCGAGTGCTCGCATAAGGGCGTGGATAACGATGGCACATGCTTTACCTGCAAGGCGCAGATGCTCGTGAAGATCGAAAACGGCGGCAAGACCACCTACGGCACAGACTTTAAGTCAGCGATGAATGCGGCAGAGAATGGCACAACTGTCACGCTGCTGGCGAATATTGAATGGGGCATAACTCCTCAATCCAGAGCGGAGATTACCGGAGATGGTAAAATTGTTACGCTGGATCTGAACGGGCATACGATCACCGGTGGCTGGATTGATATTGGGGACAATAACAAGCCTACATCCTGCACATTGAAAATCATCGGAGAAGGCGGTCACGAAAGTCTAGATGGGGTGGGCGGCTACAGCGGTGTTTCCCCGAAGGCTACGCTGGATTTGAGCGAGTGGGAAGGCGGTACGATCAGCGCGATCAATATATCGGATAGCTCGAACTATGAAGCAGAAACGCGGGAAGCCGCAGTGATCGTAGGGCCGAATGCAGGTACGATCGGAAAACTGACGTTCGGGAATAATCAACTTGACGAACTGAAAAAGACTAAATTGAGCGGCGGCAGCTTTAATGAGATTTGGGCAGCGAATCACCAGCCGGTCAAACTTGGCGAACTGCTTGCAGATGGCTATGCATACCAGAATGAAGATGGGTCGTATGTGGAGTACACAAAAACACTCCAAGGCGCGTCTATCTCCAACGTCAAGGTCGTAAAATGCCTGCATCCGGACATGAAACCGGATGCAACAACTGGCGTAGCGACATGCGAATACTGCGGCAAGAGCGGCAAATTCGCAGCCTCGGTGGATGGCAATCTCTATACCGCAGACCAATGGAAGGATGCCTTCAAAGCTTGGCTGGGCGATGCCGAAGATGAGAAGGCTAACGGTATATTAAAGCTGTATACAGATTATGAAGCTGAAGCGGCAGATGCTACGTGGAGCGTTGGTTATCGCCCGAACGGCAATACGCTTGATCTGAACGGACATATGATGTCGGTTAAAGATGACGGCGCATTCAAGCCCACTAACAATATGCATTTGACGGTTACCGACGGCACGGAGCGCGGTCAGATTACGAATATCCTCCTTGATGGGAGTCAGCGCGGGAGCTTTACGCTGGAGAACGGTTTTGTCGGCAATCTGAAGATGACCGGCGGCGCTGTCGTTGCGCTGAAGGGCGGCAGCGTTGACGAGCTGGATGTACAGAATTGCTCCGCAAACACAAATCTTTCCATCCAGGGCGGCAGCCTTGGCCAACTGAATATAGAGGATTGGGCTGAGGGCATGCATGTTTCCGCCACGGGCGGCAGCCTTGGCGCGTATGATCTGCCAAGCGGCAAGATTCTCGCGGATGTGCTGGATCACCAATATTACGCTACAGGCACAAGCCTTGATAAACGGGTTGATGCGGCGGCGCAAAACTGGGAAAAATTCGATATCAAGCAAGCCCCTCACGACTTTAGATCGACTTCGAACGCGGCAAATGTTCCCATTAACGGCAGCATCCCCTTCATGGTTGCCTCGCCCGGTGAAAATGTGGGCGTATACGAGGTGAAGTGGTATCGCAGAACGAACAGCGGCGCAGAACATATGACGGAGAATAGAGTGGCTGACGTGAAGGTCGGTGATAGGCTGGATGTATTCTGCGTAATCACAGGGCTGGATAGACCCAACGGAGCAATGCAATGGCAGGTGGCAGTCAAGGACTATACGATAAATGTCGTGCCTGCCAATCTGAAGGACGACCGAACGGTCATTACGCAGAAGCCGGACACGGGCAACACCGGAAATTCGTCAGACAACCGCCTGGTGGTTACTCCGTTTTCTTTCAGCGCGTTTAGCGATGTAGAATACAAATTTGAGGTGACCTACAACGGACAGCCGCTGGAATTGGATAAAGATTACACCATTAAAGATTCGAGCAATAAGGCAAAGAATGCCGGAACGCACACGCTGACCATCGAGGGCATAGGCAATTATACGGGTGAAAAGTCGGTGACATGGACGCTTGAGCCGTATGAGCTGTCGGTTAAAAACCTTTGTCCTGCCAAGATTGAAAAGATATACGATGGTACAGATGCAGTGACTGACAGCACAAACGGAATCGACGCGTTAGCCGGTTTTATGCTTGATTCGAAGAACCCGCGGAATCCTATATTGTCGACTTTGGATAATCTTAATTTGGACAAGAGCGACTACCAGTTGAGCAATATGAAATTCGACTCCGCAGAAGCCGGAGACAGAACCTTCACCGGCACAATGACGCTGACATCCGGCGGCAACTTTGTCTTTGCCGATGGCAGCAGGGTGATGCAGATCGAATACGGCAGCAGCGGCGGCCGTCAGCTTGTTTTTATCGGCAGTGCGAGCATCGCTGCCCCCGCGGCCAAGGCGCTTCAAGTCGCGAACAACCACGCGGCGACGTATACGGTTGATCTGTCCGCGCTGCTGCCTGCGCTGGAGGCTCCCAGGGAGTACGGCGCGGTGACCTACGGCGCACCAACTATCAACTTGTCCAGCGGCTATTACGCCGTTGGCACGGCAAGGATCGAAAACGGCAAGCTGATTTTGCCCATTCAGAAAAATGACGTGGAAACCATCGGCTCTGTGGGCACAGTGACCGTAGTGATCAAGAGCACAAACTATGAGGACATCACGCTGACAGTCAATGTCAATGCGACCAACAAGCTTGTCCCCACTGTTACGGCACCTACGGCAAACGCCCTGACCTACAATGGTACAGAACAGGCGCTGGTTACAGCAGGCAAGACCACTGGCGGCACGATGCTCTACCGGCTTGACGATTCTGAGTGGAGTGAGCAGCTCCCCACAGCGAAAAATGCCGGGGAATACACCGTTTGGTATAAGGTTCAGGGAAATGCAGAGTACGCGGATGTGGCAGAACAAAGCTTGACTGTGACCGTAGCGAAAAAGGCAGTAGAGATTAAGGGTGGAAACAGAAGCAACGTGCTGATCTATGGTGAAAAGATTTCAAAGCTGACACTCGGAAATACCGTTTTTGTGGAAGCCGGTACAGATGATGTGATAGAAGGTATTTTTTCATGGAGCAATCCGGACGAGATACCGGCAGCCGGAACCACACAGGCGGGCTGGGTATTCAAGCCTGCTGACAGCAAAAATTACAAGGAACTTACCGGAACAGCGGCTATTACAGTAGCCAAGGCAACACCGGCAGTAGTAACAGTTCCAACTGTAGCAGAGCGTGAATACAATCCTGCTGTTGCACTTGCTGATTCTGATATGACAGGCGGCAGTGTGACCGGAGCAGATGGCAAATCACTTGCCGGAACATGGAGCTTTACAGGAACGAATATCATTCCGACTGTAAACAACAAAGGCTATCAGGCAGTATTTACACCTGATGACGCTGACAACTACAATACAGTAACTAAAACAATAACTGTTAAAGTAACTAAAGCAACACCGGTAATTGCAGAGAAGCCGACAGCAGGCGCACTTACCTACGGACAGAAACTTTCAGACAGTACCCTGACCGGAGGAAAAGCAGCTTATCAGACAGCAGATGGAACTGAAATCACAGGAGCATTTGCATGGAAGAACAGCAGTAGCAAGCCAACAGCAGCAGACAGCAAAAAGACAGAGTATGATGTAACATTTACACCATCCGATAAGGATAATTATAATGCAGTTGATACGAAGCTTGCACTTACTGTAAATAAGGCAGCTCAGGCACCGAACATGCCGCAAGCTGCAATGGCTCCGGCACACAGCACAAAGAAGGTTGGCGATATTACGCTTCCGGATGGATGGAGCTGGCAGGAGGCTGATAAGGACACGGCACTTGCAGATGGTGTGGCAGTGACAGCGACCGCGGTTTATACAGGAGCTGACAAGGGCAACTACGAGACAGAAAGTGTAAGCATTACGATTACAAGAAGCAAATGTGATCACACACATACTGAAATACGGAATCAGTGGGAAGCAACCTGCAAAGAGGAGGGCTATACCGGAGATACTTACTGTAAGGATTGTGGTGAAAAGCTTGCCGCTGGTACAACAATCGAGAAAAAACCGCACAAGGTCGGAACACCGGCTACCTGCGTATCAAAAGCAGTATGCAGTGTTTGTAGTAAAACCTTTGGTGAAGTGGATGCCACGAACCATGTGCATACAACCGTGAAGAACCGAAAGGAAGCAACCTGTACGCAGACCGGATACGCAGGAGATACCTATTGTACGGACTGTTATAAACTTCTGAGTACCGGAAAAGAGCTGGCAGCATTGGGACATGATTATAAAGCAACCGTGACAAAGCAGCCAACGACAACCGAGGAAGGCATCAGAACCTACACCTGCACCAGATGCAACAGCAGCTACACAGAGAGCATTGCGAAGCTGCCGGAGGAAAAGCACACTCACAACTATACGGGAAGCATTACGAAGGAAGCAACCTGTACAGAGGCAGGGGTAAGGACGTATACCTGTTCTTGTGGAGACAGCTACACGGAGAATATTCCGGCAACAGGACACAGCTATGTATCAAAAGTGACGAAGGCTGCAACGACAACCGAGGAAGGCATCATGACCTACACCTGCTCCAAGTGCGGACACAGTTACACACAGCCGATCGCTAAGATTAAGTCCGATGACAGCAACAAGGATAATGGCAGCCAAAACCAGAAACCGCAGTCTGGCACAGACAATGGTAATCAGAATCAGAAGCCACAGCCTGATACGGATAATGGTAATGAAAAAGGAGATTCAATTAAGCCATACATCAAGGACGACAGCGGCAAGGAAGGCTGGGATGTTATCAAGCCACAGCTTGAAGAAGCTAAGGCAGGCGATACGGTAACAGTTGCCATGAACGGAACGACGGTAGTACCGAAGGATGTAATTGACAGTATCAAGGGCAAAGATACAACACTTGTTCTGGATATGGGAAATGGTCTTTCTTGGAAAATCAATGGACAGGATATTACTGATGCAGCTGGAGATATTGATTTTGATGTGACAGTCGGAGCCGACGCAGGAAAATCCATTCCTGTGGATGTCATCAACAATGTGACCGGGGAACGGTATTCCATGAACCTGACACTTGCCTATGACGGAGAGTTTGGATTTACAGCCACACTGACCGTCAACATGGAATCAAAGAATGCAGGACTGTATGCGAACCTGTTCTACTACAATGAACAGACCGGTGAACTGGAATTTATCAGTGCCGGACAGATTGATCCGGATGGAAATGTGGAACTTGTATTTACCCATGCATCAGATTACACGATTGTTGTTGATACCAGGATTATGAGTGATAACGGTCAGGCAGACAACAAAGCAGATGAAAACATTCCTGCGTCTAAGACAGATGACAGCACTTCAAAATATGCATGGAATAATACGATAATCATTATTATAGGTATCTGTATTATGCTGATTGTTATTGGAGCCGTATTCTATGTAAGGAAAAAGAGTGGTTCAGAAGAAAAATAATGATGATTTCATAGGAGTTGCACGATTTAATGGAAAGAGCAAAATCAACAAAAAACAGCTAAAAGTATGTATTTAATATTTGGTGCTTGCTTTTTAACATGATATCTATAAAAAGAGCCGATGTAAAACGAAAAACTGGTTTACATCGGCTCTTTTTAGTATATAATGATTATTGAAAGGCGGTGGAAGTATGCTCATAAGATATATGTTTGACAATTTTTGTTCGTTCAAGGAAGAGTGTGAGTTTTCATTAGAAGCACCAGGCGGGAAAGTAAAGAAGCGCTTTCCGGATAACTATACTACAACAGAAACAGGATATGACCTGCTGAAAACGGCAGTTATCGTAGGTGAGAACGCAGGTGGTAAGTCCAACTTTATAAATGGATTAAAATATCTGAAATCATTGTTTGATACAAACATGAAAGTGCAGTCTGTTAATTCATATATTAACGCAGATACTTTGATGGAGTGTAATAATCCCAAACAGAAATTTAATGTAGTATTCTTAGCGGGGAATCATTATATTTATGAGTATGAAACTATTGTTGATGCAAAAGGAATCTATAGCGAAAAACTTATCAGAAGCAGCCAGCGGAAATCAGCTGAGCATGTAGTGTTTGATATTTTACGGGATCAGGAGGATATATATACATTACGAAGAGGAACAGCCAGGGAAGTGACAGCTGCTCTTAAGAATAGCAATAATAGTAACGGATTATTTGTAGTTAAACTGGCTCTTCTCGGAAATAAGGATGCATCAGCAACTGTCGAATGGATGTTAAATGTCCTATATCCGGGTAATATACCCTCTGACAATATAGACAGCATTGTCAGGCAGGAACGGGATCTTGAAATTATGAAAGATCTAAGATATGTAGAAATTTTTAAGATGGTAGATTACAGCATTTGCGGAATTGAAGTGGATGATGAGAAGCCTTATTCTAAAACTCTGGTAATTCGTAAGAATGCACAGGGAAAGCAGTTTAAGAGAGAATTATCACAGGATTCAACCGGTGTCAGAGAATTTTTTGCATGGGCTGTACAGATATTTCGCGTGGTATATGAAAATAAAGTGGTATTTGCAGATGAGATGGACCGGGTTCTTAATCCAATCTTGTCAGACCGTGTTATTGCGTATATTAACGGTATGGAGCACAGAGGGCAGTTTGTATTTTCTACACATAATGTATTACACCTAAATTTGAAGACATACATGAAAGAGCAGATTTATTTCATTACAAAAAGTAAATATGAACTGACATCAGAATTGTATTCTCTAGCAGATTTTCCGGAAGTGAGGTATGAAAACACTAAGATATATGAGTTTTATATGAAGGGGATATTGGGAGGTACGGCATTTGAGTAGAAAAACAAGAGTCCTTCAGAAGAGGTTTGCAGTATTCTGTGAGGGAGATACAGAATATAATTATATAGACAAGATGAGAAAGAATCAGGGTGTAGAACTGGTTTTAAAACCCATCAATATGCATGGTGGAGGCTATTCAAACTTCCTTCAGAAGATTAAAACGGAGTCACAGAGTAACTATCTAGCAAAATTCATTATTATGGACAAGCAGATGTTTATACCTTCCTTAATTCAGGAGAATTGTCATATCAGACAATGATGGAATCATTAAGAGGAAAAGAAAAGCTGCTGTATAATCGATATGAGATAAAAAAGAAAAATTTCGATATTATGATCAAAGATACTTTTTTTGATGTTGATTTTATTAACAAAAAAAGCAGCAATATAGAAGAGTTTTTTGATGTGATTGACTGGTAATAATGGATATTTGGCATAGAATAGGTTGCCAAAATAATTTGGTCAAAAACTTATCGACAACCGACCTACCACACGATATAATGTAAGTAATCTAATAGAAATATTGATCAGTCATTACCGTCAGTAACAGGGAAATGATGGTCATGTTTATGGATTTTGATGCACACAGTAGTTAATCCCATACGTTAGCATTTCTAACAAACTGCTAACAGTGAATATCAAAAATGGGATTATATCTGTTAATTTATATTGACAAGCGTTTGCAATGAAGTGCCTACTTTCCTGATAAATACTGGCTTTGGTTGACATCAGGTAACATGTGGGAACATTTATTTATAGAAGCGGCAATGGTCGGGGAATCATAGCTGCTTTTTTTGTGGTGGGTGGCAATAATCACTTGAAGAATTATATATTATGGTGTCAGTGCAGGAGGATATACAGATGAATATAAAAAAGGTAGCGGTACTTGGTGCCGGAGCAGTCGGCTCATATGTTATATGGGGACTTTCAAAGCGTGACGGTATCAGTCTGGGAGTTGTGGCAGAGGGTGAGAGAGCCGAACGTCTGAAGAAGGGCTGTATTATAAATGATGTTACTTATAACCCTGAAGTATGGACACCGCAGGAAGCACAGGGGGCAGATCTGCTGATAGTTTCATTAAAATATGGGGCACTGCCGGATGCGCTTGACAGCATAGCGGCAGTTACAGCAGACAATACAACTGTTATGAGCCTTATGAATGGTGTAGACAGTGAAGAGATAATTGCAGCGAAGATTGGTGCAGAGCATGTAATCGGCGCACTGATTAAGGTGGCTTCGCATAAGGAAGGCAGCGGTTATTATTTTGACCCGGAGACAACAATAGGAATTATATTCGGAGAATTCGAGGCACCATATAATAGTGAGCGTGTTGAGGCGATAGAGAAGCTTTTTGAAAATACGGGAATTAATTATCGTGTGACAGAGAATATCAGAGAAGAGATATGGAGCAAATTCCGTCTTAATGTATGTAATAATCTTCCGCAGGCAATCCTTGGTGCCGGTGTTGGATGCTATGAGGACAGTGTCCATATGCAGGCAATCAGTGAAGGGCTTAGAAAAGAACTTGAGGATGTTGCAAAAGCAAAGGGAATAGACATAGATAAGGCCGGCAAGTCGTCAAGCTATGGAAGTGCCGTACCGCCAACTGCGAGATACTCTACATTACAGGATCTTGATGCCGGACGTCATACGGAGATTGATATGTTCTCAGGAGCACTTATGCGGATGGGGCAGGAACTTGGGATACCTGTGCCATATAATGAATTTGCATATCACATGATAAAAGCAATTGAAGAAAAGAATGACGGCAGGTTTGACTACAGTAATCAGGATAAAAGAATGTCATGTTCAAAATAGAAAATAGAAAATAGAAAGCGTGCCTGGCATGAAAAAATCAGAAAAGACAATTGCATATTACCACCTGCCGGGACTGTTTGAATTCTATGAATTGTACAGTATTTTTCTGCCATTGTTTCGGGAACATAGGGAATATTTTTACGAATGGTGTGATATAGGCTCTATATATGGTGCTCCGGCAGACTGTATCTGGGGCGGAGGGCGTGCAGGCTTTGGTGATGGAAGTCCGGAAGATGTGCTTGCACTTATGCAGGAATACGGGATATCGGCGCGTCTTACGTTCAGCAACTCACTTCTTAAGCCGGAGCATCTGGCAGATAAGAGGTGCAATGAGCTGTGCAGGCTGTTTGATACAAGCAGTAATGGCATAATTATACATTCAGAGCTGCTTCTTGAGTATCTCAAAAATAATTACCCCAATCTTTATTATGTATCATCAACAACCAAGGTGATTACGGATTTCGGACAGTTTATTAACGAAACGGACAGGGACGATTTCAGGTATGTTGTACCGGATTTCCGGCTGAATAAGGAGTTCGATAAGTTGTCTGCAATGTCACAGCAGCAAAAGGATAAAGTTGAATTCCTGTGCAATGAATGCTGTCGGTATGGCTGTAATGACAGAAAGAGCTGCTACGAAGCTGTAAGCCGCAAGAATCTCGGCGAAGACTGTCCTGAACATTACTGCACCGCACCTGGCGCAGACAGTGGATACCGATTTTCGAAGGCAATGACTAATCCGGGCTTTATAAGTGCGGATGACATAAAAAATGTCTATCTGCCAATGGGATTTTCTAATTTTAAGATTGAAGGCCGTGGGCTTGGAAGTGCGATAGTTCTTGAGTTTCTGCTGTATTATATGACTAAGCCCGAATACCAGATTCACGTAAGAGAAGCAGTATATCTTGATAATATGCTGGATTTGTTCTGACCGGTGCTTGCGCTTCCGGATAAAAATGACGAATTCAAGGAGAAATAGGAGAATGTCAAAGGATGAATATTTAATTACAGATGCGCCACTTAAAGCGCTGACAGTTTTTGCTATGCCTATGATTCTGGGCAGCTTTTTCCAACAGGTATATAATATGGCCGACTCAATTATTGTCGGTCAGTTTGTCGGCTCATCTGCACTTGCGGCTGTCGGAGCATGCGCTGCTCTCACGAATGTATTTATCTGTGTGGCACTGGGTGCCGGCGTAGGTGCCGGAGTGCTTGTGAGCCGCTATTTTGGTGCCAGAGATTATAGTAAAATGAAGACAATTGTATCAACTTCGTTGATAAGCTTCTTAATTTTAAGCATACTTCTTGGAATCTTTGGATTTGTGTTATCGCATTCAATGATGAGCTTGTTACAGACACCGGCTGATATACTGGATGAAGCAGTACTGTATCTTAAAGTCTATTTTGCCGGATTCCCGTTTCTGTTTATGTACAATATTCTTTCAACGATGTTTACTTCAATCGGTGAATCAAAGATTCCGTTAGTGCTTCTGATATTTTCTTCTGTATTAAATATATTTATGGATCTCTGGATGGTCGCCGGTCTCGGTCTTGGCGTGTTTGGTGCAGCTCTTGCAACATTGATAGCACAGGGAATCTCCGCAGTGTTTTCACTTTTTATTTTCTTTGGCAGGATGCGCCGGTATAAAAGTCGCTTTGACTGGTTTGACAGACATGAGCTGCATTCCATGCTTCAGATTGCCGTACCGTCTGTTCTTCAGCAGTCCACAGTGTCAATCGGCATGATGATAGTACAGGCAGTTGTAAATCCGTTCGGCACGCAGGCACTCGCAGGTTATTCTGCGACGATGAGAGTGGAAAATGTATTTTCCCTTATATTTGTGTCCATTGGCAATGCGGTATCACCTTATGTCTCTCAAAATCTTGGCGCAAAGAAAATTGAACGTATCAAAAAAGGATATCATGCGGCGCTTGTGTTAGATATATGCTTTGCAGTACTTGCATTCATAGTTATTGAAACACTGCATACTCAGATTTCATCGTTATTTCTGGGCAAAGATGGAACTGCCCTGGCATATCAGGTGTCTGGGGATTATATGAGATGGTTAGGTTACTTTTTCATTTTCATGGGTATCAAGATGGCAACGGATGGGGTCCTTCGCGGGCTTGGAGTTATGCGTCCGTTTCTCATTGCCAATATGGTTAACCTTGCAATCCGCCTGTCAGTTGCCCTGATTTGTGCACCGCGTTTTGGCATTGCGTTTGTCTGGCTTGCGGTTCCGGCCGGATGGCTGGCAAATTTTCTGATTTCCTATGTGGCACTCAGAAAATCGTGGCCGGCTGAAAAAGCAGAATACAGCATCAAATATATGTAATGAGTCCCGGAGCAGATTTTGACAAAATATTTATGTAGCCCTCCGCCCTGATTAATGGTATAGTATGTTTGTTGCAATAATGAATTTACAACCTGAGGTCAGGAGTCATACAGCAATCCGGACAACACAATGACATACTCAGGATAAAAAAACGATAGAAAACAGGAAGCGTGGTTCCTAAAAGGTAACTACGGTTCCTGTTTTGACGAATCATACACGCTGCAGCTATGAAAATTGACCTGAAATCTGATAGTACGGATAATTCGGCCGTAAGCGTGATATACTTGAATATATGAGGCATAAGTATGAAAAGAAATTCAGACAGAGTAATGTTATGTGTGCTTGCAGCAATGGTGGTACTTGCGTTGTCGGCACTGACATTTAACAGAAATGTCATCAGGGATGCTGTTGACAGTGAGAAGCAGTCAGCACAGAGCCAGGCAGATTGGGAACAGATGCTTGGAGAGGAAGCGGTTCCGGATGAAGAGGAGGAACCATATTTTGATAATGACGGCCAAAGAGAGATATCATGCTGGGGAGACAGCATGATTGAAGGCGATGGCGCGGATATTGCATTTATAGAGACACCGGATGGTGTTAAAGATATCAGTTATTATACAGCTCCGTATACACTTCAGGAGATGACCGGCATAAGGACATATAATTTTGGTGTCGGAGGTGCTGCATCGGATGAGATATCAATACGTGCAGGGGGGCTTGTGCTGTATACTGACAGGGATGTGTATATTAACAATAAAAAGGCTACGAGAGTCGCACTTGTTGACGGCAGCGGCAACAGGATTAATATGTCCGATTATTACGGATATGGCGGTGAGGATAATGATATGCCGGATGCCTTCTATATTAATGGTTATCTGTGTACGATAAAGCCGATATGGAATTCGGACGAGGTAAAGCTTAAGCTGTACAAGGAACCGGGTACAAAGGGGCGCCAGTATGCATTTATACCAAGAGACAGTGAAGTTACGCCTAAGGCGGCAGCAGACCACAGTCAGGATATAATGATACTTGAGATGGGAAGCAATGGCGGCTGGCAGAGTGATTATGATATACTCATAATGCAGTATCTTTCGATAATACAGAAGCATAACTGTTCCAAATACATTATTGTCGGAGATACGGATGATCCCGGAACGTCGCTTGGAGATATTAATCAGGATGTCGTAAATGATGACGGTTCATATATCGGTACCGGTGAGACGATGTGGGAGACGGCACTTCATGATGCATTCGGAGACCATTTTATTAATATGCGTGTGTATATGCTTGAAAACGGGCTTGAGGACTGCGGCTTCACCATGACGGAGCAGGATTGGGAAGATTATGAACGTGGAATTATCTCTAGTCAGCTTAGAAGCGACTGGACGCATTTTAACTCATATGGGTATTATGCCAAGGGCAAGGGACTTTATCTGAAGGGCGTTGAGCTTGGATATTGGGAATAATGAAGCAGGATAAAAAACAGGGAGAGATTCTCTCCCTGTTTTTAATAAATACTGTTCTAAGCCTTGCCTTGTGAGCATCCCTTCGATGATATTACATCGTAAACAGACCAAACTGTGAAAGTGTATAAGTTATAAGAATGATTATAAGAAGTACCGGAGCTACATACTTAATCATGACTCCATAGAGCTTCTTACGTCCGAACTTCTCACCGTTACGTGTTACCTCATCAGTGATGACCTTAGGACCGAGAATCCATCCTGCAAGGATTGCCGTACAGAGTGCCACGAATGGCATCAGCAGGCTGTTACTGATGTAGTCGAAGAATGTAAGGAAATCCATTCCGAGAATTGTAATGTTGGACCATGCGCCGTTGCCAAGTGAAGAAGGCACGCCGAGGATAATTGCAATAATGATGCAGATTGCACATGACTTGTTGCGTGACAGACGGAACTTGTCCATTATTGCGGATACAATAGCTTCCATGATTGAAACAGAGCTTGTAAGTGCCGCAAATAAAACAAGTGCAAAGAACAAAAATCCTATAAGCTCACCCTTAGGCATCTGGTCGAATACCTTAGGAAGTGTAATGAACATAAGGCCCGCTCCGCTTGACTTAAGTCCTGCCTCACCGCTGAATATATACACGGCAGGTATGATAAGAAGTCCAGCAAGAAGAGATATTATAGTATCGAATATCTCAATCTGGTTAACAGACTTAGAGAGACTTATCTCGTCCTTTGTATATGAACCGTAAGTTATCATGATACCCATTGCAAGACTCATTGAGTAGAACATCTGCCCCATCGCTGCACAGATTGTCTTGAAAGAAAACTTGCCAAAATCAGGCACAAGGTAATACTTAAGCCCTTCCATTGAACCCGGAAGCGTAAGAGTATATATTGCAATTCCTGCTGTGAGAAGTACAAGTAAAGGCATAAGGAACTTGCTGACATTCTCAATACCCTTCTCTACGCCTGCCATAACAATAAGGGTGGTGAAGATAAGAAATACCATGAAGAAAAACAGTGGTGAGAATGTATCTCCCGTAAATGCCTGAAAATATCCGTCAGAAGCTGCCGGCTTGCCGAGTCCCTGCGCAAATGTTGTAACGTACTTTGTTACCCATCCACCGATTACACAGTAATATGGAAGAATAATTACAGGTACAATTGATGCTATTATTCCAAGGAATCCAAAACGCTTGTCAAGCTTGCTATAAGCGGTTATAGGGCTTGACTTTGTCTTGCGTCCAATAGCAATCTCTGTTGTCATAAGTGCAAAACCAAATGTAAGTGCAAGTATGATGTAGACAAGGATGAATATGCCTCCGCCATACTGTGCGGCAAGATATGGGAAACGCCACAGATTACCAAGACCGACAGCACTTCCGGCTGCAGCGAGGACGAATCCTAATCCGCCTGTAAAACTACCTCTTTTCTGTTCCATTACTAAAACCCTCCATAAATTTAAAAATAACCAATATATTATATCATATATGCAGAAAAAATGATAATATATATATTTGGTATATTTTGATTTATAATTATGAAAGTATATTTGTACACATTTGAAAGGCAGAGAAGTAATAATGGCAGAGGAAGTTAGAGATTATATAGAAAAAATATTTGCAAAGAATCCACTCAAAATTGTAGTGAGCAAGGCAGTGTCGAAAGATGTCAGATACCGCAAAATTACGGTGGTACGCAAGGAAAAGGGATATCAGATAGAGAGACTTACACAAAAGCAGGCATTCCATGAGAATGTATCTGCGTGGGATGAGCAGAAGCTTATAGATATGTGTGCGGGATGGCTCGGAACCGGATACGGACAGCTCAATGCATGGACAGACGGGGAGGAATGTTCTGTCATGGTATCTAAAAAGGGTACGGCATCAATGGTGTGTAAGCGCACAACACAGTTCAACCCACAGAAGATTGCAGCGGGACATAACAGGAAGAAGGAATACATTTTTAATGAGGGCGATATAATCGAGCCGATGATAGATATGGGTATTCTGACATCTGAGGGAAAGGTTGTCCGTACCATGTATGACAAGTTCAAGCAGATTAACAGATTTGCACAGATTATAGATGATGTCATTAAGGATAAAGGATACAGGAACCTTAATATAATTGATTTTGGCTGCGGTAAGTCATATCTTACATTTATTCTTTATTACTACTTCACAGAAGTAAAGCACATGAATGTAACGATGACCGGACTTGACCTTAAGGAGGACGTGATTAAACACTGTAACGAGGCCGCGGCAAAGTATGGTTATGACGGGCTGCATTTTGAAGTTGGTGACATAAACGGTTATCACAGCGATAAGCCTGTGGACATGGTAATTACGCTTCATGCGTGTGATACGGCAACGGATTATGCGTTGTATAATGCTGTATACTGGAATGCAAAGATGATTTTCTCGGTTCCTTGCTGCCAGCATGAACTTAACGGTCAGATAGAGAGTGATAATTATTCGGTACTTACAAGATATGGTCTCATAAAAGAGAGAACGGCAGCACTTATGACAGATGCAATAAGGGCGGAGCTTCTTGAGTACTGTGGATACAGGACACAGGTCATGGAATTTGTTGACTTTGCGCATACGCCTAAGAATCTGCTTATAAGAGCCGAAAAGACAGGGACAAAGCGTAAGCAGTCCCTTGACGAGGTGACAAGACTTATGGAGGAATTCCATCTGTCACCTACCCTGTATAAGCTTATGCTTGAGGGATGTATGATTAAGGACTGATTGAAGAAATGGGGACACAGGCATGAGAATAGGATATCTTCATATTAAGAATTTCAAATCCATAAAAGATCTTGAACTTACAGATATCGACGACGCACTTATACTTGTAGGACGCAATAATTCCGGTAAGAGCAATGTGCTTGACGCGGTACGCGCGGTTGCCGGTGATTATTCTGTAAGTGCTGAAGATTTTCATGAAGATGTAGGCAATATTGTTATAGATGTCAGGCTTGAGATTAATGAGGATGACCTTGAATATCTTCATGATAATGGCATTGTGAGCAATTATAAGCATTATGATCTGTGGCAGAAAGACTTTTGCGAGAAGCTTCCGTCATATTGCGGCGGCATTCTTGAATTCCAGTATGTGTACAGAAGAGATGGCGCTGTAAGATACCGGGACGGTGTTAAGAAGAATAATCCATTTATAAAGATGGTTATGCCTAAGATATATTATGTGGACCATGGGCGCAACAAGACGGATATGCTTGAGGATATCAATCTTCTGTATGGCAATAATGCGATTGCAGAACTGGATACGTCAAGATGCATATTTGATTCGGCAAAAAAATGCAACCAGTGCTTCAGCTGCATAGGCTATATTAATCAGAAAAAACCGGACGAGCTTACTCTTGCGGAGACTTCAAGACTTATGCAGCATAAGCTGTTCAATATCAATCTGAATGCCCTTGCTGATAAGCTTAACCGTAATTTTGTCAAGAATGGTGCGATTGCGGAGAAGGTAAGATATGAGATTGATTTTGATGCCGCAAGACAGCTTAAGATTAATACAATTATCAATAATGATGCGAGAGGCTTAGAGGCGGATATCCAGTCATATGGCGAGGGACTTAAGAGCATATATATTCTTTCACTGCTTGAAACATATGTAGAGACGGATAATATTGCACCATACATAATTATAATAGAAGAGCCGGAGCTGTTTCTTCATCCGCAGCTTCAGAAAGCGGCAGGCGAAATAATGTACAGGCTGTCGAGGAAGAATCAGATAATGTTCTGTACACATGCGCCGGTTATGCTGTTTAACTTTACAACAAAGCAGATACATCAGGTTATAACTGACAGGACAGGCTCTACGATACTTAATCCGTCAACAGATATTGATAAGATTCTTGATAATCTCGGATATACTGCCAATGACCTGCTTAACGTCAGCTTTGTATTCATCGTTGAGGGCAAGCAGGACCGTAACAGGCTGCCGCTGCTCCTTAAGAAGTATTATTCGGAGATTGTTGATGAGAACGGGCATCTTAACCGCGTGGCGATTATTGCGACTAACAGCTGTACCAATATCAAGACGCATGCCAACCTCAAGTACATTAATTCACTCTACCTTAAGGATGCATTTCTGATGATAAGAGACAGCGACGGTAAGAATCCGCAGATGTTAAAGGATCAGTTATGCGGCTATTACCGGGCGAGGGAGCATGAGGATACGGGAACTATACCGAGGGTGACGGACCGCAATGTGCTTATACTCAAATATTACTCATTTGAGAATTATTTCCTTGACCCGAAGGTAATGGCGAAGATCGGTGTCATTAAGAATGAGCAGCAGTTCTATGATATTCTCTATGCAAAGTACACAGAATATCTGTATAAGCTCAAAAGCATGAGAAATATGCAGGAACGCTTTAAGATAAAGATAGACGGTCCTGAGGATATTAAGGATAATCTCGAAAAAATAAGGATTTACGTCAGGGGACATAATCTGTATGATATATTCTATGGAAGATATAAAGGGGACAAAGAACCGGATATACTTACAAAGTATATCGAAGAGGCTCCGAGAGAAACATTTGCAGACATACTTGATGCCATAGATGACTTTGTATATTTTAACAGCCACAGTGCAGATGTGAAAGGGTAATTATGAACTATATTGTTATGGATCTGGAATGGAACCAGTGTCCAAAAGGCAAAGAATTTGAGAATAAAAAGCTCCCGTTTGAGATTATCGAGATTGGGGCAGTCAAGCTGGACAGTTCATTTAATGTTGTGGGTGAATTTGACAGGCTTATCAGGCCGCAGCTATATACAAAGCTTCATCATATTGTTAAGGAACTTCTTGACGTAAGCAGTGAGGAGCTGCTTGCCGGAGGAGCATTCCCGGAGGTTATGGAGGAATTCCTTGAGTGGTGTGACGAAGATTATATGTTCTGCATATGGGGCAGCGGTGACCTTACTGAACTGCAGCGTAATATGAATTTCTTTGGTGTTGAGAATAAATTTCCGATGCCGTTCATATTCTACGATATACAAAAGTTCTACAGCATTCTTTATGAGGATGGCAAGATAAGGCGGTCACTACAGAGTGTTATCGAGGCCATGCACTTAAGCGAGACGGAAGAATTCCACAGGGCAATTAATGATGCAAGATATACGGCGCATGTAATGCAGATGATGGATATTGAAGGTGTAAAGGGATACTATTCAATCGACTGTTACAGAATTCCGTACCGCCGTTCACAGGAGATTCACGCGATGTATGACACATACGAAAAATACATCTCACGCGGCTTCAGAACAAGGGAAGGAGCGCTTGCCAATAAGGAACTTGAAGTATGCAGATGCCACAAATGCGGCAATGTATGCAAAGAGCTGATACCGTGGTTTTCCGGCAATACTAAGGTGTATTATGCACTGTATCAGTGTGGACAGCACGGATATGTCAAGACAAGAATGAGAGTCAAGCAGGCGGATAACGGCAGGTATTATGTTGTGCGTATTATCAAGGTTACGGATGAAGCAGGCGCACAGAAGATACGGCTTAAGCAGCAGGCAATACGGGATAAGCGCAAGGAGCGCAGACACCACACTGAAAATTAGTTGCTAATAAAATTAAACTATGATAAAATTTTATAGTATTTTTATAAAATTTATATTTTTACTTCAGGAGGGATAGTAAGATGGGTTTTTGTACTAAGTGTGGAAAGCCGTTAAAGGATGGCGAGATCTGCTCATGCCAGCAGCAGACACCACAGATGACCGCACCACAGGCACCAACAGGAGCAGCACCACAGATGACCGCACCACAGGCACCAACAGGAGCAGCACCACAGATGACTGCACCACAGGCACCGGCAGGAGCAGCACCACAGATGACTGCACCACAGGCACCAACAGGAGCAGCACCACAGATGTCAGCACCACAGGCACCAACGGGAGCAGCGCCACAGATGTCAGCACCGCAGGCACCTTCTTCGGCACAGATGGAGGCAGTTAAGCAGGCAGGCGCTAATGCGGCAGCTAATTACTTTGCAATATTCAAGGGCCTGATCAGTTCACCCGTTGATACAATTAATTCATACATGGCTAATGCTAATATAGTTCTTGTTGCATTCCTTATCGGTGCACAGGCTGTAGTTAATATGATCGTAAGACTTTTCCAGATGCTTATAAGCAATTCGGGTTCAAAGTACGGAAGATTGTATTCAACAGGAGCAATCTTTAAGAATATGTTCCTTGAGATTCTTCTTATTGCTGTTGCAGCGGCTGTATTTGCATTAATGATTAAGGTCCTTGTTAAGGCATTTGACAAGGCAGACATTACGTTCACGCAGGGACTTGCAGCTTATGGCATCCTTACAATATTCGGAATACCTGCCAAGGCTCTTAACTGGCTTGTAGGACTTACTTCAATCGGTTTCCTTGATCACCTTGCATCATGCATCTCATTGTTTGCATCGGTTACAGGATATGTTTTCTTATTCATGGCTATCCGTTCACTCTGCAGGAATGAGAAGAACATTCCGCTTGTTATGGGTGCATCATACGTTGTTGTAAGCTTTGTAACATGGATTGTAAGACTTATGTTCTAATATTCATTTTGGATTGAATTAACCGGCAGACGGATTATCTGCCGGTTTTTTTGGTGGAATAAATAGTAAATAAATGCTATATTTAATTGTAATGATGCCGGAATCGCGGGAGTGCGGGGCACGGAACAAGCCGCAGGCATCAGAGCCGGAGCTTTTGATTCCGACATCTTATAATGCAGTAATTTGAAAAGAGGCAGATATGACATTTCTTAGCGAAGAACAGAACAGGCAGTTTATCGGAAGCGGTGAACTTAACGAGGCGGGGCAGACGCTTCAGGAATTCCTTGAGGAATATGACCCCCGCAAGTATGATAATCCATGTAATACTGTGGATATTCTTGTGTTTACATATGCGCAGGAGCATGGTAAGAGAAGCCTTAAGAGGATTTTGCTGATAAAGAGGCGCAATCATCCGTGTATAGGCATGTGGGCTACACCGGGCGGATTTATTGAGTTCCGCGAGAGCATAGATGATGCCGCAAGAAGGGAACTTGAAGAGGAGACCGGAATTAAGAATATAGATATTGAACAGCTCAAAAGTTACGGAGTGTACGACAGGGATCCGCGGACAAGAGTAATTACAACAGCTTATGTGGCACTTGTGCCTGACGGAATGATAGAGGCACATGCCGGGGATGATGCCAAAGATGCAGAGTGGTTTGATATTGCATGGCAGAGCAGGGGCGTTAAGGAGAATAACGGAATAAGCACGGAAGAATTACAGCTTGAACTTAAGTGCAAAGATATATCAGTTGGTGCGACGGTAGTCAGGACGATGTACACAGACAGTATACTTAAGGCACCGGATTACAGGCTGATACAAAGCAATGGTCTGGCAGCAGATCATGGAGCAATAATTATGGAGGCGGTTGATTATGTCAAAGATAAGCTTTAAGCCCGGAAATATGCTGTATCCGGTCCCTGCCGTTATGGTAAGCTGTGCAAGAAAGGGTGAGAAGCCTAATATTATCACAGTAGCATGGGCGGGAACTGTCTGTTCATCACCTGCAATGCTTTCAATAGCGGTGCGTAAAGAACGTTATTCACATGCAATAATCAGCGAGACAAAGGAATTTGTTGTGAATCTTGTGACGAAGAAGCTTACATTTGCAACAGATTATTGTGGAGTTAAGTCGGGACGTGATGTTGACAAGTTTAAGGAGATGCATCTTACGCCACAGGAATCACAGAACGTAAGTGCACCGGGAATTGCTGAGAGTCCGGTTAATATCGAATGCAGGGTCGTTGACGTTAAGCCGCTTGGAAGCCATGACCTTTTTATTGCAGAGGTTGTTGGAGTTACGGTTGATGACAGTTATATGGATTCAAAGAATGTTTTCCACCTTAATGATGCCGGCCTGGTGGCTTATTCACATGGAGAGTATTATGAATTGGGGAAAAAGATTGGCAGATTCGGATATTCTGTGCAGAAAAAGAAAAAGTCAAATAAGAAGAGCAAATGAGAAACGGAAAGAATGTAAGAATTGATATAAAGCTATAACTTAGCGGGAGGCAGATGCATGAAGAATAGCAGTGGCATGACAATGCAGCAGGTGCAGGACAAAATGAATATGCTCAGGGATGTATTTACTGTTGTACGCCTCCTTGATGTAGATTCAATTGCAAAGGTGCACAGCGGTGAGGGACCGGGGGAAGAGAAGGAGAAATGCAGCTGCTACGATTACTGGCAGAAAAAAGTGCCGTGTAAGAACTGTATTTCTGCCAAATGCCTTTGTGACAAGACGCGTAAGACAAAGCTTGAACTTATCGGCTCAGACGTATATCAGGTAACAGCGGAATATCTCGAGATAGAAGGCACACCATATGTAATGGAGCTCATAGAGAAGCTTGATGACGACACGCTTATAGATTCGGATGGATGCGAGAGGCTTGTAAGCAAGCTCTCGGGATATACTGATAAGCTGTACAGGGACGCGCTTACAGGTGCATACAACAGAAGATATTATGAGGATGAAGCCAGAAAAGAGACAACCTGTGCGGGAGTTGCACTGATAGACCTTGATGATTTTAAGCTTTACAATGATACATATGGTCACAGTGCCGGAGACATGGCGCTCATCTCTGCCGCCGATGCAATAAGAAAGTGTATACGTAAGACTGACAGGCTTATCCGTTTTGGCGGCGATGAATTTATTGTAATTATTGACGGGGTGAGCAGTGCGGATTTATCAGCCAGACTCCGGCAGATACAGACTACAATACACGCTGCAAGTGTTCCCGGATATTCAAGAATACAGATGTCCGCAAGCATTGGCGGAGTTGTTGCAGCCAATGAGCCGGTAGAGAACGCATTTGACAGGGCTGATAAGCTTATGTATCAGGCTAAGATGAAAAAGAATATGGTCATAACCGAGAATGACATAATAGAAGACAGAGCGGAACCTGTTAAGAATTGCCGGGGTAATGATGACAGACCGCAGATACTTATAGTTGATGACGCACCGGTTAACAGAGAGCTGCTTGCTGACATACTTGGGGACAGATACAGAATTCTTCAGGCATCAGAAGGTGAAGAGTGTATAAATATGCTCCGCCGGTATGAGAATGATATAGCACTGGTTCTGATTGATATGATAATGCCGAAAAAAGACGGCTTTGAAGTGCTTGTATATATGAACAGGAATCACTGGATTGAGGATATACCCGTAATTATGATATCCACGGATAATTCGGATGACAATGTAAGCCGTGCTTATTCTCTTGGTGTGTCGGATTACATAAGCAGTCCGTTTGATGCAAAAGTTGTATATAACAGGGTATTCAATATAATAAAGCTCTATTCCAAGCAGAGAAGGCTCGTACAGCTTGTTACAGAACAGATTTATGAGAAGGAGAAGGATAATCAGATGATGATTGGAATCCTCAGTCACATAGTCGAATTCCGTAACGGCGAAAGCGGAAGCCATGTACTGCACATTAATAAGATTACAGGAATGCTTCTTGAAAGGCTTATCCAGAAAACTGACAAATATGACATCTCATGGCATGACAGATATCTTATAACAACAGCTTCGGCACTGCACGATATAGGCAAGATAGGAGTAGATGAAAAGATTCTTAATAAGCCGGGAAGACTTACGGCAGATGAATTTGAGATTATGAAGATGCACACCATGATTGGGGCGTCAATGCTTCACAGCCTTACCATGTATCAGGATGAGGAGCTTGTCAGGGTTGCTACTGAGATATGCAGATGGCATCATGAGCGGTATGACGGCAGGGGATATCCGGATGGTCTTAAAGGGGATGAGATTCCTATATCGGCACAGGTGGTTTCTGTTGCGGATGTATATGATGCGCTTGCCAGTGAGCGTGTGTATAAGAAAGCATTTCCACACGAAAAGGCAATAGAGATGATAATGAATGGCGAGTGCGGAACATTTAATCCGCTGCTTCTTGAATGCCTTAATGATATACAGGGCAGAATAAAGGATGAGATGGATGCCGAAAAAGCCTGAAAGCCACACAAAAATTGTACTTTTTTAAGTACAATTTGCTAAAACTTGAAAAAACCTTTACATTAAGCTGCTATAGTGCTAAGATAACAATTGTTACAAATCTATTACAAAATGTTAAAATTATGACAGGAGGAAACATGTCTAAGCTGACCAGATACAATAGAAAGATAAGACTTACACTTGTTAAGGCAATGTCACTTACATGCCTTTTCTGTCTGTTTTATATTCCTATAGCAGAAATGAAGAAGGACAGCAGTGTAGGTTACTATACAGTAGTGCTTGATGGCAATGAGATTGGTGCGGTCAATTCTGTAGATGAAGCTAATGAAGCTATGGCAGCAGCGAGAAAGCGTCTTAGCGGTGAGCACTCAGAAGTAGTTTACATGGATCCTGATTTTAAGGTATATGAAGAGTCCAGGCTCTTTGCAACAAGAATGTCAGAGCAGGATATTGAGAATGCAATATATGATAACCTTGCACCAAGCATTGTTGATGTAGATGTCAAGGAAGCTTACACAGTAAGAATAAATGACTTTACTGTTACAGTCGGAAGCAGGGATGATGTGCTTAAGCTTATGGATAAGGTTAAGTCGGGATTTGATTCCAACAATGAATTCCAGGTTAACCTTGTTGCTGACAGCAATGATTCTAACCAGTATTCAGTTGATATGGTTAAGTCAGGAATCGGAAGTAATTCAAGTGATATAGTTGCTGCCGCAATGAACGGAGCACTTTCATCAGATTCATCGGTTAAGGAAGGAAGCACAGCAGAAGGTCTCACAGAGATTTCATTCCAGCAGAACGTATCCGTATCTAAGACTACAGCAGATGAGTCACAGATAGTCAGCCTTGATGATGCTGTTGAGGCAGTTACCAAGGAGAAGGCTGAGAAGACAGTATATGAGATTGTTCCGGGAGACACGCTTTCAGGAATTGCATCTAAGAACGATATTAAGCTTTCAGAGCTTTATGATCTTAACGAAGGCGTCACAGAGGATACAAAGATTATGCCGGGTGACCAGCTTATAATCACAGTGCCTACACCTGAGCTTTCAGTAGTTACTAAGGAACGTAAGACATATGAGGAATCATACAATGCTGATGTGCAGTATGTTGATAATGATTCAATGTATCGTGGTACAAGCAATGTAATTCAGGAAGGTACTGAAGGATACAGACGTGTTACTGCTGATATCGAGTATGTTGACGGTAAGGAAAGCTCAAGAGATATTATTACACAGACTATTATTGAGGAGTCACAGCCAAAGATTATTGAGGTTGGTACACAGACACCTCCGACATACATTAAGCCTATATATGGCGGTTCATTCTCATCAGGTTTTGAGTACAGATGGGGCAGGATGCATTCAGGAATAGACTGGAGCTGCAGCCAGGGAACACCTGTAATGGCGACAGCATCCGGACGTGTAGTAAGAGCAGGATGGTATTCAGGATATGGTTACTGCGTAGATATACAGCATGCTAATGGTGTTATGTCGAGATATGGACACTTAAGTTCAATTAAAGTATCTGTAGGACAGACGGTAGATCAGTATGATGTAATTGCTTACAGCGGCAATACAGGTGACAGTACCGGACCGCATCTTCATTTTGAGATAAGGATTAATGGAACGGCAGTCAATCCGCTTAATTACGTTAACAAGTATTAATAATTGACAGAATATCTGAGACGGGACGGTATACTTAATTATCGTCCCGTTTTTTAGGCTTTTTTGGATTTAAAAACGCTATTTACAAAATAATATGATGTGATATAATTTTATAGGTTATTTTTTTGAAGATTTTTGGAGGAATCATGGAACAGTATATTATTAAAGGTGGCATGCCTCTTTGCGGAGATGTATCCATCGGTGGTGCCAAGAATGCGGCACTTGGAATCCTTGCAGCTGCAATAATGGCTGACGAGACTGTTACAATTGAGAATGTTCCTAATGTTAGAGATACACGTGCGCTGCTCCAGACATTTGAAGGCATAGGAGCTAAGGTTAAGTACGTTTACAATAATTCAGTGCAGATTAACGGTCAGAGTATTAATGATGTTATCGTTGATAATGACAGCATTAAGAAGATAAGAGCATCATATTATCTTCTCGGAGCACTTCTTGGCAAGTACAGAAGAGCTGAGGTAGCACTTCCGGGCGGATGTAATATCGGAAGCAGACCTATTGATCAGCATATTAAGGGATTTCGTGCACTTGGTGCCAATGTTGAGATTAAGGGCGGAATGGTTATCGCTGAGGCGAAGGAACTTAAGGGAAGCCATATATATCTTGATGTGGTATCGGTAGGTGCAACAATTAATATAATGCTTGCGGCATGTATGGCAGAAGGCAACACTATTATTGAGAATTCAGCTAAGGAACCGCATATTGTAGATGTAGCCAATTTCCTTAATTCTATGGGAGCTAATATTAAGGGTGCGGGAACTGATGTAATCAGGATTAAAGGTGTTAAGCATCTTAGCGGCACGACGTACTCAATTATTCCGGATCAGATTGAGGCCGGAACATTTATGTTTGCTGCTGCGGCAACCAAGGGTGATGTTACAATACGTAATGTCATTCCTAAGCATCTGGAGTCTATTTCTGCGAAGCTTATCGAGATAGGCTGTGAAGTTACAGAGTATGATGATGCGGTAAGGGTTGTCGGTCATCCTAACCTTAGAAGCACGAATGTAAAGACACTTCCTTATCCGGGATTTCCAACGGATATGCAGCCGCAGATGGCAGTTGTTCTGGCACTTGCTAATGGTTCAAGCATGGTTACTGAGAGCATTTTTGAGAACAGATTCAAGTATGTTGATGAGCTGACCAGAATGGGAGCCAGGATTAAAGTTGAGGGCAATACTGCATATATAGAGGGTGTTCCGGGGCTTACAGGTGCACAGGTTGCGTCACCTGATTTAAGAGCCGGTGCAGCGCTTGTAATTGCGGCACTTGCGGCAGATGGCATATCTATAATAGATGATATACAGTATATCCAGCGTGGATATGAGGACTTTGAGATTAAGCTCCGTTCACTGGGGGCACTTATTGAGAAAGTTGATTCGGACAGAGAGATACAGAAGTTTAAGCTCAGAGTAGGCTGATAATTTTTGTGACGCATGCGGCATGAATGCCGCATGCGTTTTTTATGATTATTTAATATCATTTTATGGTGAATCGTGATAAAATTTCTTATGATAATAAGTGTGATTTTATGGGTATATAATTAATAATTACCTGTGATGAGGATGTTATATGAAGCTTAATACCAAACTTAAGGTATCATTTGTTGTGATGTTCCTGCTTCCGATAGTATTGTGCAGTATAGTAATTACCGGAATTATGGTAATCCAGAATAAGGGCATGCAGACAAACTATGAGGTTGAGGGCGTGGAATGGGGCAGTAATCTTGCTCCGGCATCTATGTTAAGCAGAATTACCAATTCAATATATGATGAGATACGCAGAGAGGCAACGGAGAATCCGGAGAGATTCAATGACCAGAAGTATCTGCAGGAGTTATCTGCCAATGTTGAAGCCAGATTTTCTAATTTTATTCTTCGTAAGAATAATGAGATAGTATTCTCTGATGTTGGAGAATCCCAGAGTCTTACGGACGACATGCTCCCTGATTACGGAGAGGGTGACAATAATTCCGGGTACAATGTGTATTATGGTGATGAGTACCAGTGTCTTGTCAAGCAGTATGATTTTACTGATAAAGCGGGCAATTGTTACAGTGCATTTATTCTTACTGCAACTGTTAAGATTGTTCCACAGATGAAGCTTATGCTTATGGAGCTTCTGCTGGCGGTAATAATTATTCTTATTATGACGAGCCTGCTGCTCACTTTGTGGATGCACAGCTCTATAGTTAAGCCTATCATGCGTCTTAAGCTTGCGGCGCAGAATATTCAGGCGGGCAATCTGGACTTTGAACTGCCGGTAGAGTACAGTGGTGATGAGATTGCGTCACTTACCAAGGACTTTGAGGAGATGAGAATTATCCTTAAGAATAATGCCGAGGAGAAGATTAAGGCAGAATCAGAGGAAAAGGAGCTCATAAGGAATATTTCCCATGACCTTAAGACACCTCTTACAGCAATCAAGGGATATGTCGAGGGGCTGCTTGATGGTGTGGCAGACACACCGGAGAAGAGGGAGAAGTACCTTAAGACCATATATAACAGAGCTTCTGATATGGACAAGCTTATTGACGAGCTTACGATGTATTCAAGAATTGATATGAACAGGGTTCCGTATACATTTACTAAGATAGATATTAATCATTATATGGAAGACTGCTGTGAGGAGATAGGACTGGAGCTTGAGACTAAGGGCATCAGCATGGAATACCATAATTTCTCTAATGAAGAGCAGTATGTAATGATAGATATTGAGCAGATGAAGCGTGTTATCAATAATATAATAAGCAATTCTGTCAAATATATGTCTGACCGCAAGGGTATGATAAGGATAGAGCTGTTCAATGACGGAGATTATGCGCTGATACGTATTGAGGATAATGGTAAGGGAATCAGCCCGGAAGATCTTAAGCATGTATTTGAACGGTTTTTCAGGGCGGATTCGTCGCGCAATTCCAAGCAGGGCGGAAGCGGAATCGGGCTTGCGATAGTTAAGAAGGTAATAGAAGAGCACGGAGGAATGATATGGGCCGAGAGTAAGGAAGGAATCGGAACAGTTATGAATATCCGTCTTAAAAAGGTGATTAAAGATAATAATGAAAGCGAAGGAGAATCACAGAATGAGTGAGAAAGTGTTGATTGTTGAAGATGAAGAGAGTATTGCAGAACTTGAGAAGGATTATCTTGAATTGAGCGGGTTTGAGGTGACTGTTGCCAAAGATGGCGAAAGCGGGCTTAATCTTGCACTTTCACAGAATTTTAATATGATAATTCTTGATCTCATGCTTCCCGGAGTTGACGGTTTTGAGATATGCAGGCAGGTAAGAGAGCAGAAGAATACACCGATTATAATTGTATCGGCGCGCAAAGAGGATATTGATAAGATAAGGGGACTTGGACTGGGAGCCGATGACTATATGACCAAGCCATTCAGTCCAAGTGAGCTTGTGGCAAGAGTTAAGGCGCATCTTGCAAGATATCAGAGCCTTACAAGCGGTGCGCGCAGCAACAATGATATAATCGAGATCAGAGGAATTAAGATTGACAAGACTGCAAGAAGAGTATTTGTAAATGGTGAAGAGAAGGCATTTACGACGAAGGAATTCGACCTTCTGACATTCCTTGCACAGAATCCTAATCATGTATATACCAAGGATGAGCTGTTTAAGGAGATCTGGGATATGGAATCAATTGGAGATATTGCTACTGTCACAGTCCACATTAAAAAGATAAGGGAGAAAATCGAAGCTGACACATCTAATCCTCAGTATATTGAGACTATCTGGGGTGTTGGCTACAGATTCAAGATCTGATTATGAAACCGGATATTATATATGAAGATGATGGCATGATTATATGCCGTAAGCCTGCGGGAGTGCTTGCACAGGGCAGCCGCTCATTTGATGCCGATATGGTAAGCATGCTTATGACATACAGGCGTAAGAAGGGCGAGGACACATATATAGGAGTGATTAACCGGCTCGACAGGCCTGTTGAGGGACTTATGGTGTTTGCAAAGTCATCAAGGGATGCTGCAAGACTTAACAGGCTTATGCAGCAGGATACATTTAATAAGACATACATAGCTGTTGTTTGGGGCTGCATAGATGCAGTTGAGGGCACTTTGACGGATTATCTTGTAAAGGATGCCGGGAACAATACATCACATGTGGCTTCTGAGGGCGAGCCGGGTGCAAAGCGTGCAGAACTTAATTACAGGGTGATAGGAAGTCTTGATGGAATGTCGGTTGTGAGAATTCAGCTTGTAACCGGAAGGCACCACCAGATTCGTGTGCAGTTTGCATCAAGAGGTCATGCACTTGTGGGTGATGCAAAGTACGGCAGCAACAGTAATATAGCCGGGAGGCTTGTTCTTGCAAATGGACAGATTGCGCTGTGTGCATGTGCAGTGGATGTTGCAGGCAGGCATTACGAGACGGAACCGTCATTTTTGAAAATTGCTGAATAGCCGGGAGAATTGGTGGAACAATAATACCATAATGCAGATAGGTGTGGATGTTAAAGCGTCTGCATATGGTGGAGCCGGTGAACAAAGATATCAGAGACAAGTTAATACTTATTGGAGGAAGTGCCGGTATAAGCATTGCTGTATTCTTAAGCATCAGATATATTCTGCCGCTCGCAGCACCGTTTGTACTGGCGTTCTTTTTGTCAGTTCTTCTGGAGAATAAAGTGACGGCACTTGCGGATACTGCTCATGGCAGGCTGTTCCGGGGGAATAAGACGGCAGCGGCAATTGTAATTGTCACAGCTCTGACGGCGGCTGCAGCCATAGTTATCGGAGCACTTGGATATTTTGCAATATCAGAAATCAGGGGGCTTATAAGTAATTATGATTATTACTGCCGGATGTGTGATGCACATGTGTTACAGGCATGTGAGCGCATGGACGGGTGGCTTGGACTTGAGATTGGACGTATGTATGGAATGGTATGCAATGGAGTTGATTCGCTGAAGGAATCATTTGATGGTGGACGGATGGCTTCTGCCATGGGAACGTCATTTGCATATGCATCTGCAGCTATGAAGAAAATGCTTTTGTTGGCAGGTGCATTTTTCATGCTTATAATATCCACAGTGTATATGAGCCGTGACATGAACAGTTACAGGAAGTGGAAGAAAAATACAAGATTCAGGGAAGAGGCAGACGTGTTATGGAGCGCACTTGCAAGGCTTGGAAATGTGTATTTTAAGACGCAGCTTATTATAATATGCTGTACTGCGGTGGTGTGTACGACAGGGCTTCTGATTATAGGCAATCCGTATGCTGTGGTAATAGGTATCGCAATAGGTCTTCTGGATGCACTTCCGTTTTTTGGGACTGGAACGGTGCTTATTCCGTGGAGCATAATGGCAGTGCTTGGAGGCAATGTATGGCATGCGGCAGTCCTTATGACAGTATATGTGATAACGTATTTTGAGAGAGAGATTCTTGAGGCAAAGCTCATGGGTAAGGGGCTTGATATATCACCGGTAACAATGATGGCAGCGATATATATAGGTCTGCTTGTCTATGGTTTTTGGGGATTTGTACTCGGTCCGGTGTCATATTGCCTCATAAAAGGCGGAATACAGCTATTGAAATGCCATATTGAACGTGATAAAATAATTAATAAAAAACTTTAGGAGAGTGCGTAATGGCAGAGGATAAGAAGTTAGTTGAAGCAATTACCTCCATGGAAGAGGATTTTGCACAATGGTATACAGACGTTGTTAAGAAGGCAGACCTTATGTGTTATTCAAGCGTTAAGGGCTGCATGATTTTTAAACCGGACGGATATGCAATATGGGAGAACATCCAGCATGAACTTGACCGCCGTTTTAAGGCAACAGGTGTGAAGAACGTGTACATGCCTATGTTTATTCCTGAGAGCCTTCTTCAGCGTGAGAAGGATCATGTAGAGGGCTTTGCACCTGAGGTAGCATGGGTGACAGAAGGAGGACTTCAGCCGCTTCAGGAGAAGATGTGTGTAAGACCTACATCTGAGACACTTTTCTGTGATTACTATAAGAATGAGATACAGTCATACAGAGATCTTCCACAGCTTTGCAACCAGTGGTGTTCAGTTGTAAGATGGGAGAAGGAGACAAGACCGTTCCTGCGTTCAAGAGAGTTCCTGTGGCAGGAAGGACATACAGCACATGCGACAGCAGAGGAAGCTGAGGCAAGAACACAGCAGATGCTTAACCTGTATGCAGATTTCGTAGAGGAGGTTCTTGCAATTCCTGTAATAAAGGGACGTAAGACTGATAAGGAGAAGTTTGCCGGAGCAGAGGCTACATATACTATTGAGGCACTTATGCATGACGGCAAGGCGCTCCAGTCAGGTACAAGCCATAACTTCGGTGATGGATTTGCCAAGGCATTCGGTATCCAGTACACAGACAAGGATAACAAGCTTAAGTATGTTCATCAGACTTCATGGGGAATGACAACAAGACTTATCGGCGCACTTATTATGGTTCACGGTGATAACAGCGGCCTTGTGCTTCCACCAAGAATTGCACCTGTACAGGTATGTATCGTTCCTGTAATGCAGAAGAAGCCGGGTGTGCTTGATAAGGCATTTGAGATTAAGGAAGTACTTTCTAACTTCCGCGTTAAGGTTGATGACAGTGACAAGAGTCCGGGCTGGAAGTTCTCGGAGCAGGAGATGAGAGGTATTCCGCTTAGAATAGAGATGGGACCTCGTGATATAGAAGCTAATCAGGCTGTACTTGTCAGAAGAGATAACGGTGAGAAGATTACAGTTTCTCTTGATGAGATTGATGTCAGGGTTGGTGAACTTCTCGAGATAATCCAGAAGGAGATGCTTGAGAGAGCAAGAAAGCATCGTGACAGCCATACAACTGTTGCACTTAATTATGATGAATTTAAGGATGCTGTTGCCAATAAGCCGGGATTTATTAAGGCTATGTGGTGTGGCAATCAGGAATGTGAAGATAAGATTAAGGAAGAGACCACAGCAACGTCAAGATGTATGCCATTTGAGCAGGAGCATCTTTCTGATGTGTGCGTATGCTGCGGCAGACCTGCCAAGGCAATGGTATATTGGGGCAAAGCTTATTAATGACTGATTTGAATGATTTGGATTTACATAATGTAACAATTAATATTCCCACGGATGCGCAGGAGATTCTGTCTACACTTGAGGCAGACGGAAGACAGGCGTATGTCGTGGGAGGATGCGTAAGGGACAGCCTTATAGGAAGAACGCCGGGGGATTGGGATATTACAACCTCGGCGCTTCCTATGCAGGTAAAACAGCTTTTCAGACGCACTGTTGATACGGGAATCAAGCATGGAACTGTCACTGTTATGATGGGTGATACCGGATATGAAGTGACTACATACAGGATTGACGGTAATTATGCCGACGGAAGACATCCTGATTCTGTTGAGTTTTCTGCGAATCTGAGGGATGATCTCAAGAGACGCGATTTTACGATTAATGCAATGGCTTACAACAATTCTGACGGGCTTGTTGATGAGTTCAATGGAATAGGTGACCTGCAGGCCGGAATAGTGCGCTGCGTAGGTGATGCCCGTGAGAGATTTACTGAGGATGCGTTAAGAATGATGCGTGCCATAAGATTCTCGGCACAGCTTGGATTTATAATAGATGAGGATACATATTCTGCAATCGGGGCAATGGCTGACACGATAAGCAAGGTGAGCATGGAGAGAATTCACGATGAACTTGGCAAGATTCTTATGTCAGACCATCCGGATTATGTGAAGCGTCTGTGTGATACACGGCTTACACAGTATGTACTTCCGGTTATGGATTCAATACTTACAGACAGAAGATGCAACTCAACACTCACGCTTCTGATGCATGCCGGTAATAGTCCGTATCTTCGTTATGCAGCTCTTTATAATGCTGCAGATGCGGATAATGCCAATGCTGAGCTTAAGGCACTTAAGCTTGATAATAATACGATTAATACTGTTACCAAGATAGTGCGTCTGTCTAAGACATCAATAGACGAGACAGAACCGGCGGTAAGGGAAGCGATTCACATGTACGGAAGAGATTTCCTGCCACTGCTTATGCGGCATCAGACAAGCGTTATAGCAGCTAAGGAAGAGACAACAGGTATCATGATGACAGCAGCCAGAAAGCACGTTGAGGTCATAAACAGACTTTATGAAGAGATAATAAAGCGTGGCGACTGTATCTCAATAAAAGATCTTGACATTAGCGGAAGTGACCTTATGGAGCTTGGAATGAGCGGCCCAAGAATAGGAGAGACGCTTAACAGCATGCTTCATATTGTTATGGAGAATCCCAAGCTTAATGATAAGGAGACGCTCATTGCAATGCTTGGAACTCTTGAATAGGCGGACATTGGAATAAAATAAGACTTAGGCGGAAAGCTTGCCGCGGTAACGGCTGTGCGGGTTTAAGTCTTTTTTAATTGGATTTTAAGAAGCCTTATGAGCTGAAAAAAGCAAAGTGACACATATCCTGATATCAGACATGGAATCAAGCTTTTAAATAGATTTATAGAGGGGAAATACACAGATGAATATTTTAAGGTACTATAACGCTGTATCAGATGAGGATAAAAACAAAAAATATGCAGTGATAAAGCAGTGCATTACAATGCTTGAGGGCAAGGGGGATGCGGCGCTGTTTGATTCCATGATTGGAGATGGCAGTCTTCAGCCTTTTTCGGTAGGCAGGAAAATTAAGGTTGATAAGGATGAGATTACTATAGGACGCAGAAGAATGGATATCCGCGATATAGGCAGAATGCGTATCAGCGAAGAAGGTTCAATGGCACTCTATGACAGATACGGAAAGAAAATCTGTGGTACATTTACAGTTAATTATATGATGGAGAACATAGAGCTTTTGTGCTGGTGTCTGCATCATTACGGGGTGGAAGCCGAGATAACATCAGGTAAGGGCGAGCGTGTGTATCAGTACATAGTGCTTGCGATAGTAATTGCCGCAACTATTGCGTGCAAAATATTTGGGATAATATGATGTCGGGGTTAAAAGCCCCCGACTTTGACGCCTACGGATTGTTCCGTGCTTCGCACTCACACAATCCTACCCAATATTCGCATATCGTGGGATTATCATCCCACTTTTATGCTCATATCGGGGCGGGTCCCAAGGTCTTTCACCCACCTATGAGCGAGCTCATGTGGGTTTAGACCTTTTGCCCCTGGCATCATAATATGATAAGCCGAAGGAGTTATCCCGGCAGAATGGAGAAATAATGAAAAATACAACCAATGCAGTTAATAAGACACAGATTTTACAGAAGACATGGGTGGTGTGCGCACTTGCACTTGTGTGTACATTCCTGTGGGGAAGCGCGTCACCGTGCATAAAGCTTGGATATGCGCTTTTTAACATACCGTCAGGTGAGACATGGACACAGATTTTATTTGCGGGAACAAGATTCGTTCTTGCCGGAATACTTACAATAATTATCGGAAGCATTCTTAACCGCGGTGCATTGCTGCCTACTAAAAGCTCGCTTCCAAGCATCGTTAAGCTTTCGATATTTCAGACGATACTTCAGTACATATTCTTCTATATAGGACTTGCTCACAACAGTGGTGTTAAGGCATCGATAATAAACGGTTCCAATACATTTTTTGTAATCCTTGTAGCAGCGCTGATATTCAGACAGGAAAAGCTTAATCTTAAAAAGGTGGCAGGCTGCGTAATCGGATTCGCAGGCGTTATCATTGTCAGCATGAATGGACAGAAGATAGACATGGACTTAAGTCTTATGGGTGACGGAAGCCTGTTCTTATGTGCTCTTTCATATGCATTTTCATCATGTCTCATGAAGAACTATTCTAAGAAGGACAACCCGGTAATGCTCAGCGGTTACCAGTTCATATTCGGTGGAATAGTGATGGTTATTCTCGGACTTGTAATGGGCGGAAGAATTACACAGGTTTCGGTTAGCGCCATCCTTATGCTTTTGTATCTGGCGTGCATATCGGCAGTCGCATACGCACTCTGGGGAATACTTCTTAAGTACAACCCGGTTTCAAAGGTTGCGATATTTGGCTTTACCAATCCGGTATTCGGAGTTATCCTCTCAGCATGGTGGCTTGGCGAGGGCGGAGCAGAGCTTGGCTGGAACGCGCTTGTTGCACTCATACTTGTGTGCATAGGTATATGCATTGTAAATGTAAAGACGGAGAAAGACAATTAGTGTGAAAAACAGGCTTAATATATGGAGCAGCAGAATGTACGCATGATTGGAGAATTGAAAGATTTATTACCGGAGGATGCATATGGACAGATATCATTTTATAATTGTAGGTTCCGGATGGAGAGCGATGTATTATGTGCGTGTAGCAAAAGCCATGCCGGAACTGTTTTGCCTTGATGCGATGTATTGCAGGAGACAGGAAAAGGCAGATAAGATTGCGCAGGAATACGGAATAAATACAGTTACATCGATAGATGATTGTATAAATATGAGACCGGACTTTGCGGTTATTGCGGTAAGTAAGGCATCAATATGTGATACGGCTATAGAATGGATGGACAGAGGGATGACAGTTTTGTCAGAGACACCGGCAGGACTTGATACAGAATCACTTTTCAGGATGTATGAATATAACAAGGCAGTGCAAAAACAGGTGGTTGCCGAACAGTACCGTGAGTATCCGCATAATAAAGCAGTTATCAGACTTATTAAAAGTGGAATAATAGGCGATGTCAGCTGCATGAATATTTCACTTGCTCATGAGTATCATGGGGCAAGCCTTATGCGTGCATATCTTGGGATAAATCCGGGAATGAAATATAGTCTTACGGCAAAGAACTATACATTTCCTACGACTGAGACTCTTACAAGATATGAAAGATACACTGATGGAAGGATTGCAGACAAGAAAAGATGTGTGGCTTCATTTGAATTTGAAAATGGTAAAGTGGCATGGTATGATTTTGATTCTGAGCAATACCGTTCACCAATCAGGAAAAATACGTATAAAATTCAGGGAACAAGAGGGGAGATAATAGACGATAAGGTGTATTATCTTGATGAGAATAATAATGGTGCAGAAGCAGATATTGATATAAAAACAAGGATTGTCAACAGAGGAGACATTAACCCTAATTTTGCTGTTATCAGGGAAGTTGAGAGCATCTCCTTTCAAGGGAAAGTTCTGTATCAGCCTGCACATGGATTGTGCGGACTTTCAGAGGATGAGACTGCAATTGCCGCACTTATGGAAAAGACGGCACTGTACAGCAGAGGGATGGGACCATCACCTTACAGCATAGAAGATGCTCTGGCAGATGCATATGCCATGATAAGGCTTAATGCCATGGCAAAAGCTGACAAGCCTGTGGGTAAGGCTGATTTATGAGGAGGTTAAAACATGGAATGTAGAGATTTGAGAATTGCACTTATAGGTGTTGGCAACATGGGAAAAAAATATGCTGCAATGATAACTTCAGGAGAAGTTCCGCATATGAAGCTTTCTGCGGTTGTAATCAGAAAAGATGAATTAATGGAGTGGGGCAGAAGTCTTATTAATGTTGATGGGGAAAAGACAGCAATTTTCAGAAATACGCAGGATTTATTTAATTCACCGGATTTGTATGATGCGGTTATTATTGCTACGCCGCACAAGACACACAGAGATATAGCACTGGAGGCATTCAGGCTTAAAAAAGATGTGTTGTGCGATAAACCGGCGGCAGCAGATATAGGCGAAGCAGAAGATATGGAGAATGCGGCAACTAATAATGACTGCATATATGGCATAGTGTTTCATCAAAGACTATATGCAAAATACAGAAAGCTCAAGGAACTTATTGACTCCGGAGCTATTGGGATTATAAAAAGAGTATGCCTCATTAATTCAAGATATCTGCGCACGGCACATTATCATTCATCAAGTCCGTGGAGAAGCAGTTTTTGCGGAGAAGGCGGTGGCGCACTGATTAATCAGGGCCAGCATATACTTGACATGTGGCAGTATCTGTTCGGTATGCCGCGGGAGCTCTATGCCTCAATTCCGTTTGGAAAATATAATGATTTTGCAGTGGATGATGAGGCAACAATAATCATGCGGTACGATGACGGGATGACCGGAACATTTATCCTGTCAACAGGTGAAGCATGCTGCGAAGAGCGGCTTGAGGTCATAGGGACAAAGGGGCGCGCACTGCTTATTGATAATACACTTACACTTACAAAGCATCAGGACGTAACCGGGTATATAAGAGATGCTGCTGCTAATTCGCGGGAAGACATGGAATTCACAGAAGAAACGATTGAGTTTGAGAAGCAGCCCGAACCATATCCGGCACTCCTTGAAAAATTTGCGCAGGCATCGGTCAGACATGATGATTCACTGCTTGCGGCGAAGGGAGCTGAAGGTATTAATGCTCTTATGCTCTGTGCATCAGCATATTATTCGGCTTACAACAACATATCAGTACAGTTACCATTGAAAGCTGATGATTACAGAGAATTAATGAGTGAACTTATTGCGAATGAGAAGAGTGTGTATTTTTGAAAAATGCAATAGGTAACAGCCGGGCAGGCATAATAATGAATGTGGGAAATTGCTGCCCGGAGAATTACATATTGCATTACGCAGAGTATTTGGCTTTTATAGAGTATACAATTTATATGGAGTCTGAGATTTCCTCCTTCAGCTCCTGAACAAAGTCACCGACCTTATTAACGCAGTCTTTTCCGTTTTCAGCAATGATATTTACAATGGCGCTTCCAACAATTACGCCATCACAGTAGGATGCCATGTCACGTGCCTGCTGTGCGCCGGATATGCCGAAGCCGACACAATACGGGCAGGATGCGTTGTCGCGTATTAGTCCGAAGAATTCGTCAAAATCAGTGCTGAAGCCGCTTCGTGTACCGGTAACGCCGTTAGATGATACGCAATAGAGAAAGCCTGATGAATCGGCGGCAATCTTCTTGATACGGTCATGTGAAGCAGGAGACACAAGATTTATATTGTGGATGCCATATTTATCAGCGTATGGAAGAATCTCATCGCGTTCCTCGTATGGCATATCAGGGACGATAACGCCGTCAACTCCATATTCGCGGCATAAAGAGAAGAATTTCTCTGTTCCGTACACAAATATAGTATTAAGATACATCATGAGAAGAAGAGGTTTGTCGGTCGTTGTTCTGATATTTTTGACCGTATCAAAAATCTTATCAAGCGTAGTACCGTTATTGAGTGAGCGCAGGGATGCCTTCTGGATAGTTACACCCTCCGCAATAGGGTCTGAGAACGGAACACCGAGTTCTATTATGTCAGCACCGCGGTCAAACATCTCAAGCACGGTCTTTTCGGTTGTTTCAAGATCGGGATCACCGGCGGTCACAAATGTTATGAGCGCCTTTTTATTGGCAGCCTTAAGCTCGGCAAAGCATCTGTCAATTCGGTTAATATCTTTATTGCTTGTATTCATTTATATTAGTCCTCCATTCCTGCCCCGCATAATGGGGCATCTCACTATTCCCGCACGCCGTTCTGGCATTGCAGTGGGTTAAGAATTCTCTATATCGTGTCCGCGGTATCTGGCAACAGAGTATACATCCTTGTCACCGCGTCCGGAAAGATTTATAACCATAATCTGGTCAGGGCTCATTGTCGGAGCAATCTTAATTGCGGCAGCAACGGCATGTGCAGATTCGATTGCCGGTATAATTCCTTCCATTCGTGACAGATATTCAAATGCACATACAGCCTCCTCATCAGTAATCGCAACGTAGTCAGCGCGCCCTGTCTTCCACAGATTTGCATGCTCAGGGCCGATTCCCGGATAGTCAAGACCGGCAGATATTGAATATACCGGGGCAATCTGGCCGTATTTATCCTGAAGGAAAATAGACTTCATGCCATGGAATATTCCCGTGCTTCCGTTAGTGAGGGTAGCGGCATTCATAGGAGTATCGGCACCGCGTCCGGCAGCTTCTGCACCGACAAGACGGACAGAAGTATCAGGAATAAAATTATAGAAAGCGCCCATTGCATTAGAGCCGCCTCCGACACATGCCACAACGCAGTCAGGAAGACGTCCCTCTTTCTCCTGAAGCTGTGTCTTAATCTCAGCACTGATTACCTTCTGGAAGTCACGGACCATCTCAGGGTACGGATGAGGCCCCATTACGGAGCCGATGCAGTAAAAGGTTGTTTCGATATTGGTACACCAGTCGCGCATTGCCTCATTTATTGCATCCTTGAGAGTTCCGGTTCCACTGTGAACAGGGACAACCTTGGCACCGAGAAGCTCCATTCTGTATACATTAAGTGACTGCCTCTGTGTATCTTCAATTCCCATGTATACACAGCACTCAAGCCCGAAGAGAGCACATACCGTAGCGGTTGCAACACCGTGCTGGCCGGCACCTGTCTCAGCGATGATTCTTTTTTTGCCCATTCGTTTGGCAAGGAGAATCTGACCGAGTACGTTGTTAATCTTGTGTGCGCCTGTATGGTTAAGATCCTCACGCTTAATATATATCTTAGCGCCTCCGAGGTCTTTTGTCATCTTATCAGCATAATACAGGAGTGACGGGCGGTTGGCATAATCGTGGTAGAGTGCCTGCAGTTCCCTGTTGAATTCAGGGTCATCCTTATATCTGCGATAAGCTTCCTCAAGCTCCGATACTGCATTCATAACAGTCTCAGGAACGTATTGCCCGCCAAAATCTCCGAATCTTCCTTTTTTATTCATATTAATCTCCATTCCTGCGCCACCTTTTGCGCATCTCAAGTTTGTTTTGTAAATCCTCATAACAGCTGCTATTTTATCTGCATCCTTGAAGCCGTCAGTTTCAATTCCGCCTGACAGATCGACATTTGGCGATACACTCAGTGCTTCTGCAAGATTATCACAATTAATCCCTCCTGCGAGGAAAAATGCTGTTTTGGCAGAGCTTTCAATACATCTGCCAACCGTCCGGCGGATAAGCTCCCAGTCGGCCTTTACGCCGGTGCCTCCCGCAGCTCCGGCAACATAGCTGTCAAGAACCAGACAGTCAGCCTGAAGTGCAAATGCTGTGATAATGTCATCTGAATTACGAACCCTTGCTGCCTTCCATATTGAAATGTCATTTAATCCGTTTAGTCTGAATGCTTCCCGTAAAGCACTGATATATTGTGCGTCCTCATGACCGTGAAGCTGTATTACGTCAGGATGGCGGCAGCATTTATCCTGAATATCCGTAACGTATTTAACAATGTAATCGACATCGTCATCCACGAATACGCCTACGCTTTTAATACGTCTGTCAAGCATGCCAAGCAGCGTTATTGCAGTGTCCGGTGTTATTGTGCGCCGGTAGCCGTCTGAAAGAATCATTCCGATATAATCAGGGAGCATTTTGTTAGCGGCTTCTATATCCTGTGCGCGCTGCATCCCACAAAGCTTTATCATAAATATCGGCCTCCTATACGCTTTGTCTGAGAGAGTGCATGCATTCGGGAATGCCTGCAAGTCCGCTGCGCATAAGTGTTTCACCGACTAGAACCGCATCAGCTCCGGACGCTTTGGCATAGTGCATATCGGCGTTATTTTTGATGCCGCTCTCGCATACCATAACCGTAGTCTCAGGAATGAAAGAAGAGAGGCGCTTTGTATTTTCAAGGGATACCTCAAATGTCTTAAGGTTGCGGTTGTTTATTCCGATAATATCAAATCCGATATTTACAAGGCGCTTAACCTCTTTCTCATCATGTGCTTCGGCAAGTACGTCAAGCCTAAGCTCGCCGGCAAGTCTGTAATAAGCCTCAAGCTCATTGTCATTAAGTACGGCAGCTATAAGGAGAATTGCATCCGCACCGAGGACACGCGCTTCATATATCTGATAATCGTCAATAATAAAATCCTTGCGGAGCAGAGGAATTGAAACATTTTTACGGATATCCGCAAGATATTCCGATGAACCCTGAAAATAATGCTCTTCAGTGAGGCACGATATTGCAGATGCCCCGGCAGCTTCGTATGCTTTTGCGATTGCAGCCGGATTAAAGTCAGGCTGTATCAGTCCTTTGGACGGAGAAGCTTTCTTTACTTCTGCGATTACAGAAAGTCCGTCTTTAAGCAAGGCATTTCTGAATACATGGGAAGTCTGCGCTGAAGGCTGTGGAGATGTGAGTGCAAGTTCCCTCATGCGTTCCGGTGATGTGACAGATTTTTCGCGTGCAAGCTGCTCTCTGCGCCTGCTTATAATATCTTCCAAAAACATAGGCGGCTCCTTATATATTATTAGTAAATTCTTTCATTTCATTAAGTTTTGCGAGCGCTTTGCCGCTGTCAATCATCTCGGTGGCAATTGCAACGCCTTCTTTAATATCCTTTGCATGGCCTGAACAGTAGATTGCGCAGCCTGCATTGAGAATTACAGTATTGCGTCGCGCACCTCGGTCTGTACCATCAAGAATTCCGAGCGTTATATGTGCATTTTCGGCAGGAGTACCGCCCTCAAGAACTGAAGACTCGCAGTATTCAAAGCCGTAATCATGCGGGTCAATGTCATATCTTCTGGCTGCACCGTCACGGACTTCAACAACATGTGTCTTGCCGGTCATGGTAATCTCATCAAGTCCGTCACAGCCGTTTACAACCATTGCTCCCTTAATTCCGAGCTGTATAAGGACATTAGCCATAAGCTCCATCAGGTTTTCGTCATATATGCCGAGTACAATGTAATCAGCAAGTGCCGGATTGGTAAGCGGTCCGAGTATATTGAAAAACGTTCTTGCACCTATTTCTTTTCTTACAGGAGCAACATATCTCATAGCACCATGAAATACCTGGGCGAACAGAAATGCGATGCCGGTCCGGTCGAGGCATCTGGCTGCATCATCAGGTGAAAGCTTAATATTTACACCGAGTGCGTCAAGACAGTCAGCGGCACCGGATTTGCTTGAAGCGGCGCGGTTGCCGTGCTTTGCAACAGGAATTCCTGCCGCAGCTATTACAAATGATGAGGTTGTTGATATGTTAAATGTTCCTGCCATATCGCCGCCGGTTCCTACGATATCAACGGCAGAGCGGAAGCCTTTGATAATGCTTGCTTTATTGCGCATGCCTTTTGCGAAGCCTGTAATCTCTTCAATAGTTTCGCCCTTCATCCGCATAGCCATAAGAAATGCAGATGTCTGTGCTTTTGTGGCTGCATCTCCCATAATGATATTCATGGCTGCGTAGGCCTCATCCTCTGTCAGATTTTTGCCGTCTGCAGCAAGAGCAATATATTTTTTCAGTGCCGTTCGTTTCTCCTCAGGAATAGAAGGAACCTCAGCTTCTACCTTTATTCCGACACATTCGCTTAAGAAGTTGGCAAGAATGTTGGTACCCATCTCGCAGAGAATCGATTCGGGATGGAACTGCACACCATATATAGGATATTCCCTGTGCTGTACTGCCATTATTGTACCATTCTCATCTTCTGCGGTAATTGTGAGTGATTCAGGAAAATTCTCTCTGCTGATGACGAGGGAATGATATCTTGCAACAGATATACTTTCGGGAAGTCCCATGAACAGCGGGCATGTGCCGTCAAGCTTAACCTGTGATGATTTGCCGTGCATAGGCTCCTCACCGCGTACAATCTTACCACCAAACACCTCACCGATAGCCTGATGTCCGAGACATATTCCGAGAATCGGAAGCTTTCCTGCAAAGTGTCTTATCACATCTTCGCTGATTCCTGCCTGTGAAGGATAAGAAGGACCCGGTGATATGATGATTGCCTCAGGAGTCTTCTTTTCAATCTCCTCTATTGTAATCCTGTCGTTTCTGATAACTTCTACATGAGGGTACAGGCCTTCAACAACCTGTGCCACGTTATAAGTGAAACTGTCGTAATTGTCTATAATAAGTATCATGATATGTTCCTTTCCCGGCATCTCATTCCGCTCCTGCCATCTTTATTGCATTTATCACTGCCGACGCTTTCCTCACGGTCTCTTCGTACTCTTTTTCAGGTATGCTGTCATACACTATTCCGGCACCTGCCTGAACGTAGGCTTTGCCATTGCGGAAGAGTACCGTGCGGATAGCTATGCAGGTATCAATGTCACCGTTGAAGGCAAGGTATCCGACGGTGCCTCCGTACAGACCGCGTTTCACATTTTCAAGGCTGTCTATTATGTCCATAGCCTTTACCTTAGGAGCACCTGAGAGGGTACCGGCAGGGAGGACTGACATAAGTGCATCTACAGGATTTTTGCCATCGCGTAGAGTTCCTTCAACATCCGACACAAGGTGCATAAGTTTTGAATACCGTTCAACTCTCATGAAATCCGTTACTTTTACGCTTCCTGCGCTGCATACACGGCCGACATCGTTGCGCCCGAGATCTACAAGCATTGTATGCTCTGCACGTTCTTTTGGGTCATTTAGAAGTGCTTTTTCAAATTCAGCATCCTGTTCATCATCAGCACCTCTTGGGTAAGTTCCGGCTATAGGACGGTTGAGAACCTTTCCGTCAGTTACGCTTACAAGCATCTCAGGAGATGCACCCGCAATGCAGTAATCTTTGTGGTCAAAATAATACAGATAAGGCGAAGGGTTAGTAGAGCGGAGCATTCTGTATACGTCAAATGCATCCGGCGGATTATCAACTTCAAATCTCTGTGATATTACTACCTGGCTTATATCTCCGCCGAGAACATGCCGGCGGCATTGCTCAACCATGCCACAGAACTCCTCTTTGCTGTAGTTGGACTTTATGGTACATTCGCTGCCGGTCCGGCGCTTTGCTGAATCCTCAGGGATATAGCGGCAGAGGAGTCTTCCGAGATTTGCAGCACGCTGCCCAAGCGAATCGTATCTTGCAGCAAGAGTGCCGTTGTCCTTTGCATCCTCGGCCGTAAGGTTAAGAATGATGACGGCTTTTGATGAAAGGTGGTCATAGGCAACGATTTCATCATAGATAAACATATTGGCATCATCCATTCCAAGGTCATCAGCAGGTACATTTACAAGTGAATCCTCGCAGTAGCGTACCATGTCATACGCAAAATAACCGATGAGGCCGCCTGTAAGCTTGGGCATATTGTCAAATTTCGGCGAGCGGTACTGTTCCATTATCTTTGAGAAAAATGCTGACGGATTGGAGGCATCATCAGCAGTTACCGAACCGTCCCTGCTGATTATGGAGGCTTTACGGTCATGTATTCTTATCTCAGCCTTTGGATTAAGTCCGATGAAAGAATAGCGGCCCCATTGGTTTGAGTTATCAACCGACTCAAGAATAAAGCAGTTATCATAGTTCTCCTTAAGGGTTGCAAACATTCTTACCGGAGTAAGGCTGTCTGTGAGAAGTTCATAGAATACCGGAACGGTCTTGTATTTCTTTAATAATTCAGCGGCATTCTCAAGCGTTGGAAATAACATGTGCAATTCTCCTTTCAGATTCTGTAATAATTCTTAATAATCCGGGGTACAAAAAAATCCCTTGAAACTGCTAATAATTATGCAGTCTCAAGGGACGAAAGTTCGTTATGTGACTTACGTGGTGCCACCCTTATTCGCTGTTATGCAACAGCCTCAGTAAGTATCGTGTGCCGGCCTGACGTAATGTTGTAATGGTATACGGAATGTTATGTAATAAAAAAGACATCGTCAAAATATAAAATGACAATGCCGCATACACTAAATCCATGTAAAACAAGTACGCAGCTAATCGCATTAATACTCTCTCCACTTACGCAGGAACCGCGGCGGGGGCTACTTCATAATGTTCACCCTGCTCCTCACAAACCCATTCGCACCTACTGTACGTGTCCTGCTTCCACCAATGCCGGACTCTCTGTGACGCCTTGATAAATGTTACTTGCTTTTGCTCAAAGGATTTATAAATATTCAATTAAAATCTGTATTTAGTCTAACATAAATAATACATTTGTCAAGAATATTTTTATATAAAAATTCATATCTATAGAGAAGATACGCAAAGGGAGAGATGTGCTGTATATGAATGAAAAAGCATTAAGTGTGATTGGTCAATACGGGCTTGAGGTAAGAAAAAGTGTAAGAACCAGAGGCGGAATTGCGGTACTTACGGATGATGGATATAAGCTTTTGTATGAGTGTACCAGAAGTGACAGCTATTATGAACGCGAAAACATGATAACAGCGGGTATTAAAAGAACCGGCTTTGAATATATTGACACCTATGTAATGACGGCTGAAGGGACACTGTTCTCTCAGGATGCACAGGGGAGAAAATATATACTGAAAGACTGGTTTGATGCACAGGAGTGTGATATCCGGAATGAGACACATGTTGCAATGGCTGCCGGTACGCTTGCGGTGCTGCATGGTCATATGATGAATATGGATAAATGTGAACATGAGCTCAAATATAATAATGCCACTGACATGCGTATGAAATTTGATAAGCATACGAAAGAAATGCGGATGGTGGGCAACTATCTTAAGGGCAAGAAGAATAAAAATGAGTTTGAGATGCTTATGCGCAGGTCACTCATGACATTTCATGAGGAGGCGCTCATAGCGGCACAGGAGCTGGAGGAGATGGACTATGGCAGCAGGATTGAAAAAGCACGTACATCGTATGAAATGTGCCACGGCAGCTATAATTATCATAATGTGTTATTTACTGACAGAGGGTGTGCGGTTACTGGCTTTGAGCATTGCTGTGTTGACTGTCAGATTAATGATCTGTATCAGTTTATGCGTAAACTGCTTGAAAAGAATGGGTGGGATGCGCGCGCAGGCCATTCGGTAATAGAAGCATATTCGGAGGTCAGACCGGTAAGTGATGATGACATGAAACTCTTGAGAATTAATTTTCTGTATCCGGAAAAGTTCTGGAAGGTGATTAATTTTTATAATAATTCCAATAAGAGCTGGATTCCGCGCAAGAGCATAGAGAAGCTGGAAGGAGTACTTGCGCAGAATGATGCACGCAGGGCATTTATAGAGACATTGCATTAAAATACGCGTTATGATAAAATGTACCAAAGGAGAAAGTCTGTAAAAACATGAAACCAGTATACATAATTAAAGAATATATGGGAAAGTTTATTAATAGAAGCAAAGAGGCATGCAGGATGGCGGGAGCAATTATACTCGCGGTTGTCATGTCTTTTTCGCTTATTGCGTGTTCGTCAGGGAAAAGTTCTTCCAATATAATAAAAGGCGGAGATATACTTCCGATCGCAAGTAAGGCGTCTGAGTCCGGCGAGGCGGCAGCTAATCCGGATGAGATAAGTATTACGGGTGTGCTTACGTATATTGATGGTACATCGCAGAAGATGCATTATATGGACGTTCAGAGCGGTAATGAATATGAGGTATCATATTCGGGAGGAACTGATATAAAGAGCAGGTATGATTCAGTTATAACTACGGCAAGACTTAGTCTGGGAACAATATATGATGTTACATGCAACCGCGACGGATGGGCAAAGAGCATACATGAATCGGATAAGGCATGGAAAATATCACAGATTACAGGTTTCTCTGCTGATGAGAGAGAGAGAACGGCAGTAATAAGTTCCAGAACGTATAAGTATGCAAGGTCAGCCGTGGTCATGTCCGGAAGTGAGAGAATACAGCTTTCAGAGATAATGAAGCAGGATGCCGTTACAGTATGCGGAATTGACAGTACGGTCTATTCTGTCAGTGTTGATAAGGGGCATGGATACCTTAAGCTTACAGGAGTTGATGATTTCCTTGGAGGCTATGTTGATATAGGAACACAGATGGTATGTGTTGTTGAAAAAGATATGCTGCTTACTGTGCCCGAGGGTGAATATAAGGTTCAGATACAGAACACCAACAGAAGCATGTCAGCAGGCAAAACTGTCAGGATTGAAAAGGATACCGATGTTACACTTGATTTCAGCGAATACAGAACCCGGGCAGCACAGAATGGTCTTGTTGAGTTCTCGGTAACTCCGGCGGGCGCAGTCATGTATATAGACGGAACACAGGTGTCGTATGAGCAGCCTGTATCACTTGAGTATGGCAGGCATACAGTTGTCCTGCGCTCTAATAATTACATGGCATATGAAGAAGTATTTTACGTGACTCAAAGCTATGAGAAAAAAATTATAGATATGACAATATCAAAGTCAAGCCAGCCGGGGAAGTCCACAACTAAGCCATCACAGACTTCTGCGGGAAACAATAACAGAAGTACAGCGGCTTCAACATCAGGTAACGCCATAGTTAACGGTACGGTCAAAAACCTTACGGAAGGCTACTATGTCTCAATAAAAGGACCGCAGGGGGCAGCGGTATATGTGAATAATTATTACGTCGGAATTGCTCCGGTAACAGTTGATAAAAAAGCCGGGACAATGGTAATGACATTTACGATGGTTGGTAAGCAGACTAAGAGTTATTCGGTTGAGATTGCGAATTCAACCGGCGATGTAAGCTATGAATTTCCGGCGCTTCCGGACAGCCAGCCGGTAAGTTCGGTCGCAGTGGATTAAGGCTATATGAAGCAGAAAGGATAACACTCATGGAAAAGACAATGGATATAAGATTTTCACCTCCTGATATAACAGAGGAGGAGATTCAGGCAGTCGCGGAAGTAATGCGTTCAGGATGGATTACGACAGGTCCTAAGACCAAACAGCTTGAAAAGGAGATTGCCGCATATGTGCATTCGGCAGGGTGTGCATGCCTTAATTCAGAAACAGCGGCACTTGAGTGCGCACTTCGTGTATGTGGCATAGGTGAAGGTGACGAGGTTATCGTTCCTGCATATACATACACAGCTTCGGCAAGTGTAGTATGTCATGTGGGTGCAAAGCTTGTTCTCGTAGATATTGCAAAGGATTCATTTCACATTGATTATGATGCTGTGGAAGCAGCGGTTACGGAAAATACCAAGGCAATTATTCCGGTCGACATAGCCGGAGTTATGGTTGATTATGACAGGCTGAGAACTATTGCAGAGGCTAAGAAGTCGTTATTCAGACCATCAGGTGATTTGCAAAGCGCAGTCGGAAGGATACTTATTATAACAGATTCAGCTCATGGCTTTGGGGCTTCACGCAAAGGATTTATGAGCGGTGAGTGTGCAGATTTTACAGCATATTCATTCCATGCAGTAAAGAACTTTACTACAGGTGAAGGAGGTGCAATTACATGGAGGCATATAGACGGCATTGATGATGCAGATATCTATAAGCAGTTCATGCTTCTGTCACTTCACGGACAGTCCAAGGATGCACTTGCCAAGACACAGCTGGGGGCATGGGAATATGATATAGTTGCTCCATACTACAAATGCAATATGACTGATATAATGGCTGCAATCGGCCTCGCTCAGATGAAGCGCTACCCTGGAATGCTTGCCAGAAGAAAGCATATCATAAACGAATATACAAAGGGACTTGCAGACTGTAATGTAAAGGTTCTCAAGCACTACTCGGATCAGGATGAGCAGCTTGGAAGTGCATCATCAATACTTCTTGACAGTGTTGACGATGGTACGGGGGATGAATATGTATCAAGCGGTCATCTTTACCTTGTTAACCTTGTCGGACAGACTCCGGAGTACCGCAATGAAGCCATTAAAAAAATGGCACAGCTCGGTGTCGCAACTAATGTTCATTATAAGCCGCTTCCTATGCATACAGCATATAAGAATCTTGGATTTAAGATTGAAGATTACCCTAATGCGTATGAGCGGTATGCCAACGAGATAACACTTCCTCTTCATACATGTCTTACGGACGAAGAGGTTGAATATGTTATAGCTGCATTCAACAGTGTTGTACGTGGATAATACAGATTAAGAGAGGACGTATATGCTTTTGAAAAAGTGGGACATGCTTCCGGCATTTATGCAGACGGAGAGTGTCCGGGAATATTATGATATATTGTCACATAAAAAGATAAGCCTTATTGTGAAGCGGCTTTTTGATATTGCCGCTTCGTTTGTGTTACTTATCATTATGAGTCCTTTTATGCTGATAATAGCACTTCTGATAAAGGCAGACTCGCATGGTCCTGTATTCTTCCGCCAGGAGAGGGTTACGCAGTATGGAAGAACATTCAGGATATTTAAGTTCCGCACGATGGTTGATGGAGCAGACCGTAAGGGCTCACTTGTAACGGTTGGCAATGACAGCCGTATAACAAGAATGGGGCAGCTGCTGCGCAAGATAAGGCTTGATGAACTGCCGCAGCTTATTAACGTGCTGACCGGAGATATGACATTTGTGGGGACAAGACCTGAGGTGCGTAAGTATGTGGAAGCATATACGGACGAGATGAATGCCACACTGCTTCTTCCTGCCGGAATTACTTCGAGAGCAAGTATCAGATATAAGGATGAGGACGAGCTCCTAGATGGGGCAGATGACGTTGATAAGGTATACACACAGGAAGTTCTTCCTGGAAAGATGGCGTATAACCTCGAGAGTATAAAAGGTTTCAGCTGTATCAGTGAGCTTGCTACAATGTTTGAGACAGTCGCAGCTGTATTTATGTAAGTATGTAAATCTGACAGTTGGCTTGTGATTCCTCCGGTACTTTATGCCTGCGGAATGCAGATTAGTGTGATAAGGCACATTGTGCCTGCAGAATGGGGATTAATATTATGTTTTTGACAGTGTGTGTTATTGCATATAACGAGGAAAAGACACTGCCGCTTATTCTGGCGGATATAAGCGGACAGGACTATGAACATTCGTCTATAGAGGTTGTGCTCGTTGACAGCGCCTCGACCGATTCAACCAAAAAGATTATGCAGGAATTTGCTGCCTGCAATAAGGATTTTGCAGCTGTTAAGGTTATAGACAATCCCAAGAGGACACTGCCGTGCGGATGGAATGAAGCACTGCGCATATACAGTGGCGAAGCGATACTTAAGGTAGATGCGCATGCAAGGATTCCGAAGGATTTTGTGACTAAGAATGTAAATGCGCTCGAACGCGGCGAAGATATTGTCGGCGGTGAGAGACCTAATGTCATAGATGATGACACGCCATGGAACAGAACCCTGCTTATGGCGGAAAGCTCGATGTTTGGCAGCAGCATAGCACCTTACAGGCGTAACCCGGGACCGGCTTATGTAAAGTCAATGTTTCACGCTGCATACAGGCGCAGGGTGTTTGATAAGATAGGCGGATTTAACGAGAAGCTTGGAAGAACAGAGGATAATGAGATTCATTACCGCATGCGTAAAGCGGGATTCAGGCTGTGCTTTGATCCTGATATAATCTCATATCAGCACATAAGGAGCAGTCTTCCCAAGATGCTTAAGCAGAAATACTCCAATGGGTACTGGATAGCTCTTACAACAGGCGTGTGCCCGGAATGTCTGTCTCTTTATCATTATGTCCCGTTTGCATTTGTTATGGCTATAATTGTTCTGGGAATTGCACGTACACTTACACAGTGCATTGAACCTTTATCTGCAGCTGCAATGGGAGTAACAGTTATTACAGCTATTATGTGGGGAGCCTACTGGCTGCTTGCGGTTGCGATGGCGGTGCTTGCGGTTGTGACGGCAAAGCCTGAGCAGAGAAGCCTGCCGGATATACTGCTGCCGGTACTGTTTTTTCTGCTTCATGTAAGCTATGGATTAGGGACACTGGCAGGGTTTGTACAGCTTCCGGCATTTGTGAGACAGTACAAAAAACAATAGCATATAATATGCATATATGGTATAATAACGCGGATACGATATGGCGGCATTGTGAACAGGATTGCGTGAGACAGACCGCCGGATAATAAGGATGGAATGTGATGAATCAGACTAAGAAGGATATGATACAGTTATTCGTAAGGCGTGTATGCCTGATAGCGATGGATATAGTCCTTATCAATATGTCGGTATTACTCGCGCTTCTGATGCGATTTAATGTTACGATATCAAGTATACCGGAAGAATACATTTACAAATATGAGCAGTTCATGATACCATTTACGCTCATTGCCCTTGTGGTGTTCTGGTTCTGCAGAATCTATCACAGTTTATGGGAATATGCAAGTATCACTGAGCTTTATAAGATTGTTGAAGCATGTACGATTACGGAAGTCATACATGTGTGTGTGACAATGATGCTGGAGCTTGGCCTCCCGAGAAGCACATATTTTATGACATGGGTTTTCCTGGTTGTGTCGGTAAGTGCCAGCCGTTTTATGTACAGGTTCATCCGTACCGGTCTTAACAGATACCGTACAACGGATGATGACATAAGAATTATGATTATAGGTGCGGGTAACGCTACCAACGTGCTTATACGAGAGATTTCAATAAGCCATTATCTTGCCAACAGCCGCGTTGTATGCGTGATTGACGATAATCCCAATAAGGTCGGTAAGTATATACACGGAATAAAGGTTGTCGGAACGCGTGATGATATCAAGGAGATGGCAAAGCAGTATGACGTCGACGAGATTATATTTGCAATTCCGTCAGCCTCTCCGGAGAACCGCAGGGATATCCTGAGTATCTGTAAGGAGACAGACTGCGAACTTAAGATTCTGCCGGGTGTATATCAGATGGTAGACGGAGAGATTAATATTAAGGATATCAGGCGTGTTGATGTTCTTGACCTTCTCGGACGTAATCCTGTCGAGGTAGACATTGAGTCAATAATGGGCTATGTTAAGGACAAGGTTGTGCTTGTTACAGGCGGCGGCGGTTCTATCGGAAGTGAGCTTTGCAGACAGCTTGTCTCACATAAGCCGCGCAAGCTTATTATATTTGATATATATGAGAATAATGCATATGACATACAGCAGGAGCTGTGTATCAATCATGCCGATGCCAATGTTGAGACTCTTATAGGCTCAGTCCGTAATGTTGGAAGACTTGAGGATATATTCAAGAAGTACCATCCGGATATTATATATCATGCGGCAGCGCATAAGCATGTTCCGCTTATGGAAGTAAGTCCTAACGAAGCCGTTAAGAATAATGTTATCGGAACATACAATGTTGCAAGAATGGCAGACAAGTATGGGGCAGAAAAGTTCGTTCTTATCTCTACGGATAAGGCAGTTAATCCTACTAATGTAATGGGCGCAACGAAGAGAATATGTGAGATGATTGTGCAGTCATTTAATGAGAAGTCTGATACGGATTATGTTGCAGTAAGATTCGGCAATGTACTTGGAAGTAACGGAAGTGTTATTCCGCTCTTCAAGAAGCAGATTGAGGCAGGCGGTCCGGTAACGGTAACTGATCCTAATATCATAAGATATTTTATGACGATTCCCGAAGCAGTATCACTTGTACTTCAGGCCGGAGCTTATGCCAGGGGCGGAGAGATATTTGTCCTCGATATGGGAGAGCCGGTCAAGATTGATGATCTTGCCAAGAATCTCATAAGACTTTCGGGATATACACTTGGAGTTGACATGAACATCGTTTATACGGGACTTCGTCCGGGTGAGAAGCTTTATGAGGAACTTCTTATGGATGAAGAAGGACTTCAGGAGACGGCTAACAAGCTTATCCACATTGGCAAGCCGATTGATTTTGACAAAGAGAATTTCGCACATAATCTTGCACGTCTTGAGAAGAGTGCATATGATGAGACGGAGGATATCCGTTCTATAATTAAGGAAGTAGTACCGACATACCAGCCAAGACAACAGCAGTAATTGGGGAAATTATATGGGCATAGGGCTTAGAATTCGTCAGTATTTAACAGGAATATGTGTGTTTGTATCTGCCGCGGTGTTCACATCGAATGCCGTGGCTTATGATTTTATGCCTGTTGATATTGTCTACTACATAATAGCGGGAGCGGCCTGTCTGGTTATTGTCAGTGAGCTTTCCAATTTCATATCACTTAAGAGACTTGCAGAGATAGCTTTTGTCTGTATTCTGCCGGCTGCTTTTGCATTTTCTTCAATGTATAACAATGCATCACACATAAGAAATGATGATGCGGTTTTTCAGGGGCTGTTCTGGCTCATTTATATTCCACTGCTTTTTATAATAAATTGTCTCCTGAGGGCGGCAGACTCTGTTTCAACGCTGACAATAAAAGATATATGTGGCTTTATCCGCCGCAATATCTGGATAGGAGCGGTGCTTATAATAGTTATACTCTCACGCCTGATATTCATGGATACACTCCAGAGATGGGATGCAGGGGAATATTATGCAAGATTTATAAAAGGAATAAAGTATTTCTCATATTCGTCTTTCAGTGATTTCTTAAATAATTTTACACTGTGCGGTCATCCGACACTTGCATTCAGCATGGTTTACATGATAGGGGAACTTGCATTTCCACAGCAGATTAAGGGTGTCCTTATTGTAAATATGGTGCTTACGGTTATTGCTGTCTGGTGTCTGTACAGAATAATAATGCATGTTTTTTGCAATTCAACACCGGCAAGAGCGGCGGTTTATGCATTTATAATATCATTTGCACCACTGTTTTACGGAACTTTTGGATATTTTAATCCGGATTATGCACTTGCCGTATTTGCGGTAATTGCACTATATGGATATGTATATGAACTCCCGGTTATAACCGGTTTTGCATGCCTTCTTTGCATATATACTAAGGAGACAGGGCTTGTAATAGTTGCAGGGCTTACCATGGGAATATTTACCGACCACCTGTTAAGGAATCCCGGCTGTAGAGGGATTGTAAGTATTTTTAAGGATATGAAGCTGTACTTCATGCTGGCAGCAGTTATAAGCTACCGGTTCTACACTAAGGCGATAGGAGGACTTACCAACTGGTCGCAGACTACGGAATCGGGTACGGGAATCAGATGGGATAACAATGGCTTTAACTGCCTTGGAATTAATGAGGCACATATTATAACTAAGTTAAAGCAGCAGTTTATACTTAACTTTAACTGGATACTGGCGGCGCTGATTACTGCAGGAATAATCTATGCGGCAGTTATGATTATACGCAAAAACAGTAACGCCTATAAGGACAGCCATGCCAATAAAGATGCTGAGACCGGGAACAAAGGTGACATGCTTAAGCTGTGTGGTGTGTTTGGAATCCTTGCGGCATTTACTGCATTCTCATGTCTGTACATAACGGCGGCAATGGCAAGATACAATGTTGTCGGAGATATAATGCTGTATGTGCTTGGACTGGCATGTCTGGATATGATGATTTCAAATGCTGCAATGTATATTCCGTCTGCCGGAATTGCGGTTATGCTTATTGCACAGTGTTTCTATACGGTCGATCCCCTGACAGTCGCGGCATTCGGCGGGGTTGATACGGGAAGTGGAAAGATGGTGTATGTGGGGATAGAAGATGGTGACAGATATTATGGAGACTATCTTATATATAACACGCAATATCTGTGGATTGACAGGGTTATGGATAAGCTGCTTGCGGATTCGGATTATGACGGCACGCAGGATATAATTCTGTTCAATGATTACGGTGGCAGCCAGATTGCAGGCAATGACCCTCTGTATTACTATAACTGGGATAAACGGCTAAAGAAGAGAGTGTTCTACTCCAATGAAAATACTGTAAAGATGAGCTATATTGTCGGGGACATTCTTGCGGATAATATGAAACTTCAGAGCAGAGCGATAGTAGTATTCATTCCTTATATGCATAATGATGAGGAAAAAGCAATGCACAGGCTGAACATTTTCTATAATGCAGGTCCGCGCCAGTCAGCATATGACAGGCACGGACGGATAGACTATTATAATCTTGTTCGTCTCAAAAAATACAGATTTATACGTGGATAGCACCACTCTTGAACTGCTGCATCATCTCTCTGGTTAAGCTTATATCGGCCTCACCGGGAAGTTCATCCCTTGTAAGCCATGCTGCCATTGAAAGTTCCGTCTCGTCAAGCGTGATGTCTTCGCTGCCGTCAAGCTCGCAGAAGAAGCCCATAAGCAGAGTGTCAGAAAAAGACCATGGCTGGCTTTTGTAGAATCGGATATTCTTTACCTTAAGTCCGACTTCTTCCATGACTTCGCGCCTTACGGTATCCTCGATTGGTTCGCCTATTTCATTAAAACCTGCAATCAGGGCATAATTTTTGTAGCTGCGGCCGGCATACTTGGAGACAAGGAGCCGGTCTTTGTTGATTACGCCGACAATTACGGCAGGACATATCTTAGGGTACTCAATACATCCGCATTCGGGACAGTACATCATACGTTCTTTGTCACTGTGGACAAGATGCTGCCCGCAGTGGCCGCAGAAACGCCTGCTGCTGTACCAGTTGTTAAGCTGCATTCCTGTCACGCCTGCAAATGCACGATACATTGGGAGTGCTGTCCGCAGCCTCGATATCTCTTCGTATGAATAGTCAGGAAGCAGTGTCTCGTCGAATTCGGGAACCAGATAATAATGGCAGCTGTCTATTGTGAAAAGGTAGGTATAAGTGCTGTATATGTCCGGAACATACGCCTCAAGCTCGCTGAACGTAGGATATAATATCCTTGGCACACCCTCCGGATCATCTTTAAGAAGAATCTTACGTCCCTTGTATGCAAGGATTAGTGCATCTTTGCCTGGAGGCACCGGGCGGTATTCGTTTTTATAAATGTGTGGCTCAATATCCTGTATCATAATAATCTCCATTCATTCTTGTGGGTACTCAGAGCATCCTGATTAATTTTCTCCAACATTATACATAAGATAACATATAATTGCAAAAAATAGTGAAAACAGAAGACAACAACATTGTTTTTTAGAAAAATATATGCTAACATAAAAAACAGGACTATTATTGGGAGCAGATTCCCGGAATGGAGATTAACATGAAGTTTATTACTATTGGCGAGATTATGATGAGACTTTCTCCACCAAACTATGATAAGATAGTGTCTACACACGATTTTATCGTTAATTACGGAGGCGCTGAGGCTAATGTTGCAGTTTCACTTGCATGTCTTGGAGTGGATTCAACATTGTTTACGGTACTTCCTAATACAGATCTTGGTAAGTCTACAATAAGCTATCTTAAAGCCAATGATGTACATACAAGACAGATAATCAAATCAGAAGGCAGAATGGGAATATATTATCTGGAGGAAGGCGTTGCAGCAAGACGTTCGCAGGTAATATATGACAGAGAACATTCAGCATTTGCAGAATATGATTATTCATCAATAGATTTTGATGAGATAATGAGAGAATATGACTGGCTTCACATAAGCGGTATCACTCCTGCACTTTCATATAACTGCAGAAGGCTTGTTGATGCAGCACTTAAGTCAGCACATAAGCTTGGGCTTACTGTAAGCTTTGACCCTAACTTCAGAGCTAATCTCTGGAGCTTTGAGACAGCAAGAGACGTACTCAGCACATATATGCCATATGTTGACGTGCTTATAGGAATAGAGCCTATTCACTGCTATAATGAAGATGGTGTTACGGATGTTAAGGATGGTCTGTCGATGCAGCCTTCATTTGAAGATCAGGACAGAGTGTTCAGAGCACTTGCCAAGACATACAATCTTAAGGCCATTGCAAGAACTGTAAGATATGCACATTCGGGAAGCAATAATTCACTTAAGGCATTCTACTATACAGACGGACAGACTTATGAGAGTAAGCTTATCAACTTTGATATTATTGACCGTGTCGGCGGTGGAGATGCATTCTCATCAGGTCTTATATACGCAATGATGGAGGGCATGAACTGTCAGGATACTGTTGATTTTGCAGTGGCATCTTCCGTAATGAAGCATTCAATTCATGGTGATACCAACATCACAACACGTGACCAGATTGAAGCAATCATGAGAGATGAACATGATATCAAGCGATAATATGATGCAGGGATGCATGTATATATGTAAGTAAAAAAGAACCCCACGGTATTGATGCAGACAGGCTGCAATACTGTGGGGTTTAGTGGTTGTAATTACTGTATTCTTCTTTCCGCATCGACAAGTCCCTGAGCGTATGATAAGAGACGTGCTCTGTTCATAGCACCTAACTTCTGGTAACATGTCATTAAAGAGTTGCGCTGAACGATGTCAGCAGCTGATGGTTCTTCTTCCTTAGGGATGTTCCTTACATTGGACTGTCCCATGATATAATCCATGCTTGCATTGAAAATCTTAGACATCTTCATTAATGCTGCAAGGCTTGGCATATGCACATTGTTCTCATATGCACTGATTGTTTCCTGTGTTACCTCAAGCTGAGAACTCAGTTGAAGCTGTGTGATTTTCTTTTCCTGACGTAATTCGCGGATCCTGTTAGCCAAAATGTGCCTCCTTATGAAAAACATATTGTATTGTGTATAACAGACAAATATAATTTAATCTGTTTATAACATATCTTGATTATACCAAACAAAAATAAAATTTACACTATAAATTTAAAACTTTAAACATTTTTTTGATATGAGAGGGTGAGACTCATGAAGAAGGATAGTCTTATTGATAAAAGGTACAGGATTGATAATGTTATCGGAAGAGGAGGAACTAGCGTAATATACAAGGCACATGACATAAAAGGCGGCAGGATATGTGCAGTCAAGCAGTCGGGAGATGATATAAGCCGGGAGGCCCGTCTGCTTAGGGAACTTAATCATCCGAGAATACCGTCAATATGGGATGTCGTAGAGGAAAATGGTTATACATACATGATAATGGATTATAAGCCGGGAAGAACCCTGCTTGACATCGCCCAAAGCAAAGGACCGCAGAGAGCAGAAGATGTTGTGTGGTGGATGATTCAGCTTGTACAGGTTATTGGATATCTGCATTCGAGAATACCTGAGATTATATACAGGGATGTGAAACCTTCCAATATAATTCTCGGAGATGACAATACAATAAATCTTGTAGATTTTGGTGCCGCGAAGAAATACAACAGCAGGGCGTCAAAGGACAGGATATATATAGGCACGGCAGGATATGCGGCACCGGAACAGTTCGGCGGTAAGGGGCAGACTGACGTAAGAACCGACATATATGGTATCGGGGCGGTTATGTACCACATGATTACAGGGGTAAGGCCCGCCGGTCTTCCGTACAGTATGGATATAAGCGGTAATGAAAAAGAGGCTGTGCTTATTCCTGAGGATATAAAACGTATTATAGAAAAATGTGTACGTCACGACAGGAATCACAGGTATCAGTCGTGTACGGAGCTTATTGCGGATCTGTATGCACTGAGGGAGCGTCAGAGGGAGAGTCAGACGTGAATCAGACGCAAAGAACCTCTTGACATTCAACGGACATTTTTATACAATGAGCATAAATGCAATGACGAAGACAGTATGATTTATTCAAAAGTTACAGAGAGCCGGGATGCTGGGAACCGGTACGAGTAGAATCTATCAGAACATCACTTCCAAGCATCGGTCCGAAACAGCTGTGCAGGATATACATGAGTGCATGGCAGGAGTAGATTCCGACGGGGCTCCTACCGTTAACAGGGACGCATATGCTGGTATGTCGTAATAGGAATTTTCAAGGAATGCATTATTGGCCTTCGCCCATTACGGCGGAGGCTTTTTGTTATTATAAGAAAAGAAAGGAAAGTAAGACAATGGTTTACGAGAAAGTTACACCTGACCTGAATTTTGTCGAGAGAGAAAAGAAGACAGAGAAGTTCTGGAGAGACAACAACATTTTCCAGAAGAGTATTGATAACCGCAAAAAAGGAGAGACATATACATTCTATGACGGACCTCCTACAGCTAACGGTAAGCCTCATATCGGACACGTACTTACACGTGTTATCAAGGATATGATTCCAAGATACAGAACAATGAAGGGATATATGGTTCCAAGAAAGGCAGGATGGGATACACACGGACTGCCTGTTGAGCTTGAAGTAGAGAAGATGCTCGGTCTTGACGGCAAGGAGCAGATTGAAGAGTACGGACTTGAGCCATTTATCAAGCACTGTAAGGAAAGCGTATGGAAATATAAAGGAATGTGGGAAGATTTCTCCAATACGGTCGGATTCTGGGCTGATATGGATAATCCTTATGTAACATACGATAATAACTTTATTGAGTCTGAGTGGTGGGCACTTAAGGAAATCTGGAATAAGGGACTCCTCTATAAGGGATATAAGATTGTTCCTTACTGCCCTCGTTGTGGTACACCTCTTTCAAGCCACGAGGTTGCACAGGGATATAAGAGTGTTAAGGAACGCTCAGCAATTGTGCGTTTTAAGGTCGTGGGAGAAGATGCATATTTTCTTGCATGGACAACAACGCCATGGACACTTCCGTCTAACGTGGCACTTTGTGTGAATCCGGATGAGACATATTGCAAGGTTAAGGCAGCAGACGGTTACACATATTATATGGCTGAGGCGCTTCTTGATAAGGTGCTTGGCGGACTTGCCAATGAAGAGGAAGGCGTTAAGGCATACGAAGTGCTCGAGACATACAAGGGCAAGGATCTTGAGTATAAGGAATATGAACCGCTGTACGCATGTGCAGGAGAGGCAGCAGCAAAGCAGAATAAGAAGGGACATTATGTTACATGTGACTCATATGTAACCATGACAGATGGTACAGGTATCGTTCATATCGCTCCTGCATTCGGTGAGGATGACTCTAAGGTAGGCAAGAAGTATGACCTTCCGTTTGTACAGTTTGTAGATGGTAAGGGCGAGCTTACAGCAGAGACTCCATATGCAGGTGTATTTGTTAAGAAGGCAGACCCAATGGTACTTGCAGACCTTGATAAGGAAGGCAAGCTCTTTGACGCACCTAAGTTTGAGCATGATTACCCATTCTGCTGGAGATGTGATACTCCGCTTATCTACTACGCAAGAGAATCATGGTTCATTAAGATGACAGCTGTTAAGGATGACCTTATCAGAAATAATAACACAATTAACTGGATACCTGAGAGCATCGGTAAGGGACGTTTTGGCGCATGGCTTGAGAACGTTCAGGACTGGGGCATCAGCCGTAACCGTTATTGGGGAACTCCTCTTAATGTATGGGAGTGTGAATGCGGATGCCAGCACAGCATCGGAAGCATAGCAGAGCTTAAGGAGATGTCAGATAACTGTCCTGATGATATAGAGCTTCACAGACCATATATTGATGCAGTGACAATCAAGTGCCCTAAGTGTGGCAGGCAGATGCACAGAGTCCCTGAGGTTATTGACTGCTGGTTTGACTCGGGTTCAATGCCATTTGCACAGCATCATTATCCATTTGAGAATAAAGACCTGTTTGAGCAGCAGTTCCCTGCCAAGTTCATATCAGAGGCGGTTGACCAGACAAGAGGATGGTTCTATTCACTTCTTGCAATCTCAACACTTCTGTTTAATAAGGCACCTTATGAGAATGTTATCGTTCTCGGACATGTACAGGATGCAGACGGACAGAAGATGAGTAAGTCAAAGGGTAACGCTGTGGATCCGTTTGATGCACTCCAGAAGCATGGCGCAGATGCAATCAGATGGTATTTCTATGAGAACAGCGCACCATGGCTTCCTAACAGATTCCATGACAAGGCAGTAACAGAAGGCCAGCGTAAGTTTATGGGAACTATCTGGAACACATATGCATTCTTCGTGCTGTATGCCAATATAGATAATTTTGACGCAACACAGTATAAGCTTGAGTACGATAAGCTTCCTGTAATGGATAAGTGGATTCTGTCAAAGCTTAATACTCTTATCAAGACTGTAGATAATAACCTTAACGATTATAAGATTACAGAGACGGCAAGAGCACTTGAAGATTTTGTTGATGAGCTTTCTAACTGGTATGTAAGAAGAAGCCGTGAGAGATTCTGGGCTAAGGGAATGGAGCAGGATAAGATAAATGCTTACATGACACTTTACACATGCCTTGTAACGCTCGCAAAGTGTGCAGCTCCTATGATTCCGTTCATGACAGAGGATATCTACCAGAACCTTGTAAGAAGCATAGACAAGACAGCTCCGGAGAGCATTCATCTGTGTGACTTCCCGGTTGCCAATGAGGCATGGATTAACAAGGAACTTGAGGATGATATGGAAGACGTTATGAATGTTGTTGTTATCGGACGTGCATGCCGTAATGCAGCCAATATCAAGAACCGTCAGCCAATCGGCAACATGTTTATCAAGGCACCTTGGACACTTGGCGGGTTCTACGTTGATATCATTAAGGATGAGCTTAATGTTAAGAATGTGGAATTCAAGGATGATGTCCGTGCATATACTTCATATACATTTAAGCCACAGCTCAAGACACTCGGACCAAAGTATGGCAAGATTCTTAATGATATAAGAAAGGCACTTGCTGAGCTTGATGGTAACGCAGCAATGGAGCAGCTTAATAATCTCGGATATCTTAAGCTTAATGTTGCAGGACAGGAGATAGACCTTGAGAAGGATGACCTGCTTATTGATATGGCCCAGACTGAAGGATATGTTGCAGACAGCTACGCACAGATAACCGTAGTACTTGAGACAACACTTACACCTGAGCTTGTTGAAGAAGGATTTGTACGTGAGATAATAAGCAAGGTTCAGCAGATGCGTAAGGAAGCCGGATTCGAGGTAATGGATAAGATTGCAGTATATCTTGAGGGCAACGATAAGCTTGAGGAAATCGTAAGAAAGAATGAAGAACTCATCAAGTCAGAAGTACTTGCTGATGAGGTGGGTTATGACTCTGTTAAAGGATTCACAAAAGAGTGGAATATTAACGGCGAAAGTGTTACAATGGGAGTTGAAAAGCTTTCGTAAATATTTACTTGTGAAAAAGGAGACAATATGGGAGTAAAGTTTGACAAGGATGAATTTAAGAAGAGTGTTGCCGATAATCTGAAGGTTTTATACAGAAAGACGGTTGATGAAGCTGATAAGCAGCAGATATTCCAGGCAGTGAGCTATTCTGTCAAGGACATCATAATGGACAGATGGCTTGCAACCCAGAAGACATACGAGAAGGAAGATGTCAGAACTGTAGTGTATATGTCAATGGAGTTCCTTATGGGCCGTGCCCTTGGCAATAATATGATCAATCTTACAGTTTACAAAGATATCAAAGAGGCTCTTGATGAGATGGGGCTTGACCTTAACGTAATAGAGGATCAGGAACCGGATGCGGCTCTTGGTAATGGTGGTCTTGGAAGACTGGCAGCATGTTTTCTTGATTCACTTGCCACACTTGGATATCCTGCATACGGCTGTGGAATAAGATACAGATATGGTATGTTCAAGCAGCAGATTAAGGACGGTTATCAGATAGAAGTGCCTGATAACTGGCTTAAGGACGGTAACCCGTTTGAGATTAAGAGACCTGAGTATTCTTATGAAGTCAAGTTTGGCGGATATGTAAGATGCTATAAGGATGAGGACGGAAGAGATAAGTTCGTTCAGGAAGATTACCGCTCAGTAATAGCTGTTCCTTATGATATGCCGGTTGTAGGATATGGCAACAATGTTGTTAATACACTTATCATATGGGATGCAGAACCTGTTAATACATTTAACCTTGAATCATTCAATAAAGGCGATTATCACAAGGCTATTGAGCAGGAGAATCTTGCCAAGAATATTGTTGAGGTTCTTTATCCTAACGATAACCATTATGCAGGTAAGGAACTCAGATTAAAGCAGCAGTATTTCTTTGTATCAGCAAGTATACAGAGAGCAATTGCCAAGTATAAGAAGACTAACAGCGATATAAGAAAGTTCCACGAGAAGTATGTATTCCAGCTTAACGATACACATCCTACAGTTACGGTTGCCGAACTCATGAGAATTCTCATGGATGAGGAAGGACTTAACTGGGAAGAGGCATGGGAAGTAACTACACACTGCTGTGCATATACTAACCATACAATTATGGCTGAGGCGCTTGAGAAGTGGCCTATCGAGCTGTTCTCAAGACTTCTTCCGAGAGTATATCAGATTGTCGAAGAGATCAACCGCAGATTTGTTGAGGAACTGAAGGTTAAGTATCCGGGCAATCAGGATAAGATCCGCAAGATGGCTGTTATATATGATGGCCAGGTTAAGATGGCCAACCTTGCAATTGTGGCAGGATTCTCTGTTAACGGTGTTGCCAAGCTTCACACAGAGATTCTTGAGAAGCAGGAACTCAAGGACTTCTACGAGATGTTCCCTGAGAAGTTCAACAACAAGACTAACGGTATTACACAGAGAAGATTCCTTCTTCACGGTAATCCGCTTCTTGCAGACTGGATAACAGGCAAGATTGGTGATGACTGGATAACAGACCTGTCACATCTTAGCAGGCTCAAGGTATATGTTGATGATGAGAAGTGCCAGCGTGAGTTTATGCAGATTAAGTATCAGAATAAGTTAAGACTTGCCAAGTACATTAAGGAGAACAATGGAGTTGAAGTTGATCCCCGTTCAGTATTCGATGTACAGGTTAAGAGACTTCATGAGTATAAGAGACAGCTTCTTAATATACTTCATGTAATGTATCTGTATAACCAGCTTAAAGCTAATCCTGATCTTGATATACCTGCACAGACATTTATATTCGGAGCCAAGGCGGCTGCCGGATATAAGATAGCAAAGCTTATCAATAATGTTGCGGATGTCATTAATAATGACCCTGCAATCAAGGGCAGGCTTAAGGTTGTATTCATAGAGAATTACCGTGTATCTAACGCTGAGATTATATTTGCGGCAGCAGATGTGAGCGAGCAGATATCAACTGCATCCAAGGAAGCTTCCGGTACAGGTAACATGAAGTTCATGCTTAATGGTGCGCTTACTCTCGGAACGATGGATGGTGCCAATGTTGAGATAGTCCAGGAAGTCGGAGAAGATAATGCTGTTATCTTCGGACTTACATCAGATGAAGTTATCCGTTACGAGAATGAAGGCGGATATGATCCGATGGAGATATTCAACAATGACCAGGATGTCAGAACAGTTCTTATGCAGCTCATTAATGGTGAATACTGCAGAGAGAATCCTGAGATGTTCAGAGATATCTACAATTCTCTTCTTCACAATGATGGCGGAAGAAGAGCTGACACATACTTTATACTTAAGGATTTCCGTGCATATGCGGATGCACACAGGAAGATGCTTGATAAGTATAAGGATGAGAAGGGCTGGGCTAAGTCAGCTATGCTTAATGTGGCATGTGCCGGCAAGTTCTCATCAGACCGTACTATTGAGGAGTATGTAAGGGATATCTGGAAGCTCGACAAGGTTAAGGTTGAAGTTTCTGATGAAGATTAATTAAACAGTCATACATGTCCATAAGTGCTCATACCTTTTAACAGGAGGTGGAGCAATGCATGGAAGAAGAATAGAGCTTGGAATAATGAAGAAAGCACTTTTGGTTACAATAGTGTGCTTCGTTATTCCGGGCTTTTTTACGTTAATGCTTACCGGAGTAAGGCAGCCGTCGCAGGAAGCTGATATAGGCCGGAATGGCCGTGTCAGAATTGATGCCGGAAAAAGCGCCACGGATATTGGTGTCGATGATTATATAGCCGGTGTACTTGCGTCAAGACTTGAATACGGCAGTGAGCCTGAGCTTATCAAGACGCAGGCAGTTATGATAAGAACGCAGATATACAGGGCAATGAAAGACAGTTTCAGTGTTGATGATGATGAGCTTGCAATGACATATATTTCCAAAAAGGAACGCATGAAGCTGTGGCAGGGAGATTATGAAGCCAACGAATCACTCATAGAGGACTGCACTGCAGCTGTATCACAGCTTGTTATGCGCTGCAACAATGAGCTGATAGACTGTCCTTATACATACATTACAGCAGGCAAGACGAGGAGTATGTCTGATGGGGCGATGCCATGGCTTAAGCAGGCAGAGTGCCCGGATGACAGCAGTACAGAGCAGTATATAAGTATAAAATATATAAGCAATCAGGATTTTGTAAAGCTGTGTTCAAAGAAATTTGCGCCAGTTACAGAGGCGGCATCTTCAGGACTCAGCAAAGATGCACCGCTTGAGACCGTCCAGATTGTAGAACGTGACCGGTCAGATTACGTAAACAGAATAAAGGTTGGTAATATTGTAATAAGCGGAGAAGAATTTGCGGATGCACTTGGCCTTGCATCTCCGTGTTTTTTTATTGAGGATGTAAGCCGGAATACATTGGGAGCAGGCAATGCTTCGGGTGATATAAGAATTACCGTCCGTGGAAGCGGCAGCGGATACGGACTCAGCATTAACCAGGCGGCGGTGATGGCACGTCAGGGCAGTGGATACGATGAAATTTTAAAATATTTTTTTAATGGGATATCAATAGAGAATCTGTAAATGTATAAAATCCGGATTTATGGAAAACATATTAACATCAGCAGTGATTTGCGGCAGGAATGGAGGGTTAATATGAAGAAAATAAAGAAGAGAAGTCCGGAAAAGATGATGTCATTCATTATAACGGGAGCACTTGTATGTGCGCTCGCTGTGGGAGTAATATCAGTAGCGGGGCGTGCAAAGAAAGGTTCATCTAATATTGTAGACCTGAATGAGACGAAAATAGAGCAGGCAAAAGCGGAGGAAAATACACTGAAGGACAGCGTGACAGATTATACCAGAAGCATAACGATAACAGACCAGGCCGATACACTAACAAAGGCTGCCGGTGATGTGAAGTCAGATATGCAGGAAAAATCTGATATTCCGACAAAAGCAAGTGACACGGATACGTCCGGTCCGGATACCGCGCATCAGGGAAATAATGGAGTTGCAGCCAATTCAGCGGACAATATAGCAGCTAAGTATTCGTTTGGTGAGAATGACACGCTTAAGCGTCCGGTCAATGGCGAAGTCATTATGAAATACAGCATGGACAGCACAATATATTACAAGACATTGGGGCTTTATAAGGTTAATCCTGCCGTGAATATCGCAGCATCTGCAGGTACGGAGGTAATTGCTGCGGCATCCGGAGTTGTTAATGCAATCAATGTAAGTGATGAGACAGGAACAACAGTATCTATAGCAATTGGCAACAATTACGTTACAACATACGGACTGCTTGATGACGTTAAGCTTAAGAAGGGTATGACAGTAGTTGCCGGGGATGTTATAGGAAAGGTGGCTGAGCCGACCAGATATTACACTGAGGAAGGCGCTAATCTTTACTTCAAACTGACGGTTGATGACAAGCCTGTAGATCCGGTTGCATATTTTGAATAAAACAGAGAAAAACGCATTCCAGAGCCTTAGAGGTGTCTGTGAATGCGTTCTTTTTATCTAGCTTTTGTCCGTATGTGAAGCCAGCCATCTGTCGAAGCGTTCATACACAATATCAAAAGGGGCAGGCCCCAGATCCATAAGAAATCTGTGGAACTCAACCGCATCAAAGCGTTCGCCGAGAGAAGCCTGCGCATTGACACGCAGGTCCATAAAAGCAAAGCATCCAAGCGAATACTTAGGGTAGGAGGCAGGCTCAGCGCAAAGATATCCATAGAGCCAGTCAATATCCATACCGTCAGCAACACCCCAGTCCTGAAGGTATATTCTTAAGCGGTCTTTGGTCCAGCCGTAATAATTGACTCCCATATCCATCTTTGAATACAGTGCAAGAGTTATTGTCTCGTTATCCTTAAGAAGCTGGTATATACTGTCAGATGATGATTTGTCATCGTACATGTAAGAAAGCATCTCAACATATGAAGCCCAGCCTTCGGAATAGCCGCCTGTCTGGAGAATCCTTCGTACAGGGTCTGGGTTTGTTGCTGCAAAATACGTTGTCTGGTACATGTGTCCCGGATATCCCTCATGTGCAAGCATAGGATAAATAGTGGCATAATCAGCCTGATAGCGGTTGATAAGAATAACATTGCCTGTGTAGTTATCAATCTGCGGGATTATGTACATTGCAGGGTTGGCATTCTCCTCAAGGGATTTGTCGATGTCCCTGATGGAGTATTCAACCTCCGGTGCCGCCGGAAATTCGTCCGTAAGCTTGCTGTGAAGATCATTTACAATCTCTTCCGGGTCAGTGAGTGTAAAAGAAAAATGGTCAAGCCGGTCTGCGACAGACGGATCCTTTGCAAGTATTGCCTGAAGCGACAGGTAAGCGGACGTAATATACTGATCAAGAAGCTCATCAAGATCATTCATTGACTTAGACCATCCAAGGTCGCTCTTTACAAGATACTCATAGTACTTGCGTCCGTCGGGATAATTGCACAGACCTCCCTGATAACGATTGGTTCCTTTGAGGGACGCAATACCGTCAATAATATCCTGATAAGCGGGCAGAACCGATGATATGACAGCTTTGCGGTTTGCTTCGATATACGCATTTCTTTCAGTATCCGTAAGTTGGCTGACATCATTAAGACGGCTTGCAAATGATGTTATCAGAAATGAATCCTCACTGCTGTTTTTATCTATAAATGTCCGGCACTGTCCTATGAGTTCATCGGCTATATAATCCTCCATAAAGAGCCCTTTTTCAGAGCGGAGCCGTTCAAATTCCATAATATCAGAGAAATATCTCCCGGTGTCATTGAGAAGGGCAATGTAATCGTCAACATCGGCTTTGGAATAAAATTCATATTCGGCAAGCAGTGTGGGAAGCATAACCGTAATTCCACTATATGGAGTGAGAGAGGCCGAGTACATATACAGATCGCTGTATTCAAGCTCAGTTGTGAGATAATTCTTCATGATGTCATATGTGAGCTGCTGCTTCTGTGACAATTCTTCGTAGCGGAAGGTATTAAGACGATTCAGGCAGTCTGTAATATCAGATGTATTATCAAGTGAATTGATATCAATTGTGCCAAGCGTGGCAGCAGTATGTTCTATGCCGTAATTCTCAGGATTTTTGACCATGCAGTGAAGAGTCAGTGTATCCTGTGATACCGCATCACAAAAGACATCAAGTGTGAATTCATTAAATGCCTCAAGGTCTTTCTCTGCATATGTCCTGACGGTCTGTTCAGCGCTTCCTTCCTGATTAGAACTGTCACTGCCGGTACCGTGCCACGGACCAAAGCTGCATCCTGCAATGCCAAAGCACATAATAACCGCAAGAAAAACGGCAGAGAAACGCCGCTTCATATATGCTTTATCTCTTTTATTGTTCAATTGGTAATCCCCCTTATTAGATGTGAAATATGTATATATAGTATATTAATATACATTAACTGGATATGCAATCAGTGATGTGGTATCATTATAACAATAGAAATAATTAATAGGAAAGTCCGGATAAAAGAGGGAGAGATACAATGAAGATAAACAAAATTAACAGACTGGCACTGATCAACGGATATATACTGGACGGGTCAGAGAATATGGAGCCTGCTGCGGATAAGGTTATTCTTATCGATGGCGATACGATTAAAGCAATAACAGACAGAGATGAGTGGGAAAGCTCAGATACGAAGCAGTCATATGAGGTATATGACCTTAACGGAAGATATGTTATGCCGGGGCTTATCAATATGCATGTGCATCTTGCCGGTAATGGAAAGCCACAGAAAAAGCAGCGTGACAACGCGGCACTTGTAGGAAAGATAATGAGCACGGCGCTTACAAGAAGGATTGCCTACAATATGGTCAAGGGCTTTGCAAAGCTTGAACTTCTGTCCGGTGTTACAACGATAAGAACTGTAGGCGGGCTGGCGGATTTTGATACCAGATGCAGGACAGATATAGAAAACGGCAGATGTATCGGGCCGAGAATTATTGCAGCTAATGAAGGAATATCCGTGCCGGGAGGTCATATGGCGGGGTCGGTGGCGATAGCGGCTACAACGGTTGATGAAGCACTTGCACAGGTTGACAGGGCAGCGAAGCAGAAGGTTGATATTATAAAGCTGATGATTACGGGCGGTGTCCTTGATGCCAAGGCAAAGGGCGTTCCGGGAGAGCTTAAGATGCAGCCGGATATGATAAATGCTGTGTGCGGGAGAGCACATAAGCTTGGATATAAGGTTGCGGCACATGTTGAGTCAACGGAAGGTGTCAGAGCTGCGCTTGCTAACGGGGTAGATTCAATAGAGCATGGTGCCAAGCCGGATGAGGAGATAATAAGCCTTTTCAAAGAGAAAAATGCATTTCTTACAACAACAATATCACCGGCTCTTCCGTATGCACTGTTTGACAGGAGCATATCGCATGCATCAGAGGTAGAACAGTTCAATGGCAATATTGTATTTGAGGGAATCGTGGAATGTTCCAAAGCGGCGATTGCCAACGGAATACCTGTTGCACTGGGTAATGATGTCGGCTGTCCGTATATTACGCAGTATAATTTCTGGAGAGAACTGTATTACTTCAGCAGATATGCAGGCGTGTCGAATGCATTTGCACTGCATACTGCAACACAGGTCAATGCAGGACTTGCCGGAATTGGTGATATTACGGGAACTGTAGCACCGGGAATGAAGGCGGAGCTTATTGTGACACAGGATAATCCGCTTGATAATCTGTGTGCTTTGAGAAATGTAGATTGTGTAATGGCAGGCGGTAACATTATTGACAAACCTGAATTTAAGAGAAATGCAAATGTAGACAGGGAACTTGATAAGATGATTTGATGAACGTCAGCAGAAAGGAGAAACTATGAAGTTAGGAGAGGCAATACCGAAATATCAGGCATACAGAAACCAGTTACAGGATAAAAAGAAGGATATCTATAAGCAGCTTAAGAATGCCAGGGATAAAGCAGAACGCACAGGAAATGACGAATGGACGCAGAAGGCGGCGCAGCTCCAGCTTTCATATGACAAGGCATCAGAGGATTTTGACAAATATGAGAATGCACTTAATGGACTTAGAGAGCAGTGGTGTGCGGCTTCTGATGCAGAGAATGCCAAGGCACTCGCAGATCCGGAGACGGGACTTGGGGCAACAATAGCCAAGATAATGACAACGGTTGCAAGAATGTGCGCGGGCGATAAGGTGCCATATTCTGATGAGAAAAAGGTCATGGAATATGATGATAAGATGTATGGCAAGGCAAAGCAGGCACAGATGATCATGGCGGCACTTAAGGAAAAGCGCAAGGAATACGATTCGCTTTGGGATAAAGAGGGTGGAGAGTATGACCCGGAGGGTGTGGCAGATAATACACAGGCGCAGGGAGAGCTTCCAAAGATTGAGGAAGATACAGGCCCGGACTCGGGTACTGATTCGGATGCAGGACAAGACGCAGGCTTAGGGGATGCTGCTACTTGACATTTGTAATATTAATATAGTAATATCTATCATAGCTGGGTGCATCTGCCCCGGAATTATATTAATAATTTAATAACCAAACACTATGAAGGAAAGAGTAATCACAGTGAAGAATCTACAGAGAATTCCGCGTCTGCTGCAAGCGGATGATTCGGATGGTGACGAAGATGGCTCCGGAGTGGCGCACCGAACAGATAAGCTGCAAGGCTGCGACAGGACCGACTGTTATATCGGACATGAGGCTTTAACGGGAATGAGATAATCGGCTGTAAGCATTTACAAAGCAATTCAGAGTGTTCCTGTGCGGCGAATGGAAGTGGTACAGCGTTGATTATGCGCCTTCCTGTCAATAATCAGTAACAAGAGTTGCCTGAGGATGACGGAGGGCGCTTTTTAGTATTTAAAATTTCAGCATCTAAAAGAGCAGAAGAGAGGAAGCAGACAATGGAAGACAAGAAGAAATATTACATCACTACAGCGATTGCCTATACATCAGGCAAGCCGCACATCGGCAACACATATGAGATAGTGCTTGCAGACAGTATCGCAAGATATAAGAGACAGCAGGGCTATGATGTGTTCTTCCAGACAGGAACAGATGAGCACGGACAGAAGATTGAGCTGAAGGCAGAAGAAGCAGGAATCAGCCCACAGGAATTTGTAGACAATGTATCAGGTGAGATTAAGAGAATCTGGGACCTTATGGATACATCATATAACAAGTTTATCAGAACAACAGATAAGTATCATGAGAAGCAGGTTCAGAAGATTTTCAAGAAGCTGTATGATCAGGGAGACATTTACAAGGGCTTCTATGAGGGTATGTACTGTACACCTTGTGAATCATTCTTCACAGCTTCACAGCTTGTTGACGGCAAATGCCCTGACTGCGGCAGACCATGCCAGCCTGCCAGGGAGGAGGCTTACTTCCTTAAGCTTGGCAAATATACCAATAAGCTTATTGAGCATATTGAGTCCCACCCTGAATTCATCCAGCCTGAGTCACGTAAGAATGAGATGATGAATAACTTTATCAAGGCAGGACTTCAGGATCTCTGTGTATCAAGAACATCTTTTAAGTGGGGTATCCCAGTTGATTTTGATGATAAGCATGTTGTATATGTATGGCTTGATGCCCTTACCAACTACATCACAGGTCTTGGCTATGACGTAGACGGCAACTCAGACGAGAACTTTAACAAATACTGGCCTGCCGACCTTCACCTTATCGGTAAGGATATCTTAAGATTCCATACAATCTACTGGCCGATTATGCTTATGGCACTCGGACTTCCGCTGCCTAAGCAGATATTCGGTCATCCATGGCTTCTTCAGGGTGATGGCAAGATGAGTAAGTCAAAGGGCAATGTTATATATGCCGATGACCTTGTAGATATGTTCGGTGTGGATGCCGTACGTTATTTTGTCCTTCATGAGATGCCATTTGAAAATGACGGTGTAATCACATGGGAGCTTATGGTTGAGAGAATGAATTCAGACCTTGCCAATACGCTCGGTAACCTTGTAAACCGTACAATTGCCATGAGCAATAAGTATTTTGGCGGAGATGTTAACGATACATCAGCAACAACTGATTTTGACGAGGATCTTAAGAGAGTTGTAACAGGCACTAAGGCGCTTATTGATAAGGATATGGATAAGCTCCGTGTAGCTGATGCAATTACAGAGATATTTACACTGTTTAAGAGATGTAACAAATATATTGATGAGACAATGCCATGGGCGCTTGCCAAGGATGAGTCAAAGCAGGATGAGCTTGCACATGTTCTCTATAACCTTGTTGAGAGTATTACAATCGGTGCCAACCTTCTTACTTCGTATATGCCGCAGACAGCAGGCAGGATTCTTGCACAGCTTAATGCTGATATAAGAGAGTATGATGATCTTGATAAGTTCGGACTCCGCAAGAATGGAATCAAAGTTACAGACAAGCCGGAGATTCTTTTTGCAAGACTTGACCTTGAAGAGGTGCTTGCAAAGGCTGAGGAGATACGCAAGGCACAGGCGGCTAAGAATGCAGAGCCTGAGTATCCTGTAGTTGAGCCAAAGGAAGAGATTTCAATAGAGGATTTTGACAAGATTCAGATTCAGGTCGGCGAGATTATGGCATGTGAGCCTGTTAAGAAGTCTAAGAAGCTTCTTGTGTCACAGGTAATGGTTGGCGGACAGATGCGCCAGATTGTGTCAGGCATTGCAGCTTACTACAAGCCGGAAGAGCTGGTAGGCAGGAAGGTTGCTGTTATCACTAACTTAAAGCCATGCAAGCTTTGTGGTGTTGAGTCACAGGGAATGATTCTTTGTGCGGGTGATGACAAGGGCAATCTCTCAGTTATGACTGTTGACCGCGATATAATCAATGGTTCGGAGATTAGATAGAGGATTAATATGATTTTTGATACACACGCCCATTATGATGATGAAGCATTTGACGCAGACAGGGAAGAGCTGCTTGCCTCACTTGCTGATAACGGAATTGGCAATGTTGTAAATGTGGCAGCTTCTATGAGAGGCTGCCATGCAACTCTTGAGTTGACGGAAAGATATGCCTTTGTGTATGGTGCGCTTGGCGTTCATCCGGATGATGCAGACGGACTTACCGAGGCAGATATGGATTACATTGAGCAGCAGGCAGCACAGAGCAGTAAGATTGTTGCCATAGGTGAGATAGGTCTTGATTATTATTATCCTGCTGATGCAACATATCCAAAGACAGGCAAAGATGCGCAGAAATACTGGTTCGAGAGACAGATTGAGCTTGCACGTCAGGTTAAGCTGCCGATAATGATTCATTCAAGGGAAGCAGCCAAAGATACGGAGGATATTTTAAGACAGACGCATGCATCTGATGTCGGAGGCATTATACACTGCTATTCATATTCTAAGGAGTGTGCAAAGTTCTATCTTGATAATGGCTTCTATATAGGTGTAGGCGGTGTCGTAACATTTAAGAACGGAAGAAAGCTTAAGGAGACTGTTGAATATGTACCCCTTGACAGGATAGTGCTTGAGACGGACAGCCCTTATCTCGCACCTGTGCCTAACCGCGGCAAGCGTAATTCATCGTTGAATCTCCCGCTTGTTGCGGATGAGATTGCCGCCCTGAAAAATGTTACACGCGAAGAGGTTATTGAGACAACAACTGCCAATGCAAAAAGACTTTTGAATATCGAAAGGTGAGTATATGGAGAACATCAAACATTTATACAATCCGACCAATACACTTGAGATTATTAAGAAATACGGGTTCGGTTTCCAGAAGAGATTCGGACAGAATTTCCTGATTGACGGTAATGTGGTTGAGAAGATTGTGCGCGAGGCGGGCATTACAAAGGATGATTTTGTGCTTGAGATAGGGCCGGGAATCGGAACAATGACACAGATTCTCTGCGAGAATGCAAGAGAGGTTGCGGCGGTTGAGATTGATAAGAATCTTATTCCGATACTTGCCGAGACACTTGCACCATATGATAACGTAAGTGTTATTAATGAGGATATTCTTAAAGTTGATGTAAGAAAGCTTGCTGAGGAAAAGAATGACGGACGTCCGATAAAGGTTGTTGCCAATCTTCCTTACTACATTACAACTCCTATCATCATGGGCCTTTTTGAGAGTCATGTTCCGCTTGAGAGCATTACTATAATGGTTCAGAAAGAGGTTGCACAGCGCATGCAGGTGGGCCCGGGAACTAAGGATTACGGTGCATTGTCACTTGCAGTCCAGTTCTATGCGGATGCCCAGATTGTCCTTAAGGTTCCTGCAAGCTGCTTTATGCCGCGTCCTAATGTCGATTCTGCCGTGATAAAGCTTGTGCGTCATGAGGATGCGCCTGTTAAGGTTAAGGATGAGCAGTTTATGTTCAGGGTTATCCGTGCCGCATTCAATCAGCGCCGCAAGACGCTTGCCAATTCACTTGCCAACAGCAGTGAGCTTAACGGAAGCGGACACGCATGCACAAGAGAGGACGTAACAACGGCTCTTGAGGCTATGGGACTTCCTGCGGGAATCAGAGGCGAAGCGCTTACACTTGCGCAGTTTGGCGAGCTTGCTGACAGACTGATTGAGATGCATTAAGTGTAATTAAATAATTAAAAGCCGCCCGGATTGCATTATATGTGAATTCATATATAGTGCTTCCGGGTGGCTTTTTAATGTGCTGCTGTTAGTCATTTCACACATAACATTTTACCAGCCTGCATATACTGTAATATCAAGTTTATCTGTTGGCTGGTGGATTGTTATGGGTAATTTGTTTTATTTACATGAATATAGTGATGGCAGTGCTGATATGAGCCACTCTTGTGGATTTGTCAAGGTGGAGCACGAGACAGGGTGGATGATGAGCAGCCGTGTCAGTCTTGAGTTCAGCATCAGGGGAATGTATTCTGTTGGCGAATGCAGATGCAGTATATGTGCGCTTGTGCCGGACGGAGATTATATGTCCGGAATTAAGCTGGATGATATTGCTGTTAATAACGGATTTGGCAGGGCAAAATGTGAATTTATTGATACTAATATGGGTGGAAGCGGATTTGACTGGAATGAGGCTGTGGCAGTAGCGGTTGTGACAGATGCAGGTGAATTGGCGGCGGTTGCTTCATGGGATGATACCGATACCGCCTATCCGTATGACATGATAAGGTTCGGGGCAAAGAAAAATACAGTACCGCAGAAAGAACATGCGCAACAGGAAGCTGTAGAAGAACATACGGAAGCGGGAGAAAAGGAGACAGCTGCTGAAGAGGGCAGTAAGCCAGAGTTTCTTCAGATTGAGGAAATAGAAACAAAGCCTGAGAACGGGGATATAATTATCCCGGAAGAAGAAAAAGCAGATGAAATGCCACTTACCCGTATGCAGGTATTCAGCCGCATGCAGGAAGATTGTGATTATGTGGATGCATTTGATGATGATACATATTATGACTGTATTGAGATTACTCCGGATAAGCTAAGGACACTGCTTCAATATGAATGTACGGGAGCTAAGACAGGTGACGGAATAGATGTTGAACAGAACAGCTTTCTTATGCATGGCTTCTATACATTCAGACATATCCTTGCCGGAAGGGTACAGTCTGATGAGAATGCAATGCTTATCGGTGTTCCCGGTGTATACAGCAATAAAGAGCGGTTTATGGCGGGGATGTTTGGATTTAACAACTTCAGAAGAAGTCATAGAAGTGACTGCCGCAATCCGTATTTTGGCTATTGGTACCGGGAGATATAAACATACCTCATATGGTCGGTCCATTCTCCATGCATACGCACATACCCCTTCGCAATTCCCTCAGGCTCAAAGCCGCACTGCCCGGCAAGCCGGACTGAGGGGGTGTTGGCGGGCAGTATATACGCTTCAACGCGGTGGATTCCGTAATCAACGGTTATTATCTTTAGTGCAAGCTCAAGCATACGGCGGCCATAGCCCATATGGCGGTATTCTTCGTCAATCTTATAACCTATGCAGCATTGTTCAAAATCCCCGCGTCTTATGTTGAAAAATGATACGCTTCCGATGATGTCCTGTGGAAAACGTTCGTCAAACAGGAAGTATCTCATCTGAGTTCCTTTAAGAAAGCTCTCATTCTCAGCGGCAATAAGCCTCTTCTGAAAGCCTAAGGTGTAGAAGCCCTCCGGCTTGGCGGTTTCATATGCATCAAATGAATTACTGTTCTTTTTATAAAACATCAGCACACGCTCCGCACTGGCGGGGGTTAATGTCTTAAGAATTATTCCGTTGTCTCTGTATTCAAACTTTAATGAACTCATCCTGACCTCTGTTCGCAGTCGATTTTAGACATATCTTATTACATATGATATGATAAAAAAATGAGAAAATCAATAAGAGTAATTATATCTTGAGAAGTACGCTGTATACGTGTATAATTTACTGAGTGCCGGTAACATGCATATAGCGCATTTATGATATATGATATCATGGCGTATTAAGAATTAATGGCATATGAAGGGAAAAAGGTGAGGATTTATGAGTCGTATTTTTAAATTTGACAATGACGTTGATACAGACCAGATTATTGCATCGCAGTATCTGCTTCTGCCGAATATTGATGAGATGAAGTCACATGCATTTGAGTCACTTGATGCAGATTTTGCTTCCGGTGTTAAGGATGGGGATATAATTGTTGCCGGAGACAACTTTGGCTGCGGTTCATCAAGAGAGCAGGCGCCAAGTGTTCTTAAGGCACTTGGAATAAAGGCAGTTTATGCAAAGTCATTTGCTAGAATATTCTATAGAAATTCAATCAATATAGGACTTCCTGTGCTTGTATGCGAAGACCTTCATGATAATGTTGCCGCAGGTGACGAGGCGGATATTGACCTTACAGCAGGAACTGTTAAGGCATGCGGTAAGGAATTTACATGTACAAAGCTGCCTGAATATATGCAGAATATTCTTAATGCGGGCGGACTTATTGCCTCACTTAACAAGGAAGAGAACTAGGGGGATTGCACAATGGGAATGACTATAGCTGAAAAGATTATCGCAAGAGCAGCCGGTGTTGAAGAGGTTAAGCCGGGACAGATACATACTGTTGAGCTTGATTACCTTATGAGTAATGACGGAACAACACATCTTACAATAGATATGTACAACAATAAGCTGAAGAATCCAAGAATTGCCGACAAGGATAAGATTGTATTTATCGTGGATCATAATATTCCGGCAGAGAATCCTAAGACGGCAGCAGTTCATAAGAAGATGCGCGAGTTTGCCAGAGAGAACGGAATTAAGTTCTTTGAGGGCAATGGCGTATGCCACCAGATTATGTTTGAAAATTTTGTTGAGCCGGGACAGCTTATATTCGGTGCAGACTCACATACATGTTCATACGGAGCACTCGGAGCATTTGGTACGGGTGTCGGATGTACCGATTTCCTGTATGCAATGGTTACAGGCAAGTCATGGGTCATGGTGCCTGAGACACTCCGCTTTAACCTTAAGGGTAAGTTAAGGGAAGGTGTATATCCAAGAGACCTTATTCTTACTATAATCGGTGATATAGGGGCTAACGGAGCCAATTACAAGGTCATGGAGTTCGCAGGAGAGGGAGCACATAACCTGAGTGTTAATGACAGATTTGTACTGTGCAACCTTGCTGTTGAGGCAGGTGCCAAGACAGGTATTGTAGAGCCAGATGAAAAGGTTAAGGAATTTATTAAGGAGCACGGACGCAGGGCGGACAACATGTATGTCAGTGACGAGGATGCAAAGTTCCTTAAGGTATATGAGTATGACCTTGATAAGATTGAGCCTGTAGTTGCGAGACCTGATTTTGTTGATGATGTTATTCCGCTTTCACAGGTCGGTGATGTTAAGATTGACGAGGCATTTCTTGGCTCATGTAATAACGGAAGAATAGATGACCTCCGTGTTGCCGCTGAGATTCTTAAGGGAAGAAAGGTTAATCCTGACGTAAGATTCCTTATAGCTCCTGCATCCAATAATGTTTATATTCAGGCACTCGATGAGGGGCTTATTGATATATTCATGGAGTCAGGCGCAATGGTCATGAATGCCAACTGCAGTGTATGCTGGGGAAGCTGCCAGGGCGTAATCGGTGAGAATGAAGTTCTTATATCAACAGGTACACGTAACTTCAAGGGACGTGCGGGACATAAGACATCTAAGGTATATCTCGGTTCAGCGGCTACTGTTACGGCTTCAGCAATAGCAGGTAAGATATGCGGCCCTGACGAGCTGTAGGAAAAGGAGACAGTTATGGATAAATTTACAGGTAAAGTGTGGGTGCTCGGTGACGATATCGATACGGATATCATAATCCCTACAGAGTACCTTGCGCTTAAGACAGTTGATGATATGAAAAAATATGCATTTTCACCTTTGAGACCTGAGCTTGCAGGACAGATAGGTGACGGTGACATAATCGTTGCAGGCAAGAACTTCGGCTGCGGTTCATCAAGAGAACAGGCACCGGAGATAATCAAGCATCTTAATATAAGATGCGTAATTGCAAAATCATTTGCGAGAATATTCTTCCGTAATTCAATAAATAACGGACTTCTGCTTATCGAGAATAAGGATATTCCTGATGCTGTCAGGGAGGGCGATGAGCTGACAGTTATCATGAATGATAAGATTACATTTAACGGCAAGGATTATCCGATAGAACCTCTTCCTGATAATCTCATGGAGATTCTTAATGCGGGCGGACTTGTTAAGGCTATGCAGAAGCGGAATGGATTAGTGTGAAAAATACAGATTGATATCTGATTTTTCACACGCAAGATTTGTGTTTGCGGAATGGAGATTAGTATGGGACATACATTAATTGAGAAGATAGTTATGAAGAATACCGGCAAGGCAGATGTGAAGCCGGGAGCGATTGTTACCGTTAATGTTGACAGGGTAATGATTCACGATATATTTATTCCGTTTGTTGTGGACAAGTTCCATGAGATGGGATTTAAAAAGGTGTGGGATGCCGATAAGGTTGTGCTTATCTATGATCATCTTGTACCGACAAGTGCTGTCGAGGATGTAAGACATTTTAAGATTGGTGATGCATTTGTTAAGGAGCAGGGACTTAAGAATTTTCACAGGGCAGATGGTATCTGCCATCAGCTTATGCCGGAGATGGGTTATGCAAAGCCGGGTAATATAGTATTCGGCACTGATTCACATACAACAACTTACGGAAGCGTAGGATGTTTTTCATCGGGAATCGGTTACACTGAGATGGCGGCTGTCCTCGGAACAGGCGAGATGTGGATTAAGGTTCCTGAGACTATTAAGGTTGTGATTAACGGAGAACTTCCTGAGGGTGTATATGCCAAGGATATTATCCTCAGACTTCTTGGTGACCTGAGAAGTGACGGTGCTACATACAAGGCTCTTGAATTCTCGGGAAGCACTGTAGACAATATGACGGTTGCATCAAGGATGACAATAGCCAATATGGCGATTGAGGCAGGAGCAAAGGCAGCGCTGTTTGCACCTGATGAAAAGACGGCTGAATTCTCAGGTGTCAATTACGATGATGTTGCATGGCTCAAGGCTGATGCTGACGCTGAGTACTGCCGTGTAATGGAGTATGATGCATCAACACTCGTTCCCGTACTGGCGTGTCCTTCACAGGTAGACAACATCCATCCTGTAAGCGAGCTTAAGGGAACTAAGATTGATCAGGTATTCATAGGCTCATGTACTAACGGAAGACTTGAGGATATCAAGGTTGCAGCGGACATTCTTCGTGGTAAGAAGATTGCAGATTATATGAGACTTATCGTAACTCCTGCAAGCAGAAGCATATATGAAGAGGCATCCAAGGCAGGGTATCTCAAGGATCTTGCACTTGCCGGAGCAATTATAACACAGCCGGGCTGCGGTCTCTGCTGTGGACGTGCATGCGGAATCATGGCTGACGGCGAGAAGATTCTTGCCACAAACAACCGTAACTTCCTCGGAAGAATGGGTTCTTCTAAGGTAGGCATATATCTTGGTTCACCTGCAAGCGCAGCAAGAGCGGCACTCGCCGGAGAGATATGCTAGTATAAGAGGTTATCTATATGAAAATAGCAATTGTTTATGCATCCGTACATCATGGGAATACAAAAAAGCTTGTTGATGCAATAGCAGATGCTTACGGAACGGAACTTATCGATGCCACAAAGATAAAAGAGAAAAATCTTTCGGAATATGATGCAATAGGCTTTGCATCAGGAATATATTACGGCAAATTCCATCAGGCGGTGCTTAACTTTGCATCCGTTAATCTGCCGCAGGAAAAGACTGTATTTTTAATATGCACGCACGGCGGAAGCGCAGCCTTCGGCTCTATAGAGGCAATACTCAAAAATAAGCGCTGCAGCATTACAGACAGGTTTTCGTGCAAGGGCTATGACACATTTGGCCCGTTCAGGCTTATAGGCGGCATTGCAAAGGGGCATCCGGATGATAAGGATATTAAGTCAGTGCTTGATTTTTATGATGGTATTATTAAGAAAATGCAGGTATAGTTAAAGAACTGGAATTGCCGGGAGCGGGAGCTGTAAGAGAAACGCTTGCCGGATATATGTCAGATTGTTGATAGGCATAGTAATATGTTTATTATATAAACTTCCTAAATTCTTAAAAAGGACCTGTGTAGAGGCTATAAATGGGAATATACCCTGAAAAGGCCTTTACACAGGTTATTGTGTTGTTTTATTTGTTTTTCTTCTGCTCCCTGAGTTCCCTGAAAAATGATGACATAAGCCCGGAACATTCGTCTGCAAGTACGCCGCGTTCTACATCACACTGGTGGTTGAACTGCGGTATCTCAAGCAGATTCAGGACTGAGCCTGCACATCCGGCTTTGGGGTTCATGGCGCCAATCACAACGCGGGGAATTCTTGCCTGAACGATGGCTCCGGCACACATCTGGCATGGCTCAAGAGTGACATATATTGTGCAGTCCTCAAGGCGCCAGTCACCGATAACTTTACTTGCCTTTCTGATTGCCGTAATCTCGGCATGTCCGAGAGTAGTCTTGTCGATATTGCGGCGGTTGTAGCCGCGGGCAATAATCTTATTCTGATACACAATCACACAGCCGATGGGAGATTCCCCGATTTTGTAGGCTTTGCGCGCCTGCTTTATGGCTTCCTTCATATATTTTTCATCGTCATTTAATTCACGTTTTTCCATATAAACTAAAATCCTCACCAATATAGTAATCCAGATGCATGAATAGGAGTGCAAAATCTGCATCTGATACTCATATCATACTATAAAAAACATCATGCATTGTCAATTGGCAAGTAATATACAAATGCGGTTTGAATATGATACAATATGCACAATAAAGCTTGATACAGAGGGGCTGGTAATTATGGCATTTAATTCGGAATATGCATTGGAGCATGCGGCAGGAACATGGTGGATAATCAAATGCGCACAGACACCTGACAGATATACGCCTCCGGTTCCGGTCAATGACAGCGGCGCGGAGATATTCAGGGGATTTATCGGGAATAAAACGGCAGAAGAGATTGCAATGCAGCTTGCTTCGGAGTATGGTATATCAGTGGAAGAGGCGCTGACAGATGTCAATGCATTTGTCAGGCAGCTTGCAGCACAGCCGGGGTTTTTGCCCCGGAATAATGAATATAACTCAACATTTAATCGGGTGGAATAATGAAAGTATTATTGATTGGTGATGCGAACAGGATTACAGGCGCGATAGCCGATAAGCTTAATAAGGAAGGACACAGGGTATTTGCCCTGATGAGCAGTAAGCGTACGCATTACAGACATGTATATGAAAAATATATATTTGAGTATGACAACACGTGCATGAAGGATGTGTTTGAGAGCATAATGCCGGATCTTACGATATTTGCGGGGGCATATGATGATTCGTTTGACTGGAACGGACTTGAGGATGCACAGGTGGCTTACACGGCAGCACTTGGCAACATGCTTGCAGCATATTCAAGGCTCAGACGGGGAAGGTTTGTATATCTGTCCTCTGAGGAGGTATACAGGGCAGATATGACTCAGGCATCGCAGGAGAATGCTGCAGTTATCAAGGCAAGATCGGTGCGTCAGGGTGAGACAACATGTGCCAATTACAGGATTGCAACCGGAATGGATATAATAGTTGCAAGAGCTGAGAATATCTGCTTTGTGCCGAAGAATGCGCAGGAGGTACGGGATGTATGTTCAAGAGCGTGTGTTGAGATGCTTGAGGACGGACAGATTCACTGCCCGGGCATGGATGTATCACTGCTTGCACTGCCGGATGCTGTATGGTTCCTCTATAATATATTTACAGCAGAAAAGTGCAGATATCCGGTGTATACCGTAACTACCAACAGCCACATATCGTACAGTGATATGATTGATATGATAAATGCAGCCTTTGGCAGAAGGGTTCCTGTAGTATATGACGATTCAGAGGATGTCATATGGGTTGAGGAGCTTGAGGTGCATGACTATGCCGAGGAGTTTACATTTGCAATATTCTCAGGCACAAAGGAGTGCGCAGAGGCGGTAATTAAGGCGGTTAATAAGAATCCGGGAAGATACATCACAAAAAAGGCGGAGCAGCTGAGCAGGTCGCAGCAGATAGCAGCATCTCTTAAGTCCATTCTTAAGACATTTGTTCCGTTTATTGAAAATATGATATGCTTTATACCATTTTTCATGATTAATAACAGGGCGGTGGGAAGCCAGTTCTTCGGAAAGCTCGACAGCTATCTTCTGTATGTGCTTCTGTTTGCAATCATATACGGACAGCAGCAGGCAACATTTTCTGCGATACTTGCGGTTGCCGGATACTGCTTCAGGCAGATGTATACTAAGAGCGGCCTTGAGGTAATTGTTGATTACAATACTTATGTATGGATAGCGCAGCTTGTAATACTCGGACTTGCGGTAGGATATCTGAGAGACCGGCTCGTTGTGCTTAAGAGGGATAAGGACGATGAGATAGAATACCTTAAGCACAGGCTCAGGGACATTGAGGAGATAAACAGAACCAACGTAAAGCTTAAGAATGAGATGGAGCGTCAGATAGTCAACCAGAGTGACAGCATGGGTAAGATATATGAGATTACGTCCTCACTTGACAAATACGAGCCTGAGGAGGTTCTGTTCTATGCCGCTGAGGTTGTGTCAAGGCTTATGGAAAGCCGTGATGTAGCCATATACACGGTGTCCAATGAGAACTTCGCGCGCCTGATATCATTTACATCAAAGACGGCCAGACAGCTTGGCAATTCTATAGAGTTCAGGTCATATAAGAACATGTATGAGGATTTTGCCGCAGACAGGGTATTTGTGAACAGAAGGCTTGAGGAGGGGCTTCCTATGATGGCTCTTGCAATCAGGTCAGAGGGAGTCATGAAGCTTATTGTCATGCTGTGGGATATTCCGTTTGAACGCATGAATCTGAGCATGGCAAACAGGCTTAAGATAATAGGCTCGCTGACGCAGAATTCGGTAGTGCGTGCGGACAGATATATGAGTATTCTTGCGGGGCAGAGATATATAAGCGGCACACATATTCTTGAGAAGGATGCATTTACATCGCTTGCAGGGGCATTTGTTAATGCACGCAGAAGAGGGCTTGCAGAATGTTCATTTATAAAGGTTGATGCGGGGGACGGCGGGATTGCCAAAGCCGGAGAGAGCCTTGAACGTATTATCCGTAATACCGATTATATGGGGGATGCCGGAGACGGATGCCTGTATATAATGCTTGCGAGCACGGACGCTGACGGCATGCGGTATGTTGAACACAGAATTGCTGAGGCGGGCTACCAATATGAGATACCTGAGGAGATGGGTGCATGAGTTCGTATACGCTGATAATAATACTGGCGGTAAACTGCATATGTACGCTTGCGTTTCTGGTGTGGGGGCTGGTTATTGTGCCTAATACAAAGATAAGGCAGCACATACCGGGAGGAAGAAAAAGATATCTGCTCTTGTCGGCGATGTTTCTTTTGTGCCCGGCTGCAGGCTTTGCATGTTACATTACCGCACTTGCTGCCGGAAGGATATTTTTCAGAAAAGATGCGGATCTGTCGGGGGTTGTGTTCAGCAAGGACAGGGCAGAGACATTTGCAAGAGCGGATGAGGAAAGAGAGCTTAACATAACGTCATTTGAGGAGGCAGTTGCCGTCAGTGACTACAGAAGCTTAAGAACGCTGATGCTGAATGTTCTGCGAGGTGATGTAAGCCAATCGCTTGCAGCGATATCGCTTGCACTTAACAGTGCGGATTCAGAGACGTCGCATTATGCGGCAACGGCGCTTCGTGATGAGCTTGGCAGGTTCAGGGACACTGTCCGCAGGATTTATATTGAAATCGGTAAAAGGGACGAAAACTGTGCAAAATACTGCTGCATGGCTATAGACTACATGAATACGGTGCTTGAGCAGAAGGTGCTTGCCGGTATGGAGCAGAAGACATATACGGATATGCTTGATGAGATAGGTGCGGTTCTATATGCGGCTGACAAATCGCAGTTCACGCCTGAATATTACGGAATGATAAGCATGAGGCTTACTGAGATGAAGGAATATGACAGGGCTGAGCGCTGGTGCGTGGTCGGTAATTCGGAATATCCGGACAGCCTGATTCCTTACAAATGCATGCTTAAGCTTTATTATGAAGCAAGAGACAGAGAGAAGTTCTTTGAGACAATGGAGGCTCTGCGCAGGTCGCAGATTACTATAGACAAAGAGACTCTTGAGCTGATAAGGGTTTTTAACTGATAAACGGTACAAATATAAATGGCAGAAATGGAGCTCGGATTTTAAGATGTCAATGACAATGCTTACAATATTACAGATGACCGGAATATTTGCACTGTATTCTGTTATTACGGTGGGCATACCGGCGTTGTTTTTTCACGGAAAAGTACGTGACAGGAGAGCGCTGGAACGGCTCATGGTATATTTTACAATTGGTAATTTCTATATAATGCACATAGTGTTTGCTCTTGAGCTTATGCATATTGCAAACCGCATAACGCTGATTACGGCTGCTGTAGGAATTGCTGCACTTGCATATATCATAAAGGTTCTCAGAAAAGGAAAGGTATCTGAGAATGAGGAACTGAACAGAGTGCTTGAACGTATAATTGCCGGACTTACGGTGCTTCATAAGGGGCTTGAAGGAATTATCGGGTTCAAAACATTTGTTAAAATGCTGTTTGGGTCTTTATACACGCAGTTTGGGCGCTTTATCAGGAAAATATTTTCATTCGTAAAGAATAATCTTATAGAGACACTGCTATTTGCAACACTGGCAACATGTCTTGTGTGGGTGTACGGTCAGAATTATGCCAATCTGTACGGTTATGCGTTCTCAGACCTTCCGGTACACAATTACTGGATAAATGCAATGGACGAGAATAATATATTTGCGGCGGGCGTGTATCCGTTCGGGTATCACTGCATTATATTCTACATGCACAAGGTATTTGGCATTGATACATACGTGCTTCTGAGAGTGTTCGGATTCACGCAGACATTTTATATTTATATAATGCTGCTGCTTTTCATAAAGGGCATCTGCCGTTCAAGATATGCGGCATACGCCGGATGTCTGGTATATGCGGGGTATGACATATACAATCTTGAATGTACGAGGAGATATCTCGGAGCACTTCCGCAGGAATACGGTATGCTGTTCATACTTCCGGCAGTTTACTTTGCAATAAAGTTTTTTGAAGTGCGTAAGACAGAGATTGATGAAGGGCTTCTCAAGAAAAAATGGCATGTCGATTCTTCATGGTATCTTGTGGGCTTTGCACTCAATTTTGCCATGACGATTGCAGTGCATTTTTATGATACGGTAATAGCCGGAATATTCTGTGCCGGAATAATGCTTGGATTTGCATTCAGGTTCTTCAGACCGCGGTATCTTGGAAGGATTGTTGTTACGGTACTTGCTGCCGTGATAATAGGAGCACTTCCGATGGGGATTGCGGTTGCACAGGGCAAGCCGCTTCAGGGCTCTATAGGCTGGGGAATTAATGTGATTCTTGGCAAAGCGTCACAGAGTTCAACTACATCATCTGATGTTAATAAGGAAGCTGATAAGGAGGCGCAGGAGGAGAAGGAGACTAAGGCAGCAGCGGACGGCAACACAGGGAATGCTGCTGCAGGCAGCAGCGAGGTCGCGCCTGCTGCAGGCGGCAATTCGGGTTCGTCTCCGACAGCAGGCAGCAAGCCTTCGCAGAACAGCAATTCAGGCGGCAACGTGGGTGGCAATAGCAGCAATTCAGCCGGAATTACCGCCCTGCTTACAGGAGCATACAAAAATATAGATTCCGGGCTTACAGCCAATGTGCTCAGATTCAGGATTGCTTATTTCTTACCGGCGGTGCTTGCGTGTGCGGCGCTGGCAGCACTGACAGGTATTCTGATGCTGATATTCCACAGATGGAGATATGTGGCAGGGTATAATGTTACGCAGTATGGCGCGGTGCTTGTGTCAGTTGCTGTAATGTCGGTTCTCATGCTGGTGCTCGTATCGCTTAAGAGGCTTGGGCTTCCTGAGCTTATGGATTATAACAGGGCGAGAGTTTACTACGCTTACCTGCTTACAATATTAATGAGTGTTATTGTGGATATTCCGTGCGTTCTGCTTGGCGGAGTATTCAGGAAAAGATGGATTGCGAATCTGTTATCGCTTGCAGCCGGCGTTGCGGTTATTGCGCTTGGCTTCGGATATAATCTTGTGAGACAGCCGTTTACAACATCAAGACTTGAAACTAACGGAGCGATAACGTGTCTTACCAATATTATACATGACAACAAAGATAATACGTGGACGATAGTGTCTGCCAATGACGAGCTTCGTATGCTGTACGGACACGGATATCATTATGAGCCGATAACATTTGTGCATCTTCGTGAAAGTAAGCACGATAACAGAAGAATTACGATTAATACGGAGTATGTATATTTTTACGTTGAGAAAAGACCTCTCGATTATCTGCACCCGTATGCAGGCAGCGGACAGATGGTTTCGGAAGAGGGAGCGGCAAGAAGCACGCCTGCCGGCAGCGGAATAACAGTTTATTATGGCGAGAACAGATGGGTGATTATGTCCAAAATGTACTACTGGGCGCAGAAATTCATGAAGCTGTATCCGGATGAGATGACAGTATATTATGAGGATGATGAATTTGTCTGCTACAGGCTGAAACAGAACCCATACAGTCTGTATAATCTTGCAATTGATTAGGTGATGAGCAATGGTTTCAAGAAGAAATTTTCTGGCAATTACGCTTATAATGTTTCTGGTACTTTTTATGTTCCAGTTTTCAGAATTTATGAAAAATTTTTATAACGATTACGGAACTAATCCTTATGCGGATTCAGACACCGTACTTACGCAGAATACGGCAATACAGACGAATGACGGAGCTCAGGCTGTGGCTGATGGGAATGACTATGCTGTTGTCATAGGAAGCGGAAGTGCATCATCTGATACAGGGCGTGTTATTAAGCAGTGGTGTTCATATTACAGTAAAAATATAATCTACGTTGATGACCCTTCTTCATACACTCCCGCGTCACAGCATATGCCGGAGGTTATATTTATAGATTCCGCAGGGATTAATTATGCGAGATACACAGAGGATATTGAACGTATTGTTAATACAGGCTGTACCGTGATTTTTTGCAGCCTTCCTTCTGCGGATACGATAAAGTCCAACCAGCGCCTGTCTTCACTCCTCGGCATAAGGGAGGTTGTACATGACAACGCCGCAATCAGGGGGATAAGGCTGTTTGACGGATTCCTGCTCGGCGGCGGGAAGTGGTATATCGCTGACAATGAAAAAGAAGAAAAATATCAGGACATGCAGACTAATGCTGCGTGGTATGCGCTTAAAGCGGGAAGCAAGGTATACATGGCAGGCGTACATGATGATATGTATGGTGAGATTGCCAATGAAGACGAACCGTGTATAATATGGCGCTACAGAACTGACAAATCCTGCATATTTGCGATAAATGCCGACTATGCGCAGAGTAATACGGCACTTGGAATATATTCCGCAATGCTTTACGAGGCAGAAGGAAGTATAATATATCCTGTCGTGAATTCACAGAGTGTAATAGCGGTCAATTATCCGTCATTTGCGGATGAGAACAGTGAGCAGATGAAAAAACGCTACAGCAGAACAATGACAGAGGCTATGCGCGATATTATCTGGCCGAACCTGTCAGGGCTTACCAACAGGCTTGGGGCAAAGGTGACTTATATGGTCACTCCGCAGTATAATTATAAGGACAGTGCCGGTCCGGATGCTGATGAACTTGAGTACTATTTCAGGCTGTTCAGGGAGAATGGAGATGAAGCGGGATGGGCGGCGTATAACCTTCAGGATTCAACGATGCGACAGAAGATAGTTGCCGATTATGATACATTTAGAAGAAATGTACCGGATTACCGGCTGGTATCCATGTATATAAATGCGTCAGGCAGGGATAAGACCATGAGCCTGCTTAAAACGTCACTGCTTAAGGATGTCCGCACGGTTGTTACGGATTATGATGCGACAGACCGGCTTTTTACATATCTTAGCAGTAATGTTACAGAGCTACGTACCACGAATGACGGGCTGGGTTATTCATATATGAATGATTTTAAGAATCGATGTATAGAGACGGCGCTGGGGTATTCGTCGGTGACGCTTGATATGACAGATGTTCTTGCTCCGGATGACAATTCGCCTGAGTGGAGTGATGTGTATGAGAACTTTGCAATCAATCTTGACGGATATCTTGGAAGCTATGGCGCATTTGACAAGAATACGGTATCTGAGACTGACAGCCGCGTAAGACAATTTATGACGGTAAGATGCAGCAGTGTGCGTGACGGCAATGAGATAAGGGTAACTCTTGCGGGAGTACAGGATGAGACGCAGAGCAGATTGCAGAATGAAGCCCAGGATGTGACATATTATGTTCTGAGGACGCACGGAGAAGAGATAGAAGCCGTTGATGGCGGTTCATTTAAAAAGATAGAGGACGGTGCGTATCTTATATCAGCACAGCAGAGGGAATTCACAGTTAAGCTTAAGGATGCGGACGCGTTGAGGTATACTGATTAAAAGCATGAAAGGCAGCAGATTGGAAGAGAGGGAAAGCATGAGAATATGTATGGTTGCCGAGGGCTGTTATCCGTATGTGGTAGGTGGCGTATCAGGATGGATAAACAGCATGATTAAGGCATTTCCTGAATATGAATTCGTAATACTTGCGATTATTTCCAACAGAGAACAGAGCGGCAGGTTCAAATACACACTTCCGGACAATGTTGTTGAGGTGCGAGAGGTGTATCTTGAGGATGCTGAGTGGGGGCGGATGAAGCCTAAGAAAAGACGGCTTACAAGAAAACAGTATAATGCGCTGTACGGGCTTGTCATGAATGAGAATACGGACTGGGATACGCTGTTTGATATGTTTGCAGGGCACAGGCTGTCCATAGATGAGCTGCTTATGGGACCTGATTTTTTCAGCGCCGTGAGAGACTGCTATAATGCCAGATACGGCAATATGATATTTTCGGATTTCTTATGGACGATGCGCTCGATGTATCTGCCGCTTTTCTTTACGCTGGCATCGGATATTCCGAAGGCAGACCTGTACCACTGTGTAGCTACGGGCTATGCGGGAATCCTCGGCTGTATGGCTAAGCACCGCTATAAATGCGGGCTTATAGTATCCGAGCACGGAATATATACAAGAGAGCGTGAAGAGGAGCTTATCAAAGCGGAATGGCTTGCTGCGGAGTTCAAGAATCTGTGGATTGAACAGTTCAGAAAAATGTCATATGCGGCTTATCAGCGTGCGGATATAGTTACATCCCTGTATGTACATGCAAAGGAGCTTCAGATAGAGCTTGGATGCCCGGAAGACAAAGCTGTCATAACTCCTAACGGAATAGATACAGGCAGATTCGCAGATATTGCAGGCAGGGCTCCGGATGACAGATATATTAATATCGGTGCGGTGCTTCGTGTGACTCCGATTAAGGATGTTAAGACACTGATTATGGCATTTGCATATGCCAAAGCGAAGGTTCCTATGCTGAAGCTCTGGATTATGGGACCGTGCGATGAGGATGAGCAGTATGCAAAGGAGTGCTACGCGCTTGTTGAAAATATGCAGCTTGAGGATGTTGTATTTACAGGGCGTGTAAATGTAGATGAATATATCGGCAGGATGGACTTTACAATACTTACGAGCATAAGTGAAGGCCAGCCGCTTACGATACTCGAAAGCTTTGCGGCACACAAACCTGTGATAGCAACGGATGTGGGTAACTGCTACGGACTGATACACGGTGAGAAGGATGATTACGGTGATGCGGGAATCGTGACACACATAATGAACATGGAAGAGATAGCAGGAGCGATAACTAAGCTTGCACTCGATGAGAAGCTTCGGCGGGCTATGGGTGATAACGGGTATGCCCGCGTGATGTCGGGATACCGGCTGGAGGATATGCGTAAGACTTATCGTGAGCTGTATTCGCAATTTGAGTAATGGGACAGGATGGAGAGCAATGGCAGGAATAGGTGTCAGACTTAACAAATTATTTGAAAAAAGAAGCATTGTTACAGCTTTGGCGGGAATGGGCTACAGTACGGCGGTAACAATAACTCCGATGGTTGTAGTCATGGCGGCAATTCTTCTTATGGAGAAGTTGCTTGGCTTCTACAATCTTCCGTATGTAACAAAAGAAGTGTTTTTGTGCACAACGCTCTATATATTTATATTTGCTATGCTTGCGGCTTCTCCTTTGGGTGCGGTAATATCAAAGCTTATGTCAGATATTATATTTGAGGAGAAATTCGGTGATATAATGCCGTGTTATTATACCGGCCTTGCGCTTAATATGGTAATTGCTGCCGTTCCGGGCCTTGCATTTGTAATACACGCACTTGCCGTGGGTAAGGTTGCACCGGCGGTCATAATGCTTGGATATATAGGATATATGGTACTTGTGTTTGTATTTTACACAATGAATTATCTTTCGATATGTAAGACTTATGAGAAGATAATGCTTTTCTATCTCATCGGCATGGCATTTGCGGTTGTACTTTCGCTGATTCTTCGCTATGCCGCAGGCGCAGCGGCTGAGATATCAATGCTGATTTCGATTGATGCAGGACTTTGTATAACCGGAGGTCTGGCACTGGCGGCTTTAAGACAGTATTTTGGAATGTGCAGCCGCAATTATGGCAGGCTTATCCAATATATCGGAAGATTCAGGAAGCTGACAGCAGCCAATACATTATATGCACTGGGGCTTTATGTGCATAATTTCGTGTTCTGGGGTTCAGAGCTTGGGACACATGTGCTTGATACATTTGTGTATGCGCAGTCTTATGATCTGGCATCATTTATCGCGATGTTTACAAATATTTCGACAAGTGTTATCTTTATGGCAAATGTAGAGATGCATTTTCACAAATCGTATAAAGAATATTCAGAGGCGGTAATAGGCGGACGTTATATAGATATTGAAAAGACGAAAAACAGGATGTTTGGTACGCTTGTCAATGAGATTATGAGTGTTGTCAGGGTACAGTTCATAATCTCGGTTGTCATGTATCTTGTATTCAGCGTCGTACTTGACAGATTTGGATTTAACGGGCTTGTAATGACTATATATCCGGTGCTTGCAGCCGCGTATTTTATTGTATTTATAATGTACTGCTCGTTTATTTTCCTGTATTATTTTGAGGACGTAACGGGGGCGTTAAGAACCGCACTTATATTTTTTATCTTTACGGCGGCAGGCAGTGTGATTGCGGCGCAGTTTGCAAGAATGTGGTACGGTTCAGGACTTCTTGCGGGAGCAATTGCAGGCTGGACTTATGCGTATTTCAGGTTAAGGTGGATTGAAAAGAATATAGATTACCATATATTCTGCCGTGGAAGTATTCTTAAGAGAAAAAGGGCGGGAAGACCGTCAGGTATTGCATATCTGAGAAAGGAGCAGGGACGATGACACCATTTATATTGAGGATGATAATGGTATGTGTCGGAATCGGACTTATCATACTGAGTTTTGCATCATATGCAAGGAGAAAGGTTACTGAAGGGATTGGATTAAGCTGGGCGGCAGCCGGGATTCTTATAATTATATGTTCAACGATACCGGGGCTGTACGGATGGAGCAGTGTTATATGCTCTTCAGATTATATAGTACTGTTTGTGGCATTTTTTATGCTGGCTGCGGTTATGTATAAGCTGTCAGTCGCAGTGTCACTTCTGACAAGGCGCAATCAGGAGCTTGCGATGCAGGTGTCGCTTCTTAATCAGGAAAATGAGAGGATTCTTGCGGAGCTTAAGCAGATTACCGGTAAGGATATAACAAAGATATGATGGATGATAAGTATGTTAATAACAAGAAAAGCATATTGTTTGTAATTAATACAATGGGACAGGCGGGGGCAGAGAAAGCGCTGCTTGCACTTATGAATATGTTTGACAGCAGCCGGTATGAGCTGTATTTGTATGTGCTTATGGCTCAGGGGGAGATGATTCATGAGGTCCCTGCACATGTGATAGTGCTCAATAAGCGTTACTGTGATATATCAGTGCTTGCAAAGGCGGGCAGGTCTGACATGATAAAGACGGTTCTTGGGGCGCTGCTTTTAAGAGGCGGGCTGTTCAGGGATTTTGGTTATATTGTGTCGAATGCATTTGCAATGATAAGAGATAGAAGATTTCAGACGGATAAGCTTATGTGGCGTGTGCTTGCGGATACCGCTGACAGGTTTGATAAGGAATTTGACCTTGCGGTTGCATATCTTGAGGGAGGCTCCACATATTATACGGCTGATTATGTTAATGCGAAACACAAGGCAGGCTTTGTGCATATAGACTATGCAGAATCAGGCTATACAAGGAAGCTTGATGGGGGCTGCTATGCCAGGCTTGACAGGATATTTACGGTATCTGATGAGGTTAGGGAGAATTTCCTTAAGGTATATCCTGAGTATGTGGATAAGACGAGAGTGTTCCACAATTTCCTCAATACAGAGAATATTAAAAAGCGTGCAAAGGCTGAGGGCGGATTTACGGATGATTATGACGGAATCAGGCTTCTCACAGTTGGCAGGATAACATACCAGAAAGGCTATGATATTGCCGTTGAAGCCATGAAGATACTTAAAGACCGCGGCATTAAGGCAAGATGGTATGTCCTTGGTGACGGGCCGCTTCGTGATGATATAAGCAGGCAGATACGCAAGTCGGGGCTTGAGAAGGATTTTGTGCTTCTCGGTGCATGTAACAATCCGTATCCGTATTATGCACAGACGGATATCTATGTCCATGCGACAAGATTTGAAGGAAAGAGCATAGCAATTCAGGAGGCACAGGTGCTTGGCTGCGTAATAGCGGCATCTGACTGCAGTGGTAACCGTGAACAGATAGAAAATGGTGTTGACGGTATATTATTTGAATATACACCCGGCAAAATAGCTGATGCCATACAGGAACTTACAGAGAACCCTGAGAAGGCAGAAATGATGGCGTTGGCTGCATCCCAAAAGAAGATAAATAATATCAAAGATATGGAGCATATATATGAGCTGCTGTGATGAAAAAGATCTGCTGGTAATTATACCGGCATATAACGAGGAAAAGAATATATCTACTGTGCTTGATGCACTGGAAAATATGCATGTGACGGATTATGCGGATACTCTTGTCATCAATGACTCGTCATCTGATAATACTAATTACATTGTCCGTGAGCGTAAGTTTGCGCTTGTTACACATGTATTTAACCTTGGGTACGGAAGTGCACTCCAGCTTGGATACAAATATGCCGTGCGCAGGGGATACAGATATGTGATACAGATGGATGCGGACGGACAGCATGACGTATGCAACATAAAAACAATATATGACGCACTTAAGACACCTGACAGTGACGGACATTATCCGGATATAGTTCTTGGCTCAAGATACCTTCCGGGAAGCTCACCGTTCAAGGTCTCTGCGGTTAAGAAGTTTGCATACAGCCTGTTCAGCTTTATGATATGGTGCGGAACAGGAAGAAAGATTAAGGATCCGACAACGGGGCTTCAGGGACTGAATTACAGGACGTTTTTGAGTTATTCGAGGTATAACCGGTTTGATGACAAATATCCTGATGCCAACATTATACTTCACATGCTGTTGTGCGGATACAGAATAGTTGAGATTCCGGCAGTCATGCATCAGAGACAGTTCGGCAAGAGCATGCATTCGGGACTTAAGCCGGTCATGTATATGTTCAGAATGACGTACAGCATACTTGCGGTGCTTTTGCGTGACAAAGTGCTTGGAGAAGAAAAGCGGGCGGGAGAAGAGGATGTGCTTATCTGGAAGAAGTAATTCATTAATTACATTTGAAAAGCTGTTCGGCAAAGAGAGCACGGATTATGACGGCAATCCGTCTAAGGGCTGGTACGGTCTTTATCCGTTTGTGATAAGCGAAGAACCGGATTTTGATAATCTTGTATGGTCACTTGCCGACGGGGATGTTATTGCACTTGTGCGCATTGATATAGGCAGAAGACAGCCGGGAGTTGGGACAGGCTCACCGTTCACGGATGCGGAGCTTGACCGTGCAGACCGTATTCTTACGTGGTTTGAGAAGCACAGCCGTGAAGTGATATTAAGAATTACATATGACACTGAAGGAAAAGGGATGGAGCATGAGCCGTCCCTTATTAAAAATGTAGCCGGGCACATGCGTCAGTTAGGCTCTGTAATCGCCGCACACGCAGATAACATAATTGTGCATCAGGGAATATTTGTCGGAAGCTGGGGCGAGATGCATGACTCAAAGTTTCTTTCGGAAAATGCAGTCTGTGAGCTGTATGAGACCCTTGTGTCTGCATGCGGGAACAAGGTGAGGATAGCAGTGAGAACACCGATGCAGCACAGATTTATTATGAAATATCTTACCCGGTATATGGGTACAGGTAACGCGGATACGGACACAGACATTCTGCGTCCGGCACTATACAATGATGCGATACTTTCATCGGAGGATGATATGTGTACTTATGCCGGAGGGCGCACGGTATGGGCTGATTATCAGGATGAAGTCTGCACTTATGCGGTCTGTGGAGGAGAGGTAATACATGACAATCCGCTTAATGATTATGATAACGCGGTAAAAGAGCTTGCCAATATGCATATTACATATCTTAACAGACAGTATGACATGGCAGTCCTTGATAAATGGAGAAGTAATAATGGATATGACTATATAGGCACGCATCTGGGGTACAGATTCGTTGTGACTGATACAGCGGTAGGCCGGGATGCAGAAGAGGAGACAGGCGGTAAGACACAGACAGGCGTTGGCAGTATATATATAAATGTCAGAATAGCCAACCGGGGTTTTGCCTGCGTATATGACAGGGTAAGATTACTGGCAGAGTTCCGAGGTAAGGACGGAGGCTGCATAAGCCGCGCAGAGGTTATGAGCGACATGTCGCGGATTAAGCCGGGGGATGAGTGTACTGCCGTAATCAGGCTGCCGCAGGAATGCTCTTATATGCCTGAAGTGCATGAGCGGGAAATGCATCAGATGGACAATGACAGCTTCAACAGTGAAGCAGTGGCTACATTATGGCTCAGGCTGGAGAGAGTAAAGGATGCAAAGGTGCTGGGATTTGCCAATGAAGGTGCGGGCGCTGCGCTGCTGGTGGGAGCTGTGGTAAGGAAAAATGAGAACATAGGGGGATAATTAAATGAAAGAAAACACAGGGTCAGTTGTGATGGCAGTACTGTCACTGGGGATGGCGGTATTGATTGTTGTAATAACTTTGGTATGGTGGCTTTCCAATGCGGCGTTTGTGGTCAATGTGGCACATGATATGGGCGTAAGCGGCAAAATGCCGGATTATATAATCTATCCGTCTGATACCGATGCTCACCTGCCGTTTAATGAAAGCTTTATTATCAATACGAAGCTTAAGGATGTAAAGGGCAGACAGGTTAAGCCGTTTGACGTGTCTGACAAAATCGGAAATAATGAGCCGGAACAGACAGTGAGGGTATACTATCAGGACGGAACACAGGCATCATGGTATTTCCGGAATGATAAGTGTCAGGTCATATACGGTGATACATGGAGATGTTACAGAATCAGTAATTATGAAGGGCTGTATGAGGAGCTGGAAAGAAAGCTGGAAAGAAATAAGAAAAATTGAATTTTGGCGGCAAAACACGTATAATAGAGGAAGATAATGCGTAAGATAATACGCAAGATAAGGGAGGTGTTTTATGGGTGAATATAGGCCGCCTTTTACAATAACAAACAAAATGCTGTCATATGTATCATCAATTTCTGAAAAAATAGGACGGATATCTGTAATAGGTAATCTGGAATCGAAACCACATTTGAGGAAGAATAACAGAATTAAGTCGATTCATTCTTCTTTGAAGATTGAAGCGAACTCGCTGACTTTGGGACAGGTTCGTGATGTAATTAACGGCAAGGCTGTATTAGGTGAACAAAAAGAAATTCAGGAGGTGAAAAATGCATATACAGCATATGAGCATCTTGTGGAGATTAATCCCTATGATATTCGGCATTTAAAAAAGTTTCATGGAATAATGACAAAGTATCTTGTGGAAGAATCCGGTGAATTTCGTTCTGGAGAAGAAGGGGTTTTTAATGGTGAACAATGCATCTTTATGGCACCTCCGGCACGATTTGTACCGCAGCTTATGAATGATTTATTTGCATGGATGAAGGAAGCACGAAAGGATATTCATCCGTTGATTTTAAGCAGTGTATTTCATTATGAGTTTGTATTTATTCACCCGTTTGCTGACGGTAACGGCAGAATGGCAAGATTATGGCACACTGCCATTTTATCAAAATGGAAACAGGTATTTGAATATATTCCGATTGAGAGCCGGATTGAAAAATTTCAGGACGAATATTATGATGCTATTGCTCAGTGCCATGTTGCAGGAGAATCAACAATTTTTGTTGAATTTATGTTATCTCAGATTGATAAGATTCTTGATGATATTTCTATTCAGATTAACGGGGAAAATGAATATCTTCCTGAAACGGTACAAAAATTGCTTGAGGTTATGGAATATGAGATTCCTTACACCGGCAATGCTCTTATGGAGAAGCTCGGACTAAAGGCAAAGGAAGGATTCAGAAGAAATTATCTTCATCCGGCAATTGAGATGAATTTGATTCGTATGACGATACCTGATAAGCCAAATAGCAGAAATCAGAGGTATGTAAGAACGTAAGCTAAGTTTAAAAGGAGCCCACGCCCGGCAATGTCTTAACTAAAAGACATTACCACGTGGGACTCCTTTTTATATAACCGACCGTGACCCCGCCGTCATCTCTGTCATTTTCGTTGGAAAAATCTATTCTTTCCCCAGTCATGCGGTCAGTACATGTAAGCACCGCAGTATAAGTTCCTTCTGCAAGCTGTGACGAATCAAATGTAAAAGTAACATCGGAGAAGCTTCCTCCGGTGAGGCTCTTCATATCAAAATCGTCAGGGGTTAACACGGCAGCAGCAGTATTATTATTGTCATATAGAGTGATATTCAGGTCAAAATCGTTGTAGCAGCCGGCAAAGCCCATGTTGCATATACTTACGGTCAGAGTACGCATTTTGCGTAAAGTTCCGGGGAAGCTTACAGCTTCAAGCCTGCTGCCGGTAACAAGGTAGCGGTAGCCAAGATGCATGGAGATATAATCATACACAGACATGCCGTTGTAGACGGTATTTTTATCAATGCCGGCTTCGCTAATGTCACCGGTGTTGTAGGTGACGGACTTCCATTTGTTGAGTACGGCAGCATCGTGCATTGAGTTAAGGTACGATATCCCCATTGTGCTAAGGTCAGTAATCACACCGGGATAATCATTGTAAATGTTGTCGATAACTGCCTCACCTCCGTTAGGAGCATAGCGGCACAGATTATTCTGGAAGGCAAGTTCATCGGCACGCGCCCATCTTGAGGTATAATCTGAAGTAACGGTGCGGTCACTGTAGGTTCCGAGGTCATAGACCGAACCGGTCATCCCGTCATTGAACAGACCGAAGCGGTAAGAGCAGTCCTGAGGAATTGTGCGCCATTGTGCAGGAGTGCGTACCGCAAGCTTTATTGAGGACAGAGTTGAAGAGGCAAGGCAGCGGGCAAGCGCCTGTATATCATCACTGCTCATGTAACGGGAGCCTGTCATCTCACCGCAGTTTCCGGTAAAAAGCCCCTGCATCGTATATATGGAACCGGCATGTCTGTTGACTATATCTGCGGTATCACGCATGTGCTGCATAATGATGTCTATGCTGTCAGGTTCACTCTGTACTGCAAGTCCGTCCCAGTCATAGAGAAAACGAAGAATTATACTTTTGCCGGTACGCTCCCATGCAGACAGGATAGTGTCTATCTGCGCAAGTCCCTGCCTGTCTATCCGGGAATCCCTGAATGCGGCAAGATTAATCTCGATAAGGACAAGGCGGTTAGACTGTGGGTCGCGGTCTGTTTCAAGCTCAAGCTTTGATGTGAGATCGGGAACAGCACCGGAAGCGCCTGAAGTCAGGCGGTAGCCGTACAGACAGTACCATCCCCTGTATGGATTATTAAGCTCTTTTGCAGATTCAGAGAACTTGGCGCTGTCATATCCAACGCGTATAATATTCAGACCGGTATAAATGCATAATGCAGCGGCAATGGCAAGTGCAGCAGTTACAGCCGCAATGACAAGTGAACGCATCCGGATTATATGAATTCTGGAATGATTTTTCATGAAATTAAAACTCTTTCTGATATATATTATAAATATGAAGGTCAAAGTATTATAGCATTTACGCTGCGAAGATGCTATAATTTCATTTAAAAAGCAGAGAAACAGCACTGGGAGAATATATAATACGAGGGAATAGATTATGGCAGATAATTCATCAGACAATGAGAGAATAGATTTTGTGATACCCTGGGTGGATGGTTCCGACCCTGAATGGCTCAAAGAAAGAAATGCAGTGTCATCAGACATTGGTAAAAGTGTGTCATCAGAGGGCAGATGCGGGAGTGATAGCCTTAAAAACGGTGATTCCATAGAAGACAACAGCGGTGCGAGGTATTACAGCTGGGACAATCTGCAATACTGGTTCCGCGGGGTCGAGAAGTTTGCACCGTGGGTTAATAAGATACATTTTGTGACGTGGGGACATATTCCGCCGTGGATGAATACGGATGCTCCGAAGCTGCATATCGTAAATCATAAGGATTACATACCAGAGCAGTTCCTGCCTACATTTAACTCGAATACAATCGAGCTTAATTTTCACAGGATAGAGGGGCTTTCGGAAAAATTTGTATATTTTAATGATGATGTTTTTCTGTTAAAGCCGGCAGCCAAAGAAGACTTCTTTAGAAACGGCAGACCGCGCGATATGCTGGCATTCCAGCCTGTTGTGGCTAATCCTGCCAATCCGGTCATGTCACATATACTGCTCAATAATGCACTTGTGCTAAGTAAGTATTTTGACAAAAGAGAGAATGTTAAGAAGCAGCCGGGAAGCTACTTCAAACCGGGGTATCCGCTGCTTTATTTCGGATATAATCTGCTGGAGCTGGCATTTCCGCTATTCACGGGATTTTATGATACACATGGACCTGCGGCATTTTGCAAAAGTACATTCGGAAAGGTGTGGGAGCTTGAAAATGATATTCTCACGCAGACATGCAGCCACCACTTCCGCGGGGATGATGTGAATCAGTATCTTATCCGTGACTGGCAGAAGCTGAGCGGTAATTTTACACCGGCGAATATTGCGGAGGGCCTGAGCTATTGTGAACTTCCGGGCGGAGCAGACAGGGCGGCGGACATAATAAGAAAGCAGAAGGCGCGTGTAATCTGCATAAATGATTCCGACCGCGTAACAGATTTTGAGGGAATAAAGAATAAGATTAATTCGGCATTTGAGAGCATACTGCCGGATAAATCCTCGTTTGAAAGGTAAGACAGGGTAAACCATGGAAACAAAAAGCAGGACAGAATATTCCGCACATAATACGACAGTTGCAATGTTTTCAAGGGCATTTGCAATAGTGATGGGCTATGTGCTGAGAATAGTATTTACACATACTCTCAGCGCAAGCTACGTCGGCATTAACGGACTGTTCATGGATATTCTTAATATACTGTCGCTCTCGGAGATGGGGCTTGAGACAGCGATATCATACGCACTGTACCGTCCGATAGCGGATAATGACATTGAGAAACAGAAGTCTGTTATGCGGCTGTTCAGGAGGTTCTACAACACGGTTGCGGTTGTTGTGTTCGGACTTGGACTTCTCGTGATTCCGTTTATGGATGTCCTTGTGAAGAATCAGCAGGAAGTTGGGCATATTACATTTATTTACATATTGTATCTTGTAAATACATCACTGTCATATATGCTTGTCTACAAAAAGACTATGATGGACGCGCACCAGCTTATGTATATAGGAACGGTGTACAAGACTACGTCATGGGCTGTTCAGGACGTTGTGCAGATAATATTCTTAGTGACAACACATAATTTTTATATCTATCTTTTTGTGAATATTGCGACAACGCTTATATCCAACATCCTTATATCGAAAAAGGCAGATTCGCTGTATCCGTTTCTTCGGGAGCATGACGCAAAGCCGCTGCCGAAGGAGGAGATGGGTGCCAATTTCCGTAATATACGGGCAATGCTCATGCACAGGCTTGGCAATGTTGCGGTCAATAATACGGATAACCTGATTCTTTCTTCTGTTGTCGGAATTATGAGCGTCGGCTGTTATTCTAATTACTATCTGGTCATTGCGTCCGTGCAGCAGGTGCTTACAGGATGTTTTCAGGGGATTACGGCAAGTGTTGGCAATCTGAGTGTTACGTCTGATGCAAAGAAAGTCAGAGAGGTGTTTAAATCGGTATTCTTTGTGACACACTGGCTGTATACATTTGCGGCAATCTGCCTGTTTGAGCTGCTTAATCCGTTTGTTGAGCTGAGCTTCGGAAAGCAGTATGTATTTGCTGAAGAGATAGTTCTTGTGCTCTGTATCAATTTTTTTCTTACCGGTATGCGCAAGGCGGCGCTTGTATTCCGTGATTCAATTGGGCTGTTCTGGTTTGACAGGCATAACGCGGTAATAACGGCGGTGCTGAACCTTGTTATATCAATAATACTGGCAAAGCGGCTCGGAACGATAGGCGTATTTATGGGAACAACGATAAGCATGCTGATGACAACCGTATGGGTGGAACCGTATGTGCTTTATAAGCATCATTTTAAAGCGCCTGTCAGTGAGTATTTTATCAGATATGCGGCATATGTAATTGAAGCGGCGGCAGTGTGGTTTGTCACGCATATGATATGCTCACATATAAACGGCGGATGCATATATGAGATTATAGTACGCGGGATAATATGTGTTATTGTACCGAATATTATTATATGTGTGATACATTACAGAACACCTGAGTTCAGGTTCGTGGCAGGCAAGATAAAGCAACTTGTGGAGAAGAGGATTCATGGCTGATTATAAAAATGTCCTTATGGCATTATCACCGGAAGAGGAATGTCTTCTGGATATCGTGAAGAATTCAATAGCAGGGCAGGATAGTGATGAGGGCTGTGGCTGCAGGTTTATGGCAGGCTTTGACATAAACAGATATGATGCGGATATACTTAAGGAGGCAATATCACTTGCGGCAGATCATGCAGTGCTTTCACTCATATATGACAGCCTTGAGGAATACAGTGATGTTAAGGCTGCGGGTGCGGTTAAGGCAGCAAAGAAGAGCGCTTCAACTGCATTTATACAGAATAACAGGCTTTTGTATGTTACTGCGTGTATAACTAAACTCCTTGCGGATAATAATGTTAAATCTGTTGTGTTAAAGGGTGTGTCTGCAGCAAGGTATTATCCTTCGCCATTCCTCCGCAAGTCGGGAGATATAGACATACTTGCAGGTGACGGTGAGAATTTTGAATGTGCAAGAAGACTGATTAAGGGCTACGGCTATATCGAAAAAAAGCATCAGCATTCACAGCACCATGCGGAGTTCGTATCGGATGAGGGAATCACAATTGAGCTTCACAGGCTGCTTGCGGAACCATTTGATAATCAGGACATGAATGTATATATGAAAAAGCTTGCGAGTGATATGCTTGCCGGCTGTGAGATGACAGAGATTATGGGATACCGGATTCCTGTATGTACAAGGACGCAGGAGGCATATTATCTGCTCGTTCATATGCTGCAGCATTTTTTAAGGGCGGGATTTGGAATTAAGCTTCTCTGCGACTGGGTGGTATTCTGGAATACATGTGATGATGAGGATATCAGGAAAGATTTTGTCAAAATGGCATCAGAGAGCGGAATACTTGGATTCGCATCTATGGTAACGGCAGTCTGTGTTGAATATCTGGGGCTGAGAAAGGAAAATGCAGCATTTATTGCATATCAGGATTATGACAGGCAGGATGTCCGTCTGTTCATGGATGAGATACTCACAGCAGAGGAATTCGGCAAATCAGCGAATGACAGAATGGTTGTTATGAGAGGCAATTCACCGGCTGATTATATGCGTGAGTTTCACCATCAGATGCAGCTTAATAATCCAAAGCATGCGAACAAGATTATTATGTGGCCGTACCTGTGGGCTAAGACATTGGTGGTATTTGTGCATAATAACAGGAATCTGAGGCGTGTATCGACATTGAAGGTAATGAAAAAAGCACATGCAAGAAGCCGTATTGTTAAAAATATGCACATATTCAGTACAGAAGACGGCAAAAGATGAAATGTGAAAATATTGCATAAATCTTGACTTCAGCTCATTTGTAATATATTATAAGGAAAACAAATGACAATCTTTTTCATTAGAATAGTGTGAAAATCAGAGATTGAGAGTAGTATTGCAATAAGGGAGATGGTTTTATGAAGGAGTATATCAGACCGGCAGTGGCTGTAACCGAAGAGACCGGAGAAGGCGTATATGCTGCAAGCGGAAGCACACAGGGCGGGAATCAGAACGGACCGGTAAGCTGTGAGAGCAAGTATATGAACGGCCAGTACCAGAATATGAATTACACATCATCAGACGGCTCAGTTAAGGACACATTCGGATGTCTCGGATGTAACTGTTACAGACAGGGATATTGCGGGCTTGAAGAGCTTCAGTGGGGATCATACGACAACGATAACGGATTCCGTAAGCCGGGCTGGGAGCAGGAAGGCAAGAGCCCTACAGACCGTGCATGGTAATTGCAGGCAACCGGAACAGGTATTAGTTATGCATTAAGTATATAATAGAGCAGATGATAGAACAGGCATATGTCACGCATCGTACATACAGTGTACGGATGAGACATATGCCTGTTTTTTGCCGGGTGGAGCAGATTGAATTTTAAGTATTTACTGCCGTATGCACTTCCTGTCGGAAATCCTGTATACACAACTGCATATACGGAGTACGTTAGGACGGTGGGTCGTGACTATGCATGTGCGCGGATATGAATCCTGCATTATGTTGGTGAGAATGTTATTTTCTGTATCTTCATCAAGCGCGGATGTAGCTTCGTCAAGAAGCAGTATAGGAGAATGTCTGATAAGTGCGCGGGCAATGGAAAGACGCTGTGACTGGCCTTCTGAAAAACCTAACCCGCGTTCGCCGATTCGGCTGTAGATTCCATCTTCGCAGGCATTTACAAAATCCCATGCGCACGCCATCCTGAGTGCTTCTTCAATCTCGTCATCTGTTGCGTCAGGCTTAACTGCACGCATATTCTCGGCTATTGTCCCGGAGAACATAGTGTTGCCCTGAGGCACATATGAAAAAAGCTGACGCACGGAAGGCGTTATCGCAAGACTGTCACTGCCGGCCTGTAAACACATGCTGCCTGACTGCGGCTTGAGAAGTGCGAGAATTATACGCAGCAGCGATGTCTTGCCTTCACCTGAAGGACCGACGATTGCAGCTATCCGGTGAGGGTGTGCCTCAAAGCAGGCATTATCAAATACGCAGCGTCCGTTGTGATATGTGTAACTTATATCCTTAAGTACAACAGAAAGTCCATCTCTTCTGTGGCTTTCATAGAAATGTGCGGCTTCTTCTCTTCCGGAATAGTCTTCCTTAGGCATGCTGAGTATATCCATAAGGCGTCCGGCGGATGTTGTAATTGATATTGCTGTCGGGACAAGCGATATAAGGTTATTAAGGGTGCCTGTAAGAGAATTGGCAAGTGACAGGAACAGGGTCATTGTACCGTATGATATGGCTCCGCTCCATACGCGGTATATTCCGAGGGCATAACAGCTGTAGGATACAACAATCCCTACAAGTGACATTATGATTCCCGTAAGCATTCCAAGCCTTAGGTATGCTGTCTTCATATCGCGGTATTCGCGCTGGTACTGTCTCAGACGCATTGAATATACCTTGAGGAGATCAAAAGCCTTTATTGTCTGCATGTTGGAAAATGTTTCCTGGTTAAATCCTGCCATGCGCGCATTAATCTGTGCTGCATTGCGGTTATTGTCCTGTATGCGCTTAAGCATTGAACGTGACATTACTATGCTTACAGGGATTCCGAGCATGGCAACGAGTGCAAATGCAGGATCATAATATATTACAACTGCAAAGGAACTCACAAACTTAACAGTGTATATAACCAGATTGGGAACCCAGTTAAGGACACCGTTCGATATCGTTGATGCATCAGAACTCCATCTCGTCATAAGGTCGCCGGTATGGTAATTGGAAAGTTCCTCCCAATCTGTGACAAGCATCTTATCAAAGATATCTGCTTTGATATCAGTATCTACCCTCAGGGAAATCATATTGGAGATGTAGCTTGAAAGCTGCGCAACAATAATATTGCCTATTGAAAATCCTATAAAAAGGCAGAACGTCTTAACAAGAGCGCCGGTCTGATGCCCGGTGATTATGTCAACCATGTCCTTGGAAATAATACTGCTTATAAGTGAAGTGGCAGTTCCGGTAAGACCGATAAGCGTATAGGCTGCAATCTGCCATTTGTATCTGGTTACATAAGAGTACAGCCACAGCGTCTGTGCGATGAATTCATGCAGGCGTCCGTCACGTATGCGCCCACTGTAAAAATGTATGCGTTCTTTAAAGTGCTTAAGCATCTGCTGTGATGCCTCCTATCCTTACATTATCAATGTATGCTTTCATTACGCGTGCGGCATCAGGTGAGGCCGTACATGAGAGCTTAAGTATATGGCAGCAGTCCTGAAGTCTGCCGGCATAATCAAGATTCATGTCTGCAAGCGGTATGCACCATGTTGGGGATATCATGCGCTGCGCCACAAGAAGCTGTGCACTGTCAGGCGAAGGTATGCTTACATGGTTGTCAGAAGCCTGTCTGAGAAGTGTTATTGTACCGACAGGAACACGGTCTGTCGTATATATGCCCGATGTTCCGCACCACGGGATGCCATATACATAAGCCACGCCGTCTTCAATTCCGGTAAGATTAATGTCACCGTTAAGATAAGGTGTCCCAAAAAGCTCATGCCAGAACGCGGTGTGTGTTGACTTGCCTGTGCCTGACTGTCCACAGAAGAGCAGTGCATAGCCGTTGTACTTTATGGAAGCGGAATGAAGCGCGAACATACCATGCTGCTGTGCGGCTACAAGGAATGCATTGCGCAGTCCGTAGAAAAGTTCTGTGCGGGCTTCAGGCATGTCGCGGTGGTCATAAAAAAACTCTGCTGCAGTTCCGTCGGTAGTAATGCGGCACATAAGAAGATGCCTGTTAGACGGAAATGTCATGACATACCATCCGCCGGACTCAAACAGCTCAAGCTGTACGGTATGGATAATCATACGTCCGTCAAATTCCGGCATATCAATAAGTGGGCAAAGCCGCCACAGCTGATCAACAGCACCATTTGGTATATCAGTCCTGAAATCCTCAAGAGATATGTCAAGGCAGTCTGTGCAGCCGATAAAGCCTGTTGTAAGACCGCCAATCTTATAACAGGCGTCAAAAGACAGACTGTCCGTGCTGCCGGAATGCAGCCGGCTGTCAGTACATTCTGCTGTTACGAGTGCACTCTGGCATATAAGCGAGCGGATAAATGTGTATGCATCATCTGACAGCTCTTCATCAGAAACTGATGACATATCAATGCCGTCCGCAGTAAGCCTCTGCCTTATTACGGAGGGAATTTTATCCATCGGAATGCCGTTAGTAATGGCATCCCATATAATAAGGCCGGTATCGTTAAGCTTTATTGCATTGCGGTGCATGGCTATATCCTGACCGGTCGGAATAAGGTAATATGTGCCGTGCAGACTTCGCAGCATGTACCTGTCAGAAGGCTTGTAACCGGATAAATTAAGCATGAATCCAGACTCCTTTTAATGTATTTATAATAAGATAACATACTATTGACAAATTGATAATAATATATCTATAATTATTAAATAAATTTTCGCAACAGAGTGTGCAGAGCGGAGGAATAATTATGAAAGAATATAGCAGACCTGTAGTAGAGAAACTTGATGAGAAGGCTGAAGGCGTATATGCAGCCAGTGGAGATGATAATAATGAGACAGTCTGCAGATACGGAAGAAAGCAGGCTAACCCGGGAGTAGATACATGTCAGGCATGTTCAGCAACAGACGGAAGACAGAGCAGCGGTTCATATTTCAGAGGAGACTATAAGGGATGTCCTGACGGAATGCCGGAGAAGAATTAACTGAGATAAACTGATTGGGATGAAGACGGTGTTATAAGAACCGGTATTTTAATAATTAACTTCACATTATAAAGCGGACAGGGTATAATATGTTATATCGTGTCCGCTTTTACGTTATGTATGTGTGATATGTGTGCGAATAAGACAGGAGACAGAATTTGGGTGACAGTAATATTCAGAGTATAGAAGGATTGCTTGGTATGGGTAAGGCAGTCCGCATAAAGCCACAGGGATACAGCATGTATCCGCTCATTGTGCCGGGAAGGGATTCGGTAATAATTGAGAGCACAGAAGCAGATGGGCTTAAGAGAGGAGATGTGGCTCTTTACAGACGCAGCAGCGGTATACTTGTAATACACCGTATATTCAGGCATGATGCGGATGGTTTCTATTTTGTCGGAGATAATCAGACCGCTGTCGAGGGACCGATTAAGGCAGAACAGATTATAGGCGTTATGACGGTACTTGAACGTAACGGAAGAAGCATAAGTACCGATTCAATTATATATCGTGCTGTATGTATGATATGGCTGTGGATGAGACCGATAAGAAGACCGGTGAGTGTTACGGCGGCTTTTTTAAAGAAAGTACTCGGATTTAATATAAGATTAGTGAGAAGGTGGAACGGTAAGAAAGGATAATGATATAATGGGACTTTTTACGGATAAGCGCATAAAAGCCAGATGTGCAGCGGCTGTATGTGCCGGAATGATGCTCTTTGGCGTAAGTGCGTGCGGCGCATCATCTGATGCCGGCAGTAATGTGGATTTGCAGACACAGGAGAGTCGGGTGTATATTGGCGGTGCAGAGGATTCTTCTGATGAACATAATACTGCCGGGACAGGTACAACTGATGTGCTTCTGGAAGCTTCAGTACAGGAATCTATGGCGCAGACGGCTCAGAATAAGACAGAGCCCGCTGTGATTAACGGACGAAGGGTATATGAGGACGGGCAGAAGATATATCTGGACAGAACATGGCAGTATTCGGGCAATTCTGCCATTAATTCAGGATATGCAGTCATGTATAAGGCGGCTGCCAACCGTAAGGATATAATAGTAGGTGTTAATGCCGGACACGGAACGAATGGCGGCTCATCGGTTAAGACATGGTGCCATCCGGATGGTTCTCCCAAGACTACGGGAGGCACAACGGCAGCAGGGGCTATTGAGGCTGTGGCTGTATCAGGCGGAATGACATTTGCAGACGGGACTGCCGAGAGCACGGTTACACTCAATATGGCGCATATACTTAAGCAGAAGCTTCTTGCAGAGGGATATGATGTGCTTATGCTGCGGGATGGTGAAGATGTGCAGCTTGACAATGTCGCAAGAACAGTTATATGTAACAATGTTGCAGATTGTCATATATCACTTCACTGGGACGGTGACGGACTTGATTATGATAAGGGCTGCTTTTATATTGCGGTGCCGGATGCGATTAAGACAATGGACCCGGTTGCCCGGATATGGGAAGAACATGATGTGCTCGGAAGCAGCCTTATCAGCGCGCTCAGGGCAAAGGGTGCAAAGATTAACGGAGGCGGCAGTATGCAGATAGATCTTACACAGACCTCGTACAGCACAATACCTTCAGTGGATATAGAACTTGGTAATGCATCTTCCAGGCATGATGACGCTGCTCTGGCAGTACTTGGGGACGGACTTGTGCAGGGAATTAATAATTACTTCGGCTGGTAATGAATGGAGAAGCGTATGATAAAGAAGATAGAACTGGATGAACTTGCAGAGGGAATGATTATTGCTGAGGATGTAAGCACACCGTTTGGTGCTGTGATTGCATCCGAAAAGCAGGTGGTTGATAAAAAACTTATAGATCTGCTTAAGGCTAACAGAATACGTGTGATTAAGGTAAAGGCGGATGAGTCTGAGAAAGATGATGTCGATGATGCACTTTCTTATATAGCGGAAGACATGATTGCGGCACGTAATATGGTTGTATTCCGGACAGAAGAAGGAATAAAGCCGGTTGTTGATGCAGTAATAAAGATTATCCGTGAAGCACCGCAGGTATTTGATTATGCAGAGCTTATAAAGCAGCTTCATGACTATTCGGATACTGTATTTGCACATTCATCCAATGTGGCACTTATATGTTTTGAATTTGCAATGTGGAGAAAGATGCCTCCGGAAGCAGTTAAGGAAGTAACGCTCGCAGGATTTATACATGATATCGGCAAGCTGCAGCTTCCGCTTGGGATACTCGATGCGGCAAGACCTCTTACAGAGGCGGAATTTGCGCAGGTTAAGAAGCATTCAATAAACGGTTATATGATGATTAAGAATACTGAGATTCCCGAATCAGTAAAGAGAGCTATTCTCGACCACCATGAGAGATGCGATGGCTCGGGATATCCTATGGGATATGATTTTAACAGAATCAGTGAATACGGAAGAATGATTGCAATAGCAGATTCTTATGAAGCTATGACGGCAGAGAGAGCATACAGGGACAAGATATGCCCGTTTAAGATTGCTTCGATTATGGTGAAGGAGCTTGAAGGAAAGTTCGATATGGCAATGCTTGAAGAGTTCCTGATGAATATTCTTGGCACATATGTAGGAAGCAAAGTCACTCTGTCTAACGGCTATACTGCCAAGCTGAAAGGAATTAACAAGCAGAGTATAAGCAGGCCGGTAATAGAACTGGCAGGAAGAACGATTGACCTGTCAACACAGGTTGGTGCGGCAGCCGCCATTCATGTGGTAGGAATTGCATAATTGACATATTGAAATTTTATTGTTATAATTTATTATCCACGCGGCTGGGGAGTCAGCGGTTCCCTGTACCTGCAATCCGCTATAGCAGGAGTTATACTTTGCCTCGGACAGCAACGGATGGAGCTGCCCGGAAGAAGTGGTGTTGACGCTTGGGCCTTTCGCAACAGGAATTCATGAACCATGTCAGGACGGGAACGTAGCAGCATTAAGTGAAACCTTCTGTGTGCCGGAAGCAAACCTGAGCCGAGCTAACTGGTCCGGTAACGTCTGTTTTTTGTTGTACAAAGCAAAGTGCGTGGATTTTAATTTGTAAAATGTATATAATATTTAATCAGAAACTTTCGTAAATCGTGCCGGAGACATTGACAAGTTCAGTGGCTTCGGCTTAAATTTTTCAATGACAGAATTGAAGTAATGGTGTAAAATCAGATATGTATGTAAAATATTTACCATTGCTATTGGTGCTCCTGCAAACGGGCAGAAATGGAGAATGACATGAGAAAGATTGGTATGCTTACAAGCGGCGGTGACTGCCAGTGCCTTAATGCAACAATGAGAGGTGTGGCTAAGTCTTTGTATGGTTCGGGTAAAGATTTTCAGATTATTGGATTCGAGGATGGCTATAAGGGGCTTATGTACGGCGACTACAGAGTTATGAGACCTGAAGACTTCTCAGGAATTCTGACAGAGGGCGGAACTATTCTTGGTACATCAAGGCAGCCGTTCAAGCTTATGAATGAACCTGACAGTGACGGCAACAATAAGGTTGAACTTATGAAGAAGACATATAAGAAGCTTGGACTTGAATGTCTTGTTATTCTTGGCGGCAACGGCTCACAGAAGACAGCCAATCTTCTGAGCGAGGAAGGACTTAATATTGTTTCGCTTCCTAAGACTATAGATAATGACCTGTGGGGTACGGAGGAGACTTTTGGGTTCCAGAGTGCAGTGGAAGTGGCAGCAGGAGTTATAGATAATATCCATACGACTGCATATTCACACGGAAGAGTATTTATCGTGGAGATAATGGGACATAAGGTAGGCTGGCTTACACTCTATGCCGGAGTCGCAAGCGGTGCCGATATCATACTTATACCTGAGATTCCGTATGATATAGATGCGGTCGTTGAGGCGGTTGAGAAGCGTAATAACTCAGGAAAGCGTTTTTCAATCATAGCAGTTGCGGAGGGTGCAATCTCTAAGGAGGATGCAGCCTTATCCAAGAAGGAACTTAAGGAGAAGCGTAAGGCACCGGCATTTCCGTCAGTATCATATGAGATTGGACATAAGATACAGGAGCGTACAGGACAGGAAGTACGTGTGACGATTCCGGGCCACATGCAGAGAGGCGGAAGCCCATGTCCTTATGACAGAGTGCTTTCATCAAGGTTCGGTGCGGCTGCAGCAGACCTTATCATTAACCGCAGGTACGGATATATGGTAGGAATTAATAATGGTGATATTGTCAATGTACCTCTTAAGGACGTAGCAGGTAAATTAAAGTTTGTTGACCCTCAGTCATCGATGGTAAGGGAGGCAAAGCTGCTTGGAATAAGCTTCGGTACATTTGACTGATGCCTGTACACAGATATGGGATGCCCGGATAGACGGGCAGGAATGGGGATTAGTTTGTAATGTCATATACAGCTTTATATAGAAAATGGAGACCGGCGGATTTTGATGATGTCAAAGGTCAGGACGCAATAGTTACTACGCTTCGCAACCAGATAAAGGCTGACAGAATCGGACATGCATATCTGTTCTGCGGAACGAGGGGAACCGGTAAGACTACAGTTGCGAAGATATTTGCAAAGGCAGTCAACTGCGAACATCCTGTTGACGGAAGACCATGCGGAGAGTGTGCAATGTGTAAGTCTATAGCCGCAGGAAGCTCCATGAATGTGATAGAGATAGATGCCGCTTCCAATAACGGTGTCGAGGATATACGTAAGATACGTGAAGAGGTTCAGTATTCACCTACTGAAGGCAGATATAAGGTGTATATCATCGATGAGGTGCATATGCTGTCTATAGGTGCATTTAATGCGCTTCTTAAGACGCTTGAGGAACCACCTTCATATGTAATATTTATTCTGGCGACTACTGAGACACATAAGATTCCTATTACAATCCTTTCAAGGTGCCAGAGATATGATTTTAAGAGAATATCAATAGAGACGATAACGGCAAGGCTTGAAGAGCTTATGAAGGCTGAGAATATCAATGTCGAAGATAAGGCACTCAGATATATAGCCAAGGCGGCTGATGGCTCACTCAGAGATGCACTCAGCCTGCTGGATCAGTGTCTGGCATTCTATCTGGGACAGGATCTTAAGTATGATAATGTACTTGAGGTGCTTGGCGCAGTTGATACGGAAGTCTTTTCAAGGCTCTTAAGAATGGTTCTTGCGGCTGATACCACGGGCTGTATAAGATTGCTTGAGGATCTTATCATGCAGGGAAGAGATCTGGGACAGTTTGTTGTAGATTTTGTGTGGTACCTGCGTAATCTTCTGCTTGTTAAGACATCAGAGGATGCACAGGATGTAATAGATATGTCGAGTGACAATCTGGCACTTCTTAAGGAAGAGAGCGGACTTATTGATGATGATACGCTTATGCGTTATATAAGGATATTCTCAGAGCTGTCCAATGATGTGAAGTATTCGACTCAGAAGAGGATTATGATAGAGATAGCGCTGATTAAGCTCACACACCCGGCGATGGAGCAGAGCCGTGATATCAGCGATATAATAAGCAGGATTACACAGCTTGAGCAAAGACTCGACAATGGTAATTTTACGGTTAACCCGGGGAATGCTCCTAATGCAGCGGCGAATACCGCTGCCGCAGCGGGACAGAGTACGGGAGGCGGCAGTACACCTGACAATGATAAGCCTCTTCCAAAGGCACTTCCCGAAGATCTCAGGCAGGTAGCCGCACAGTGGAATAATATTGTAACGGATATAGATGATGGCTGCCTTGCACAGATGCTGCGTGCATCTAATGTAAAGGTTGACGATAATAACACAGGGATAGAGATTATGACATCCAGTCCGTCAACATATTCATATATAAGCAGACCTGACCAGCTTGCACAGATTCGTGCTGCGATAGCCGCACGAACAGGCAAAGAGGTTGAGATCAGGGCATCCAGGCTTAAAGAGGATCAGGATTTCAGGAATATGTTTACAGATATAAGAGATTTAGTTAAAATGGATATTGAGATTGATGATGACAAGGAGGATTTAATATAATGGCAAAGAGAGGCGGATATCCGGGCGGAATGATGCCGGGCAATATGAATAACCTCATGAAGCAGGCACAGAGAATGCAAAGACAGATGGAGGAGACTACAAAGGAGCTTGAGAGCAAAGAGTTCACTGCATCAGCCGGCGGCGGAGCTGTAGAAGTTACAGTAAGCGGTAAGAAGGAAGTCTTAAGTGTTAAGCTTTCAGAAGAAGTAGTTGACCCTGATGATATAGAGATGCTTCAGGATCTTATAGTTGCAGCAACTAACGAGGCGCTCCGCAAGATGGAGGAGGAGTCACAGTCACAGATGTCTAAGATAACAGGTGGTCTTGGCGGTATGGGCGGCGGCTTCCCATTCTAGTCGCTGACATATGAAAGTAAAGTGGTAAGGATTCGGTGTAACGATGGATTTATACGGAAGTCAGATAACAAAGTTAATAGAAGAACTTTCCGCTCTGCCGGGTGTTGGTGCTAAATCAGCACAACGCCTGGCGTTTCACATTATCAATATGCCTAAGGAGCGCGTGGAGCAGCTTGCACAGACTATGGTGAATGCGCGCAGCAATGTCCGTTACTGCTCGGAGTGCTATGCGCTTACGGATTCGGAGCTCTGCCCGGTGTGCAGCAGTACAAAGCGTAACCATAAGGTCATTATGGTAGTTGAATCGACAAGGGATATGGCAGCTTATGAGAAGACCGGAAAGTATGATGGCGTGTACCATGTCCTGCACGGCGCAATCTCACCGGCGCTCGGCATAGGACCTAACGATATTAAGCTCAAGGAACTCATAACAAGGCTTGCAGGTGATGTTGATGAGGTGATAATAGCTACCAATTCAAGTCTTGAAGGCGAGACAACGGCGATGTACATAAGTAAGCTTGTCAAGCCTACGGGGATTAAAGTAAGCAGGATAGCAAGCGGCGTTCCGGTTGGCGGTGACCTTGAGTATATTGACGAAGTGACACTCTTAAGAGCACTTGAGGGAAGAGTAGACCTTTAAAAGAATGGAGGATAGTGTGAAAAACAGATTAATATCTGTTTTTCACACAGCTGTTTGTGCCGCAGGCGCCACAAACAGCATCTGTCGCAGAGCCAAATCTGATATTTGGCTCTGCGATTCCTCCGGCACTTTGTGCCTGCGGAATGGAGGATAATATGGCGCAGGCAAATGTTTTACAGAATGATATCGTGCATGAACACAGAGTCAGAATGCTGAACCTGAAGAAGTATTATCCGTTCTTTAAGCTTACGGAGATTTCTTTTGAGAATTTCAGGCAGGGCCAGTATGCAGATCTTGACATGGGCTATATCGTCATGGCGGTCCTGCGTTTTTTTATTGAAGAGAATAATTTTAAAGAAAAAGATGTGACGTACCCTGAGTATGTAGAGTTCATAGGACAATGCATACGCAGGGATTTTGTGCTTAATGTGACAGATGAAGAATGCAGGGATATTGCAGACTATGTATTTGATAAGATAAAAAATGACGGAAAACCATTTGAATTCGGATATTATGACCCTGTGGACAGAAAGCACAAGGTCTCACGAATGAAGCTGATAGACAGTTCAATACGCAATAATACGGTGTGGTATTCAATAAGTCCTGATGCGATAGAGTTCTATCTTGACACTAAGGAGATTAAGGATGAGAGCAGAATAAGCGTGCAGCAGCTTCTGCTTGAAAAGATGATTAAGTCACAGGATTTTGGACGGGGAACGCAGGTAGTAGGCCGTATCAATGATGAGGTCGAGAGACTTATGCTCGAGCGCAGGGAAGTCGAGAGGCTTCTGGCAACGGATGTATTTGCAGGACTTGAAGCGTACAGGGATTTTACTGATAACGGAATGCAGTGGTTTGATGACGAGCAGAGATTATTTGTAAAAAATAAAGAGCTGATAGATGCGGCAATAGCTAAGATGGAAAGCACGCCGGCACATGCGGGGGATGGTTACAGAAGAGCGGTTGATGAGATATATGAACTTGATGACCAGCTTAAGATGGCAATGAGCAGACATGGGGAACTGCTGCGGGCATGCATGGATCTGCAGAAGCTGACAGATAATGTGATACATCGGAATAAGCTCAGCAGATTGAGAATACATTGTGACTACAGACAGCTTCTTGAGCAAATGGTGCGTTCAGATACAACAAGACCGCTTGAGATGATGATTGGTGCCATGCTCAGGCCAAAGACTTCTAAGATGTTCGATTTTGGAATAATCGACGAGTGTCTCACACAAAGGACACAGAAGCAGGATATAGTCGAGGAAGATGCTCCGGGAACGCAGGAGGATATCATCTTCGCTGATGAGGCGGAAGATGAAAGAATAAGCCATAATTACATATTTTTCATGCGGAGTATAATCAGGCTCCTTGAGGAAAAGCAGGAATTTACACTGTCATGGTATAATGCCTGGCTCAAAGACAGATACAAAGAAAAGGCAGATAATATACTTGCCAATGCGGATTATTATTCATTTCTCGTTAATCTGTGCCAGAAGCGGCGCTATGTCATAGGCGGTCCGGATGATACGGAAGAGAGTTTCCTTGACGGCATACTTAAGGAAGGACTGGCAGCGGATGGCGCAGCCGGAGTGAACGGTAATCCATATGTGATAGAGATAGAGATGGCTGACGGTGAAGTTGAAGTTGGCAAAGAAGCAGTGGTAAGCGAGCTTATACTCAGGCTTGCCAGGACACAGGACAACGGAGGCAGTGATGGAACAGAGGAATCTTGATAAGGCACTTGATATTGTGTCAAAGCTGCTCATGGGTGAGGAGATATCGGAAAAGGGCAGTAATGCCGCACTTTATCAGGAATACAATAATAACGGTGAAGTGTATGACATAGTACATATGTCTCTTAAAAAGATGAATATACATATGTATGAGTATGCTAACGGTCTCTATGTAAGCGCAGGAGAGAATAACAGGGCATTCGGATACTCCAATGAGGAACTGAGGCGCGAGATAGGCATAAGGAATAACAGGGAGCTGTATCTTGCGTATTTTGTAATATATAATGTGCTGACATTTTTTTACCAGTCATCGGACAGTACGGCATATTCTGAATTTGTAAGGGTTGAGGATATAATATCAGGAACGGATGCTGCAGTTACGGGGATTGCAGACAGGCGTGAGGCGATAGTGCTTAACGAGATTGAAGAAAACAGTTTCAGACAGATTGCCTTAAGCTGGGACGGGCTTCCTGTTGTAAGCGTGGAAGATTCGCAGGGGCTTCGTGCCGCCAGGAATTCAAAGACGGGCTTTGTAAAGCTTGTTATGAACTTTCTGGTAAGACAGGAGCTTTTTGTGCAGGCTGATACGAGGTATTATCCGAAAGACAGGTTCAGGGCACTTGCACAGAACTATTTTGAGGAATATAAGGGAAGACTTCTCGAAGTAATGAGGGAGGAAGAAGATGCCACAGATTAACCGCATACGTGTAAACAATGTCAAATATAACTTTGGAACCCAGTATTATGATGATTTCATGATGCGCTTTTCCGGCAAGAATACGCTGTATGATCTTGCCAACGGCGGCGGTAAGAGTCTTCTTATGCTTCTGCTTATGCAGAATATGATTCCAAACTGCACACTGGATGACAAACAGCCGATAGAAAAGCTTTTTCGCGGGGACAGCGGCAATACAACAATACATTCACTTATAGAGTGGAATCTTGACCCATGCTACCGTAAGGACAATTACAAATATATGCTTACGGGCTTTTGCGCACGCAAAGCAAGAAATACATCATCAGAGCAGCCAGCAGTGCCAGATGGATATGATACGGACGGCACGGGAACGTCACAGGCTTCATCCGTATCAACTGCTTCACAGGCAGTTTCGGCAAATGACCAGGCATCAGTGGAATATTTTAACTATGTCATATTCTACAGGGAATTCGGCGATAATGACATAAGAAATCTGCCGCTTTCAAAGGATGGCAAAAAGGTAACATATCAGGAACTTAAAGATTACCTGAGAGACCTTGAGAAGAAGGATTTCGGAGTATCGGTAAAGATATTTGACCGCAAGGGAGATTATCAGAACTTTATAAGCGGATATGGAATCTATGAAAGTGAATGGGAAATCGTAAGAGGAATCAATAAGACGGAAGGTCATGTAAGAACATATTTTGAGACGAATTACAGGACAAGCCGCAAGGTTGTTGAGGATCTGCTTATTGAGGAGATTATCCAGAAATCCTTCCACAACATAACAGGCAACGGTAATGATGATGACCGCATGGCAAGGACGCTTCTTGACATAAAGGATAAGCTTGTTGAACTTTCAAGAAAGCATGCCATTATGGATGAGTATGACATGCAGATACAGGCCATAGATGAGTTCGCACAGGGACTGTCAGATTTTGAAAGTATATACCGCAATAAAAATGAGAACAGTGCCAGACTTGTAAGGATGCTCGCGGCAGCAAGGAAAAAGAGTGATGAAACAGCTGCTGAGGAGCAGTCTGCAGCAGAGGCGATTGAGAGAATACAGATTGAGACCGACAGAGAACATCGGCTCATAGACACTGCGGAGATTATCGAACAGAAGAATTCAATGAAGGAAGTCGGGGAGCTTCTCAGGCAATCTGAGCAGGAGAGGTCGTCTGCTGTGCAGGCTTCGGAAAGTCTGCGGCTGGAACTTACTCTTAAGGAGTGCATTGCAGATTACAGGGAATATCTTGAATATAAGAAGCAGTTTGATGAGATAACCCAGATTATAGATAACAGACTCCGTGACCATGAAGACATAGCTGCGGAACTGAGAAATCTTGCATCATATAAAAAATCAGCTGATGATATCAGAAGACATGAATTATTGTCGGGTATGACAGAGGCAAAAGCACTTCTTGCCAATGAGGAGAACGTATCCAATACAGCAGCAGATGCACTTAAGGCAGCAGAATCAGGAATATCCAAGGCACTTGGACGTTCTGAATATCTCAAGAATGAGATAACTTCCGACGAGAATGCCATATCGGGGATGCTTGGTGCCGATACGGTACTTGTCGCTGAGAATGCGTCTGATGAGCTGGCAGGAGTGAATGATGAGGCAGCAGCATGCAGAATGCATATGCGGGAACTTGAGGAAAAACTGGCGTCAGTAAAGACACAGATTGATATGTGCCGTACTAAGCTTGACAGAACAGATACTCTTATAGAGGTGAACGGACAGCAGGCAGAGAAGCTTGAACAGGAACTTGCGGCAGGAAAGCATGCCGATGAGCTTTTTGACAAGCTGTGCAATGTGTATTCACAGAAGACGCCGGAGGGGCTGGCAAGAGCGGTATCGGCGGCACTTAAGGAGACTGAATCACAGTTTGACAAAAGTATGCGCAGAAAATCTGACCTTGAAGTATATGCTGAGTCACTTAAGAACGGCGTGTATGTGTGCCGCGATGAACAGTATGACAAAGTGTGGGATTATCTTCAGAAGCAGTATGGCGAAGATGCCATGCAGGGCTCACGCTGGTATGCGGGCCTTAAGCAGGGACAGAAACGGGATGTCATAAAGCGCGTTCCATTCATTCATAACGGCTTTATAATAAAAAATGATTTTGAAAGAGTCAGGGCGGATACAGTGCTTGGAAGCTTTAACGGTGCATATGCGGTACCGGTTATCAGTGAAAATGTGCTGTATGATATGAAGCTTGAAGTGAACAATGAACTTGTGACATTTGCATCGAGGGATATGTCATTTCTTACAGAACCGTCAGGCATTGACAATGAGATTAAAAAATGCAGCGAAGAGATAGCTGAGCTTGATGATGTGATAGCGCGTCTTTCAGACAGAAGAGATGTGATAAGGGAGGACTATGATTTTGCAGTAAGAGAAGCGGTAAAGAGGTCTGATTATAATGACAGTCCGGCAGTCCGGCTTGAAAAGCTTAAAGCTGAAGCAGTGCAGCTTGCAGAGACCAGAACGGAGCTTATCGGCAGACTTGAGAACCTTAACACATCAAAGGCTTCACTCACAAGAGAGTACGATGACGAATCGCAGAGAGAGGCGCATGATCTTAAGAGGGCAGAGCTTCTTCAAAAGATTACAGAGCTGTTCGACAGGGCTGTGGGACACAGAGCCGAAGTGAAGCAGCTTGAAGGGATGATTCAGGAGTACTCTTCAAGGAAACAGAAAGCGGGGGCAGATCTCAGCGCATCACAGGAAAGAGCCAGCGCATACCGGTCGAAGATTGCATCGGTACAGAGTGCGCTTGAAAGAATGGATGTCCAGTGGACTGCATTTGCACCATATTATAGTGAAGATTACGAAGCAGGTTCCGATAACACGGTTAATGCACAACAATTCAGTGACCAGGATCTCGAGAGCAGGTTTGCAGCACTCAGAAGCATTATTGAGCAGGATACATCTGACATAACGGATAAGGAGAAGCTTAAGAACCATCTTGCTGCGTCTATGGACAAATGCTGCCGTATGATAGAGTACAGGCGAATGTCGGTTGATGATGTCAGGAAAGCGCTTGATGACGACTCAATGGCGGACAGCAGTAATGATGCGCTTATGTCGATACGTGACAGACTGGCTGAGTATGATGGGCAGATTGCTTCAATAACACAGACAATAGAATCGCAGAGCGCACTTTATAACAGACTTGACGGAAGTATAGCACATGGAATCTATCAGATAGAGGAAAAATACGGAAGTTATGAGGAATTTGAATGTGCCAATACAGCGGCATTCAAGGAGCAGCATACGGCGCTTGTTGCAAAGATGAGAGAAAACAAAGCCAGGCTGTCTGACAGACAGAAGGAGACTGTTAAGCAGCACACAAAGCTTGAGGTTATGATTAAGGATATGGAGAGGATTATCCGTGCTGCCGGAATAGATGAGGCGGATGCGGATGTGACCGGAGCAGATGAGAATGTGGCTTTGGAGAATTACATGGATTACGAGAATGTCCAGAAAGAACTCGAGAGGATTCTTGTAAGGCTTGAAAAGCGCAAGGATACATTTGCAAAGCAGAAAGCAGAGCTTACTGACAGACTGCGCAGACTTGAGGCAGCAGATCTTGCGGATGAATTTACAAGAAGCCTGGATGCACCGGCTGATGCAAAACAGTGTGAAGAGCTTGCCGGACAGCTAAAGGAGACCAATGAGTATATAGCGCTTGAGAGAGATAATGTTGCAAAGAGCACGGAAGACATGGAACGTATAAAGGAAAGCTTTGAGAACAGATGTCTTCAGACCTGCAGCAATATAAAGACGGAGCTTGACAGGCTTCCACAGCTTTCGACAATAACGCTGGACGGAAAGCTTATATCGATAATTGACCTGCAGATACCATATGTAAAAGAGGAGTCATACAAGGAGCGCATGTCTGCCTACATAGACGAGACAGTGACAGCGGCTGAGAGCTTCAGGGATGCGGCACAGAGACTTCAGTATATACGCAACAGACTGACATGGAAGAGACTTTTTTCTGTCATTGTTACGGATATGGATGCAATAAGGGTGAATCTGTACAAACGTGAGAGAATCGGCGATCAGAGCAGGTTCCTTAAGTATGAGGAGGCTGTGGGAAGTACGGGACAGTCACAGGGCATATATATTCAGTTCCTGATTGCGGTTATCAATTATATCTCCAATATAAATGCGGCAACTCATGGGGCAGCGGTGACGGGCAAGGTAATATTTATCGATAATCCGTTTGGTGCGGCTAAGGATATATACATATGGGAGCCTATATTCAAACTGCTGAAGACAAACCATGTGCAGCTTATTGTTCCTGCAAGAGGTGCAACACCTGCTATTACGGGAAGGTTTGATGTTAATTATATTCTTGGGCAGAAGATGGCCGGCAGAATACAGCAGACTGTTGTTGTGGATTATCAAAGCAACATTGAGCGTGAGAATCTTGAGTATACAAGGATTGAATATGAGCAGCAGACGCTTGACCTGCTGTAATGCATCCGCGATATATGACAACACGCAGTTTACACAGATATGCCATGTATTGGAAAGCGGCAGAGCTGTAAACTTTTTTGACAAGCATTATATGCTGTGATAAACTTAATTATGTATGTTTAACTTTCTTTTGAAAAGGTGGCGTTATCGTGGATAAATACGAATTCAATATAAAATTAGAACAGATTAAGAAACTCGCAGCCAGAAAAGATTACAAGGCAGCAGCAGCTATCGCTAATTCCATGGATTGGCGCAAGATGAAGGATTGGGCTACACTTGCAACAATAATCAATGTTCAGGAAGCAGCAGGATACATAGAGGAAGCAAGAGATACTGCCATACTCGCATATAACAGGAACCAGGGCGGAAGAAGGCTTGTATATAAGCTTACAGAGCTTTTTATCAGACTTGGACAGTTCGAGGATGCGGAAGATCTGTATGAGGAATATGTTCATATGGCATCACATGATGTGAACAGATTTATTCTTGAGTATAAGCTCCGCAAGGCAGAGAATGCGCCGGTAGATACTCTTATCGAGATACTTGAGGAGTACAAGAGCCAGGAGATAGACGAGAAGTACATGTATGAGCTTGCACAGCTTTACAGCTATGCCGGCATGTCTGATAAGTGTGTTCATATATGTGATGAGATTATATTGTGGTTCTCTGACGGTGAATATGTTGACAGTGCAATAAGGCTTAAGCAGAAGTATGCTGACATAACGGCTACACAGCAGAAGATATTTGAAGAGGCTGTCAGAAAAAAGGATGCACCGGATGCGGATCAGACAAAAGAGCTGATATTTGCAAAAGAGCATGAGAAGATCCGATACAGTGATGAGATGGAAAATGAGCTCGAGGAAGAGTACTCACAGGATGAGTATGAAGATGCTGAATATGAAGATGACGAGGAAGACGGATACGACGGTGCCGGATATGAAGATGATGAGGAAGACGACGGTCCGGCGATGGATCTTATCCAGAATAAGGCTGACGAGAATGCCAAGAATTTTTTCCGCGCGTTAATTAATAAGGCTGCCATGAGTGCAAAGGGCGGCAGTCCTGATGATGAAGACGGGGAAGAAGAGGATGAGGAGACTCCTGCTGATACACAGGCAGACAATCCGGAATATCAGGACTCTTCATACGTGGATGATGCAGAGGATGCGGATTCATCAGGCACGGACGACAGTGCTTCATCATCCGGCAATGAAGGAATAGAAAAAGCAAAGCAGTCACTTAATGAGCTTATTGCAAAGGCAAGACAGAATCTTGAAGACAGTTATGAAGATGTACGTCAGGAAGATGCGGAAGAGCGGATTGCCAAGACAGCAGAGCAGATCGAGGTTCCTGTAAGGGAATACAGCATATATGACACGCGCAATCTTCAGGCAGAGCTTGCCAAGAATCTTGATGAGATTATGAATTCAGATACTGCACCTATTACACCTGTAAGCCCAATGCCGTCATTTATGAATAATGACTTTGGCAGTGTCCAGGATGAGGCTGACAAAGACAGTAAGAATGATAGTGATGACAGTGATAATGCCGCTGATGAGCAGATAGACGGCCAGATGAGCATTGCTGACTGGGTGGAGGCTGTACAGGAAGAAAAATACGGCAACCGGGAGACAAGGGAATTCTCCAAAGAAGAACTTGAGAGAGAGCTTGCAGCAAGAGAGTCCAAAGAAGAAGCATATGACAGGCTTATGGCAAAGCAGAAGGCGGAAGCGGCGAAGACAGGAGTACCTTTTGATGAGGCGAAGGCCAGAGACAATGCCAATCAGGAGCTTATGCTGCAGTCGGTGAAGACAGACCTTGCAATCAGAACAGGTAAGGCAGCAGCGCATATCGAGACGGATGCTGTAAAGCAGAAGGAAGACGGAAGAATATGGCTGTATGCATACAAGAGCAAGCTTGCAAAAGACAGGGAAGAAGCGGCGGCAGAGGAGCAGCGCAGGGTATTGGAGCAGAGGTTCTCTGATGAGGAACATCAGAGGCAGGCACAGAAGGCCATGGCAGATGAACTTGCCAGAGAGGTAAGGGAAGCTATGGATAACAGTGCCGTATCACAGGAGCAGGACTCACAGAAACCGATTCCTGATGCGGAAGATGAAGAATACGGCGAAGAATACGATGACAGTTATGATGACGAATATTCAGAAGATGACTATGACGATGAGTATGCGGACGATGAGTATGCGGAAGACGATGAGTACGATGAAGATGGGGAGTACGAAGAGGACGATGAGTATGATGTAGAGCCGATTGAGGAAGAAGAGCCATCAGGCGTAAGGGCATTATTCCATTTTGGCAGAAAGAAAAAGCCAAAGCCGGTTGAGGAGGAGCCGGAAGAGGACGAATATGAGGAAGAATATGAAGGCAGTCCTGATGAAGAAGAGCCTGAATATGACGAATCAGAATATGATGATGGAGAAGAGGCGTTTGAATTGGAAATCCCAAAGGAAGTACGTAAGTTTTTCAACAAATATAATGATATGGATGGCGTAACCGAACAGCTGGCAGAGTATTTTGACACTGTCGGTGATGAGATTGGCCGGAATACATCGGAGAGAGGTAATATAATTATCAGTGGCAACAGGAGTGCTGATAAGACAAGTCTTGCCAAGAATATTGCGAGGGCACTTAACCAGCTGTATCCGGAATATCCTAAGAAGATTGCCAAGACTACCGGTGAGAGTATTAACCAGCGTGGAATCGCTAAGTCACTTCCAAGACTTATAGGAACGGTTCTTATTGTAGAAGACGCGGGTTCAATTGTTCCGAAGAGAATCACGGAGCTTCTTGAGGTTATGAAGCAGGATACAGGCGGAATGATTGTAATACTGATAGATTCAGATACAGAGATTAATGTGCTTCTCAGTGTTAATCCTGATCTGGCAGAGAACTTTAACCACAGAATAGTTATCAAGCAGTATGCGGTTGCAGAGCTTGTTGATTATGCAAGAAAATATGCGGGCAAGCGCCAGCATGTTGTAAATGATGATGCACTTACACTTCTCTATATGAAGATTAATAAATTAAGCAAAGAAAAAGAGTATGTAAGGACGGATGAAGTTAAGGAGATTATAGACAAGGCTATTGTCAAGGCAGAACGACGTGCTTCCAGAAGATTATTCGGAAGGCATGTAAGACGTGGCGGAGAATATTTTGTTCTTACCGAGTCTGATTTTAAAGATTGATATAAACCTGTATAACAAGGAGGATTTACAATGAACAACAGTGCGATTGACAATTTGTCAGTTAACGCAATACGTGTATTATCAGCAGATGCAATCCAGAAGGCCAATTCAGGACATCCGGGACTTCCACTCGGTGCAGCACCTATGGCATATGAGCTCTGGACAAAGCATATGAATCACAATCCTAAGGATCCGGAATGGAAGAACAGGGACAGATTTATTCTTTCGGGCGGACATGGTTCAATGCTTCTGTATTCACTGCTTCATCTGTTTGGATATGGTAATCTGTCAGCTAAGGATCTCTCAGAATTCCGTCAGCTTAATTCACTGACACCGGGACATCCTGAATACCGCCACACAGTAGGCGTGGAGGCAACAACAGGCCCTCTTGGCGCCGGAATGGGTATGGCAGTAGGTATGGCTATTGCAGAATCCCATCTTGCGGCTGTATTTAATAAAGACGGATATGATGTGGTTGACCATTACACATATGTTCTCGGTGGAGACGGCTGTATGATGGAAGGTATCTCATCTGAGGCATTTTCACTTGCGGGTACGCTTAAGCTCGGCAAGCTCATAGTATTCTATGATTCCAATAATATTTCAATTGAAGGAAGCACTGATATAGCATTTACAGAGAATGTGCAGAAGAGATTTGAGGCATTCGGCTTCCAGACAATAGATGTTGCGGATGGCAATGATCTTGAGGCAATCGGCAAGGCTATTGAGGAGGCAAAGGCTGACCAGACACGTCCTTCACTTATTACGGTTCATACACAGATTGGCTATGGCTGTCCGGCTAAGCAGGGTAAGGCAAGCGCACATGGTGAGCCTCTCGGCGTTGAGAATGTTGCGGCACTCAGAGAGAATCTTAAGTGGCCGTTAGAAGAGAGCTTTGCAGTACCTGAAGAGGTATATGCTAATTATGCACAGTACGCAGCTAAGGGAGCAGATAAGGAGGAAGAGTGGAATAAGCTCTTTGAAGAGTATTCTGCAAAGTATCCTGACATGCGTAAGCTGTGGGATGAATATTACGGAGACAATGCAGAGCTTGATAAACTTTTTGCATCAGATGAATACTGGGCACGTGGTGAGAAGCCGGAAGCTACAAGAGGTATCTCAGGCCGTGTGCTTAACGAGATTAAGAAGGTAATGCCTAATCTTATCGGTGGTTCAGCAGACCTTGCACCATCTAACAAGACTAACATGGCAGGCATGGGTGATTATTCAGCACAGGACAGAAGCGGCTGCAATATGCACTTTGGTGTGAGAGAGATTGCAATGGCGGCTATCGGCAACGGAATGATGCTTCACGGAGGACTGCGTGCATTCGTGGCAACATTCTTTGTATTCAGTGATTATGTTAAGCCTATGGCAAGACTTTCAGCTATTATGGGAGTGCCGCTTACATTTGTACTCTCACACGACAGCATAGGAGTAGGAGAGGACGGACCTACACATGAGCCTATCGAGCAGCTTGCAATGCTTCGTTCACTGCCTAACTTTAACGTATTCAGACCATGTGATGCAATTGAGACAGAAGCTGCATGGTACGCAGCAATCAAGTCTGACAGGACACCTACCGCACTTGTACTTTCAAGACAGAATCTTGCTCCGATGCCGGGAAGCAGCAGGGATGCACTTAAGGGCGGTTATGTAATTGATGATTCAGCTAAGGAAGTCCCTGATGTAATTCTTATGGCATCAGGTTCGGAAGTAGAACTGGCAGTGGAGGCTAAGAAGCTTCTTGCCGGTGATGGAATTGATGCGAGAGTTGTAAGCATGCCATGTATGGATATTTTTGAAACGCAGAGCGATGAGTACAAGGAGTCGGTGCTTCCTAAGGCATGCCGTAAGAGAGTTGCGGTAGAAGCTCTCTCAGACTTTGGCTGGGGAAGATATGTGGGACTTGACGGAGCGTATGTCACAATGAAGGGCTTCGGAGCATCAGGTCCGGCTAAGCAGCTTTTTGAATATTTTGGATTTACAGCAGAGAATGTTGCAAATGTTGCAAAGAGTCTCTAATTAATTGGTTGAGAAATCAGGTCATATATGCTAAAATATCAGTATATTAATAGTATCAGCATACACTGACCCGATGGACGGCCAATGGGTCAGGGATGGGTATACAATTATTAGGAGGGCTACATAATGGTAGGTAATGTTATTGTTGGACAGTCAGGAGGTCCTACATCGGTTATCAATTCGAGTCTTGTAGGTGTATATAAGACAGCTAAGGACAGAGGAGCTAACAAGGTGTATGGTATGCTCCATGGAATCAAGGGATTATTGGACGGACAGTATGTTGATTTGTCAGAGCACATTAAGACAACACTCGACATAGATCTTCTTAAGAGAACACCATCTTCATTCCTTGGTTCATGCCGCTATAAGCTTCCGGAGATTTGTGATAATAAGGAAGTTTATGAGCAGATATTTGCAAAGCTTAAGGAACTTGAGATATCAGCATTCTTCTATATTGGTGGTAACGATTCAATGGATACTATCAAGAAGCTTTCAGATTATGCTATATTAATTAACAGTGATATCAAGTTCATGGGTGTACCTAAGACTATTGATAATGACCTTGCAATCACAGACCATACTCCGGGATATGGAAGTGCTGCCAAGTTTATCGCAGCATCACTTAAGGAGATTATCAGGGATGGTCTTGTATATGATTACCCGACTATCACTATAGTTGAGATTATGGGTCGTAATGCAGGATGGCTTACAGCTGCTGCGGCACTTTCACGTTCAGACGATTGCGAAGGTGTTGATATGATTTATCTTCCTGAGAAGGTATTTGATATCGCGGATTTTATGGAGCAGGTTAAGAAGAGAAGTGCTACAGGCAAGTCTCTTGTAATTGCCGTTTCAGAAGGTATTAAGGTTGCAGACGGAAGATATGTATTTGAACTTGCTGACCACGTTGAGTTTGTCGATGCATTCGGACATAAGCAGCTTGCAGGTTCTGCTAAGTTCCTTGCGGACAAGATTGGCTCAGAGCTTGGAATTAAGACAAGAGCACTTGAGTTCTCAACACTTCAGAGATGTGCAGCCCACATGACATCACGTACAGATATAACAGAGGCTTTCCAGGTAGGCGGTGCTGCTGTTAAGGCTGCATTCGAGGGAGAGACAGGTAAGGTTGTAGTACTTAAGAGAGTATCTGATGACCCATATATCTGTATTACAGAGACACATGACGTACATAAGATTGCTAACATCGAGAAGAAGATTCCTCTTGAGTGGATTACAGATGACGCATATGTAACAGATGACCTTATCCATTACATCCGTCCACTGATTCAGGCAGAACTTTCACCAATTATGGTTGATGGTCTTCCAAGACATCTCAGACTTGGTGATGAATAAGATAATAATTGTTGAAGATTGGGGCTGCATATATTGATTATATGCAGTCCCATTTTTAAAGTATGGAATTAAAGTATCCGTGTAAAGTATCCGGGAGGGAATATGTCAGAGAAAATATTACTGTTTGAAGTATCATCCGCTGTGAGTTCCAAAGTTCAGAGAATAGCATCACAGATGCGGATTAAGACTAAAGTTGCAGATAAAGCGGAGTATGGAAAAACAATAGGAATGATTGCCGAAACAGATGATGCGGTAAGCAGCGCAGGTACAGCATTTAGTCCGGATAAAAGCCTTATGGTAATGTGCGGGCTTACGGAAAAGCATATGGACAGACTGTTGTTTGCATTGAGAAGGGATAATGTTGACATAGGTTACAAAGCAATACTTACAAAGACTAATGCATCATGGAGTGTATCCAGAATGTATGCCCATATGGAGCTTGAGCATAAGCTTACACATTAATACGGTGGGTCAAGATTCTTCTGTATGCGCTTAAGAAAATCATAGAGTTGCTCAATCTCTTTTCTGGAGAAACCTTTAGTAATCTGGTTATCCATTTTCTTAAAATATGGTACAAACAACTCAAATACATCACGACCCTTATCTGTTATGACAAGCTTCTTAAGACGGGCATCTTCGGGACAGCCTACACGCATTATAAGTCCGTGGCGCTCCATGACCTGAAGTGTATTGGTTGCTGTGGCGCGTGATATATCGAATTCATTCTCAATGTCGCGCTGGAATACATCCGTATCTTTGTGAGCCATAAGGTACCCGAGAATATGGCACTGAGGCTGTGTGAGAGCTTCTGACTTGCCGATCTCACTGATAAAGCAGGATATGTATCTGTTTATTTTGTTGTGAACAACACGAAATTCATGACCAAGTCTTTTCTTCACGCGAAACTCCATTCATATGCATCAGATTGTAAACAGTTTTCATTTTAATTTGTAATAAGGCGGATGTCAAGCAAAGGTCACAAAATGTACACAAATAGCGGCTTGACATTAAAAAAATATTGTATTATTATTGTTAGCACGCTAACATATTAACATTGTTGAAATCTATTGAAAAGGAAGTGGAAGAATATGATTAAAACGCTGGCGGCACATATTAAAGAGTACAAAGCAGCTTCAATTGCGACGCCTATATTCATGATTCTTGAAGTAATCATGGAGACAGCGATTCCCGTGCTTATGGCATCAATCATTGATAAAGGTGTCGAAGCGGGCAACATGAAGCATATATATACGGTTGGTGCAATGATGGTTGTTGTCGCGGCACTTGGACTGTTATTCGGTGTGCTTGGCGGCAAGTATGGTGCCAAGGCCTCTACAGGATTTGCAAGGAACTTAAGGAAGGCAATGTATGAGAACATACAGACATTTGCATTCTCTAATATTGATAAGTTCAGTACTGCAGGTCTTGTAACAAGGCTTACAACCGATGTGACCAATGTACAGAATGCATATCAGATGATTCTGAGAATGTGTATGAGAGCACCGTTTTCGCTTATCTGCGCAATGGTAATGGCATTTATCATTAATGCGAGACTTGCAAGCGTATATCTGATAGCAGTAATAGTACTTGGGTGTGCGCTTGTGCTTATTATGAGCAGGGCAACGAAGTATTTTGGAATGGTGTTTGAAAAATACGATGACCTTAATGCAAGCGTTCAGGAGAACATATCAGCAATCCGCGTTGTCAAGGCATATGTACGTGAGGATTACGAGAAGGATAAGTTCAAAAAGGCGAACGGTAACATTTACAATATGTTTGTAAATGCCGAGAAGATAACTACGCTCAACGCACCTCTTATGCAGACAACGGTCTATACATGTATCCTCTGCATAAGCTGGATGGGTGCTAAGATGATAGTCGGAGGCTCCCTTACGACAGGAGAGCTGATGAGCCTTCTTACATATTGCATGAATATCCTGATGAGCCTTATGATGCTCTCGATGGTATTTGTAATGATAACGATGAGTGCGGCAAGTGCAAGACGTATTGCTGAGGTGCTTAATGAGAAAACTGATATCTGCAATCCTCAAGAGCCTGTATATGAGGTTGCTGACGGAAGCGTAAGGTTTGATCACGTTAATTTTGCATATGGAAAGAATGTCGCAGAGCCTGTACTTAAGGATATTAACATCAGTATAAATGCAGGCGAGACGATTGGCATTATCGGCGGAACCGGAAGCGCAAAGTCAAGTCTTGTCAATCTTATAAGCCGTCTGTATGACGTTAACGGAGGTGCCGTATACGTTGGCGGAAGGGATGTAAGAGAATATGATATCGAGACGTTGAGAGATGAGGTATCGGTTGTTCTTCAGAAGAACGTCCTTTTCTCGGGTACAATTCTTGATAATCTCCGCTGGGGCAATAAGAATGCAACGGAGGAAGAATGCAGACGTGCCTGTGAGCTTGCGTGCGCGGATGAATTTATCGAGAGATTCCCTGACGGATATAAGACATATATTGAGCAGGGCGGAAGCAACGTATCCGGCGGACAGAAGCAGAGACTCTGTATCGCAAGAGCACTGCTTAAGAAGCCTAAGATTCTTATTCTTGATGACTCTACAAGTGCTGTTGATACGGCGACAGATGCCAGGATAAGAAGCGCATTTGCAAAGGAAATTCCCGATACTACGAAGATTATCATTGCGCAGCGAATCTCAAGTGTTGAGCACTGTGACAGAATAATTGTGCTTGATGACGGAGTGGTAAGCGGATTTGGTAACCACGATGAGCTTATGAAGTCCAATGAAATCTATCGTGATGTATATGAGTCACAGACCGGTGGCGGCGGTGACTTTGATGAGCCTGGGAAAGGAGAATAGTATGGCAGAGAAAGTACGTGAATTCAAGGGCGGACCGGGAGCAAGGGGACGCGGACCAAGACCGAAGGTAGCTAATCCCGGCAAGCTGTTTAAAAGAATCATGCAGTATGTCATGAGAAAATATACTGTTCATATTGCAGTAGTTGTCATATGCATATTTGTCGGTGTGCTTGCCAGTGTACGCGGTACACTCTTTATGCAGACACTTATTGATGATTATATACTCCCTATGATGGGAAGTGCAGACCCTGACTTTGGACCGCTTCTTGCAGCGATGGCAAGAGTAGCGGTGTTCTATGCGATTGGTGCGCTGTCAACATGGGTTTACAGCAGAATTATGGTTAATGTCACACAGGGAACACTAAGAGACCTCCGTCAGGATCTGTTTTCCAACATGGAGGGACTTCCGATAAAGTTCTTTGATACACATGCGCATGGCGATATCATGTCAATATATACTAACGATATTGATACACTCAGACAGATGATAAGCCAGAGCATGCCGCAGCTTCTTAACAGTGTAATTACGGTTGTCAGTGTATTTATAAGCATGATAGTGCTCAATGTTCCGCTTACGGTTGTTACATTGATTATGGTTGCAGTCACACTTACATCTACCAAGGCAATCGCCGGAAGAAGCAGTAAATACTTTATTGCGCAGCAGAAGGAGCTTGGCAGGGTTAACGGCTATATAGAGGAAATGATGGACGGACAGAAGGTTGTCAAGGTATTCTGTCATGAAGAAGAAAGCATAGAGAACTTCAACAGACTTAATGATAAGCTCTGCGAGAGTTCATATAATGCCAACCAGTTCGCTAACATCATGGGGCCGGTAACCATGCAGATTGGCAACATAAGCTACGTTGTGTGTGCAATGGTCGGCGGTGTGCTTGCACTTAACGGCTTTGGCGGTTTCACTCTTGGCGGGCTTGCGAGCTTCCTTACATTTAATAAGAGCTTCAACCAGCCTATCAACCAGATGAGCCAGCAGCTTAACAGCGTTATAATGGGCCTTGCGGGTGCAGAGAGGGTATTCAGGCTGCTTGACGAGGTTCATGAAGAGGATGAGGGCAATGTAACTCTTGTAAATGCAAAGCTTGAGAATGGTGTTCTTACTGAGACTGACGAAAGAACCGATATGTGGGCATGGAAAAATATACATAAGGACGGAACAGAGGAGCTTGTTGAGCTTAAGGGCGATGTTGTATTTGATGATGTTGACTTTGGATATAACCCTGATAAGATAGTCCTTCACGGAGTAAATCTGTATGCGACACCGGGACAGAAGATTGCATTTGTAGGTTCGACAGGTGCGGGAAAGACTACTATTACGAATCTTATTAACCGTTTCTATGATATTCAGGACGGTAAGATAAGATATGACGGAATAAATATTAACCATATCAGGAAGGATGACTTAAGACATTCTCTCGGAATAGTTCTTCAGGATACGCATCTGTTCACGGGAACAGTACGTGATAATATCAGATACGGAAAGCTTGATGCAACTGACGATGAAGTTATTGCAGCAGCAAAGCTTGCCAATGCGGACAGCTTTATCAGAAAGCTTCCTGACGGCTATGACACGGTACTTACGGGTGACGGTGCTAACTTAAGCCAGGGACAGAGACAGCTTCTTGCCATTGCAAGAGCCGCAATAGCAGACCCTCCGGCACTCATACTTGACGAGGCAACAAGCTCAATTGATACAAGAACGGAGCGGATTGTACAGGACGGAATGGATAAGCTTATGAAGGGCAGGACAACATTTGTAATTGCCCACAGACTTTCAACAGTGCGTAACTCAGACTGCATCATGGTGCTTGAGAACGGACGGATAATAGAGCGTGGCAATCATGACCAGCTCATGGAACTTAAGGGAAGATATTACCAGCTGTATACGGGAGGACTGGCTGCCAGCTAATTGCCGGCAGCCTTATCTATTACTTTTATCTGACTCCATCTGCCACTGATAAATCTTGTCGTAAAGCATATTCCACGTACAAACCAGTCACACGCCATACCTATCCACACTGCAATCGGACCGAAGCCGAATACGCGGCAGAGGATTGTAACTATAAGAACACGGCAGGTCCACATTGTGATTGATGATACAATCATTGAGAACTTAACATCACCGGCGGCACGCATTCCGTATGCAAGGCTGAATGAGAATATCCACGGAATAGGCTTTATTATTGATACGAAGGTCGACATTTCTATAAACATACGCGTGCTTTCAGGTGTCATGTTGCCAAGCACCGCAAGCGGTCTTGTTGCAAAATAGGTGAGAGCACATGAGATGATAAGTGCAACCTCGGCGTATTTGGCAAGCTTTATTATGTATCGCTTTGCTTCGTCAGGTCTGCCTGCACCCATACACTGGCCGACGATGGTTATTGTTCCGAGACCTATGCCGATTGCAGCCATACTGTTGAAGGATTCAAGTATTGTCTGCATGGCGTTGGCGGCAATGGCATCTGTTCCGAGTGTGGATACGGTAGACTGGATTGCAAGCTTGCCGAACTGGAACATTCCGTTTTCGATGCCGGTAGGTATTCCGACACTTAAGATAGTGCCGATAAGAGCCCATTGCGGGCGCACTGACGAGTAATTGCTGATGACAATCTCCTGCTTAGGCTTACGCAGGCTGTAAAGCACGACAACGGCACAGAAAGCACGTGAGACAAGTGTTGGAATTGCGACACCTTCAACGCCGCAGTGCAGGCCGAATATAAGGATTGCGTTACCGGCTACATTTACGACATTGGCAACCATGGAGATTGTCATTGGATATTTGGAATTGCCACATGCTCGGTAGAGTGCCGCACCTGCATTGTAGAGCGCAATAAAAGGATATGAAAATGCCGTTATTACAAGGTAAGTAAGTGCATTATTCATGATTGCCGGCTCAACGCTTCCGAATATTAATGAAAGCAGCGGTCTCCTTAATATTACTGCAAATGCTGTAATTATCAGTGAGATTGCAAACACGGAAAGTAAAAGCTGCTGGCCGGATTCGTTGGCTTTTTTGTGGTTGCGGCTTCCGATGTACTGTGAGCATACGATTGCCCCGCCTGTTGCAAGTGCTGAGAATACCTGTATGATAAGTGTGTTTATCGAGTCTACAAGAGATACCGCCGAGATTGCGGTCGGACCTACGGTACTGACCATAAGTGAATCCATCATGCCCATGACGGAATTAAGAATCTGCTCTATTATGAGCGGTATGATTAATTTGAAAATATCTTTATTGCTGAACATACTTTTCCTTTCCTGTAATAAAAGCTTTTCTGTAATAAAAAAGACGGATGATTAAACATCCGCCTTTGGTTTATCTGTGTCTTCTTCGGTTATATGATCTCCTGCGGTGCTTTCTCATCTTATTATCATGTACGGTGTCAATTATCTCGAAGATTATAAGAACCGCAATAATCATAATTATAACATGCCATATATTGATGACAAGGCAATTTTTTTGGCTCACTACAGAAGAAGTACTCTCTTGAATGTAAGGGAGATTGGTATCTTTGGTGTCGGACTTCGGAGTTGTAACGAGAAGTGTGGCTGTTCCGACTTTGTGACTGCCGTAGTTGAATGAAACATCTGCCGTGAAGTCGTAGTTATTATCAGATGCTTCGCTGTTCTCGGAGACGGATATATCAATATCAGTAATTGAGGCACTCTGAGGAATATCCACATAAGCCGAATCCATGGAGAATGATATCCCGGCGTTGCCAAACACTTTGGAATTGTAGTAGTTGGAGCTGTTAAACAGCGAGCTTACATCGCTGCTGGATATTGGAGCTTTTTTAAAATTATTAAATCCGTAATCAAACAGTGCTTTGGAATCAACATATCTTGATGCGTCATCTGATTCGCGGAACACAACGCATATAAGCCTCATATCATCTTTCTGTGCAAATGTGATAAGAGTATATCCCGACTCATCCGTAAAGCCCGTCTTACCGCCTTTGAAGTACTCATACTGATATCCGTTGCTGTTTGCCATGCCATGGCGCTGCCTGAAGTAACGCGTCTCAGCAGTCTTGTTGGTAGGAGGTATGCTGTAATTTACGGAAGAAGATATCGTCATGAATGTAGAGTTGTTAAAGCATGCGCGTCCAATCATTGCAAGATCATAAGCAGTCGTATAATGATTGGTATCGGAAAGACCGTTAGGGTTGTTAAAATGTGTGTTAAGTGCGCCGAGTTCCCTGGCACGCTCATTCATCATATCTGAAAATGCGGGAATGCTTCCGGCGATGTATTCGCCAATTCCGTAGGCAACTTCATTGGCTGACTTAAGAAGCGTGGCATAGAGAGCCTGTTCCATTGTGAACTGCTCACCTTCACGTGTGCCTGTATTGGCCTCATCCCACTTATAACTGTTGGCAGCTGCCTTGGAAAATGTTATCACATCATCAAGAGAACTGTTCTCGATTGCAAGAAGAGAAGTCATTATCTTGGTTGTACTTGCGGGATATGCACGCGAGTGGCAGTCCTTCTCATATAAAATGGCGCCTGTGTCTGCATCTATAAGAATGGCACTTCCGGCAGATATCGTTGGTGATGCGGGCCATTGATTATCAGAACTGCCCTGGGAATTGCCGGTTGTATCGGTTGTACCGGTTGTGCTCTGCACAGTGCCATTGACGGCTGATGTTGCAGCATTGGTAGCTGCGGTTGAAGCCGTGGCAGCGGATACTGATAACGCAGCTGAAGCTGATATTGTTACGGCACAGAGCGCTGCAGCGGTTGAACGCAGTAATGTTTTCCTGATATTATGTAGCTTTATTTTATTGAAGTTCATCCTGTTAATCCTCATTATTAATTTGATTATGTTTTAAGGCTATCCTTAAATTATATTGTAAAATGAAAAAACGTGCAATAGCACATTTGGTTTTGGTGGACAGTTTTGGTAGACTTTTGTGGAGATTTCATATAATATAGATTTTAATGTATATATTTTCAAATTGAAAGGAATGGAATATGCGTCTTAGAAATGTACCCGGTGCAAGGGATGTTATGGAAGAAAGCGGTTTTGTGTTCACTGAGCCGGCAGGGATGAGCGGAACATGGAATGAAGTATTTGGCAATGATAATCCTATTTACATAGAAGTCGGAATGGGAAAGGGACAGTTTATAACTACGCTGGCCGAGCAGAATCCGGATATTAATTATGTAGGAATTGAAAAGTATTCAAGTGTGCTTCTTCGTGCTGTAGAAAAACAGAACGAGAAACAGCTTCCTAACCTTAAGTTCATAAGAATGGATGCGGAGAATATAAAGGATGTATTCGGTGAACATGAGGTTGGACGCATTTACCTTAACTTTTCAGATCCGTGGCCAAAAGACAGGCACGCGAAGCGACGTCTGACATCAAGACAGTTTTTTGACCGATATGATTATATTCTTGCTCCTGACGGAGAAGTACAGTTCAAGACAGACAACGTGGATCTGTTTGACTGGTCACTTGAGGAGATAGGAGAGACAAAATGGAGACTTACAGCCCAGACGCATGATCTCCATAACGATGCGGTTCTTAACGAGGGCAATGTCATGACAGAATATGAAGAGAAGTTTTCTTCAATGGGTAATCCAATCTGCAAGCTGATAGCTGTAAGGCAGACCGGAGATATACAGGCATAGTTATTATCTGATGCAGGGACAAAAGGCCGGAATCCGTATGAGTCCGCTCTTAAGCGGTGGAAGACCTTTTGTCCTTTTTGTTAACAGTTATTCCTGAAGATGCATATAATAATGTAACATCGTTAATCAGTACAATAGGTATCAGGATGCGCAGAAGATTCTATAGCCGGATGGATTTGTTTATGTATAAGAATTGCAAATTCAACAGATGCTTAATAAAAATGAAAAATTCTTATCGCGAAATATACAAAATTATTAATTCAGACCCCTGCCATACTAATCCCAAACCGCTGAAAAAGCGCTAAAACAGGGGATTTACGGGGAATTGTACAAATTGTGTCAAAAAATTTTAAAAAATTTTAAAAAAGTACTTGCATTTTTTGAAACCATCATATATAATAACCATTGTGTTCAGCAAGTGAACAAAACATGAAAGCTTCCTGAACAGTAAAATTTATCACATGCGCTTCTAGCTCAGTTGGTAGAGCACCTGACTCTTAATCAGGGTGTCCAGGGTTCGAACCCCTGGAGGCGCACTAAGAAAAGCACTGTTTTTGCAGACGTAGGAGCTGCGGGGGCGGTGTTTTTTGTTTGCCTTTTTTAGGGGGCGGAGAATCAGGGTGCTTAGGAGGGAACTATAATGAAAAGAAAGATGTTATCAGCAATGGCGTGTGCGTGTGCAATGATTATTATGACAGGCTGCGGTGCTGCCAAAGGAAACGTCAGTGAAGGCAGCAATGTGGGGAATAACGTCAGCACAGCACAGGTTACAGCTTCATCAGAGCTTGTGATGAATGTTACAACAGCAGAGAGAAGTCTTAAGGTGCTTGGTGGATATACGACGGATAACGGAAGCAGGAAGGAAGTAACAAAGCAGCCGCTTGCAGACGGATGTACTTTCTATAATAACAGCGGAGAGCAGATTGCATATAAGGATTTTGCGGATGCTGTAGAAGCAAAAGCATCGGGTGCCGGTGTTGAATGTAAGGTACAGTATGAGGGAAAGCAGATTATTAAGGTTTCAATACTCGACAAAGCTGTTAATACAGGTGCGTCAGGCGAGATTCCTTCAACGCTTTATCAGCATATGGGAAGATAGAGAATGCATTTTGCAACTGCAAATGGAGGATTATAATGAAGCTTTTACTTGCTGAGGATGAGAAGGAGCTTTCCAATGCACTTGTGGCTGTGCTGAAAGCCAATAATTATATAGTTGATGCCGTATATGACGGAGCAGATGCATATGACTGGGCAGTGACGGATGATTATGACGGAATTATACTTGATATAATGATGCCGAAGCGCAATGGCATTGATGTGCTTGCACAACTGAGAAAGGACGGCATAAAGACACCTGTGCTGCTTCTTACGGCAAAGTCGGAGGTAGAAGACCGCGTGCTTGGACTTGATACGGGAGCGGATGATTACCTTACAAAACCATTTGCAATGAAGGAGCTGCTTGCAAGGATACGTGTAATGACGAGACGTACGGCATCATATGCGCCTGATACGCTCGATGTTGACGGAATGAAGCTTAACCGCGGGAACTGCATGCTCGAGTATAACGGCGGTGAAGTGCAGCTTGTCAACAAGGAATACCAGATGCTTGAGATGCTTATGAGAAATAAGGGCAGGCTTGTCTCGTCAGAGCAGTTTATTGAGCATGTCTGGGGGTATGAGACTGATATCAATGTAAATGTTGTCTGGGTCAATATATCCAATCTCAGGCGCAAGCTTACACAGATTAATGCTCCGGTTGAAATTAAGGCAGTGCGGGGGCTTGGCTACAGGCTTGAAGGTACGGGAGAGCAGAACGGAGGGCAGTAGGTTGATAAAACGTCTCCAGAGAAAATTTGTAATGATAACGGCATTGTCAGTTGCAATCGTAATGATAGTGCTTCTTGCCGGAATTAATGCCGCTAATATGATACAGACAGAGCAGGATTCGGACACGATTCTTCACATGATCAGTGACAACGATGGAAGATTTCCGGATAATAATAAGGATTCAATGAAGGTAAAGACGGGCAGCCCGCAGCAGGACAATCCGCAACAGGACAGTCCACAGCAGGGTGATGCATGGCAGAAAAACGGCAGCAGACCGGGAGCACTTGCGTCCCCTGAGGCTAAGTTCCGTACGCGATATTTCTCTGTATATATTAAAAATGACGGCACCTGTGATATAAATACCGACAGCATAGCGGCGGTGTCCCGGGATGGCGCAAGGCAGATGGCTGACAGTGTGCTCAAGGGTGGAAGAACGGAAGGCTACAATGGTAATTACAGATTCAAGGTTACCGTAAAAGACGATGGGAAGCTTATTGTATTTCTTGACTGTGATGAGAGCCTGCGTACGATGCGCAATTTTGCCCTGTTGTCGGTGATTATAGGAGTAGTCTGTCTTGCACTCGTCACAGTACTTGTTATGATATTCTCAAGGCGTGCGATAAAGCCGGTGGCACAGAGTATAGAAAAGCAGAAAAGATTTATAACGGATGCCGGACATGAGATTAAGACACCGCTTGCAATAATATCTGCCAACGCAGAGGTTATTGAGATGATGAATGGTGAGACTGAGTGGACGAAGAGTATCTGCAATCAGGTCGAGAGACTGAATGTCCTGGTTAAGGGCATGCTTGAATTAAGCCGCATGGATGAGATGTCCGAAAAACCTGAATTTGTAAATGTTAATCTGAGCGAAACGGTTCGCAGCAGTACGGACAGCTTCATGGCTATGATGCAGAAGAAAAATATTACATGCAGTACCGATATAGCTGATAATGTGCGTGTTATGGGAGATTCGGGAAGACTTGCCGAGCTTGTGTCACTTCTTATTGACAATGCGATAAAGTATTGCACAGATGGCGGAAGCATGAGCGTGAAATTGTGGATAAACGGACGCAAGGCAGTATTCTCTGTGTATAATTCCTATCACGGAGAGCTGCCGGATGATATGAATAAGCTTTTTGACAGATTCTACAGGACAGATGAATCACGTTCAAGAAGCACGGGAGGCTATGGTATAGGCCTTTCGGTGGCACAGGCTGTCGTACAGCTTCACAAAGGCAGGATAAGCGCAGAGAAAAAAGACGGCGGCGCATGCTTCACGGTGACGCTTGTGCGGGCGTAGTGGGAGTGGGTAAAATTTATTTTTTATTCTCAATGCCGGGTAAATTGCCTAATTCTAATCTGCTGAGTGTTGTCATTTGCTGTACTGCTAGTTCGTGTAATAACGGCATCCTCTCTGACTGAGGCTTTCCTTGCTTAATAAGGATTGCATTATAGCTTTCAAGATTGGCAAGCACGAGTAATTGATGAATTGTTGCCTGATCGCGAATATTCCCCTTTTTATCAGGATTACATTCTCTCCAAAGCTTAGCAGTCTTTCCAAACAATACGGTATTGATCAAATCTGCTTCGCTGGCATATGTATATGATATCTGCTGAGGTGTCAGCAATGGAGGAATCAGATTGTCTTTAATGGAATCTGTATGGATGCGATAATTTAACTTAGACAGTTCTCTGTTAAGATTCCATTCTAAAGATAATCTGGCTTGTTCACCTTCTTTTAATCTTTGATAATCTTCAATTATATATAACTTAAATTCCGGAGAAATCCACGAAGCAAATTCAAATGCAATATCCTTATATGCATATGTAGCAGCATACCTTCCGCCTTTTGTGACAATGCCTATTGCATTAGTTGTTTCTACCCATCGTTTTGGTGTCAATACAAAACTATTCAGACCGGCTTCATTTTTAATTGCCTCGAATTCGATATAATTAAAATTCGGATTATGAATAGATTCCCACAAACCAACAAATGAAACTGTACTTTTATTGCGCAGCCAGTTCTGAATAACGTATCCCGGATAATCGCCTTCCCGTTTTCTTGCTATATCTGTCAAAGAAATATAGTCATTCTTCAAGTCTTCAGAATAAATGCGTATATCTATCCCGTTGGCATGAATTGTATCTCTAATAGTCTTTGCCATCATTATCGCCTTTCTTGTTAACCATGTTTTCCATCCTGATATAATATGCTAAAAGTCGAAGTACATAATTGGGGGCATTGCGCGTTCCTCTTTCCCACTCTGTAACTGTTCTGTAAGGAATGTCAAATACCTCACAAAATTCTTTACGATTCATTCCGGTAGATTCTCGGAGCTTTTTAATTTCAATCTGACATTCGGTTTGTTTTTCCATAATATACAATCTCCTATATTTACACTATGTGTATATCATAACATTGAAAAAGTAATTACGCAACGTGTAAATAAATTTATTTTACACAAATTTCTAAAATTAAGTTTCAATTTAAGTTTGTATTTTATAGTGGATATATGGAAAGGAAAAACAACCATATATCCACTTTTTTAATATTTAAAATAAGAGACAGGAGGCATTATGAACAATATAATGACATTTAAAAGGCGCGAAATAAAATACCTTCTGGATGACGATGTGTATAACAGTCTGAAGGAGCGCCTGCAGGCAAGGCTTGTTGAGGATGAGCATGGCAGGTCAACGATATGCAACATTTATTATGATACTCCCGATTTCAGGATTATAAGGAAATCTCTTGAAAAGCCTGTGTACAAGGAGAAGCTCAGGCTCAGAAGCTACGGAACGGCAGGAGCGGAGGATAAGGTTTTTGTTGAACTGAAAAAGAAGTACAACGGAATCGTATATAAGAGGCGTGAGACGCTGACACTCGCACAATCTGATGAATATCTGGCAGGCCACACGAAGGCACCTTGCGATACACAGATTTTCCGTGAAATAGACTGGTTCAGGGATTACTACGGGAATCTGAAACCGGCGATGTACATTTCATATGAGCGCGAGGCATATTATTCACTTGAAAATCCGGATCTGAGGATTACATTTGACCGGAATATTATGTACCGCTCATATAACTTAAGTCTTGCGGCGGGAGTTGAAGGTGAGAGCATACTTGAACCGGGGCAGCATCTTATGGAGCTTAAGGCCGGCGGGGCAATTCCGGTGTGGCTTACAAAAGTACTTGATGAGCTGGGGATATACCCTGCGTCATTTTCAAAGTACGGAAGGGCGTACTTAAGTCAGGTAGGTTGAGATACACACAAACTAGAGATGCCCTGAAAAACGGGCGGAATGGAGATTAATATGATAACAATTTTTCAGTCAATAGCAGATACAACAACAGGAACAGTTACAATTCAGACATTTTTAATATGTATAATAGCGTCGGTGGTGCTTGGCGTGGTGATAGCGGCAGCACACATGTACCGCAACACATACACAAAAAGCTTTGTGGGAACGCTGGTGCTTATGCCGGCAATAGTGGCGCTTGTGATTATGCTTGTAAATGGCAATCTCGGCGCAGGAGTTGCGGTTATGGGTGCATTTTCACTGGTGAGGTTCCGTTCGGTACCGGGAACGGCGCGTGAGATTAACAGCATTTTCCTTGCAATGGCAGTAGGTCTTGCTTGCGGAATGGGCTATATCGGAGCAGCAGTGGTTTTTGTAATTATTATGGAGCTTGTAAATGTTGTGCTTACACTCAGCAGCTTTGGCGACAGGCCTGAGCTTGAGAGAAGCTTAAGAATAACAATACCGGAATCGCTTGATTACACGGATGTATTTGAAGAGATATTTGATAAGTATGTTACAAAATGTGAGCTTGTAAATGTTAAGACTTCAAGCATGGGAAGCCTGTTCAAGCTTGAATACCGCATCAGGCTTAAGGATTCGGGAACGGAAAAGGATATGATAGATGAGCTGAGATGCCGCAACGGTAATCTTGAGATTATGTGCAGCAGGGCAGCCAATCAGGCAAGGGAGGAATTATAATGACAAAGTTATTGATAAATAAAAATGCAGCCGCGGCGGTTGTCATGTCAGGTGCGCTTGTCATGTCAGCGCTTGCAGGCTGCGGTCAGACGGGCACTGCAGGAAGTTCCTCGGATGTTTCTTCTAACGGCGCATACATTACAACGGCTGTATCGGAAAATCAGAAGAACATAGAGCTTACAGATTCCAATGTTGATATCAATTTTACCGACAGGGATAAAAGCAGCGAATATGATGAAAGCAGCGCGGTAAAGATTACGCTTAACGGCAGCAGTGCCGTTGTAAGCGGCAGCGGAGTAAACATAAGCGGAAGCACGGTAACAATTACGTCAGCGGGAACATATATTATAAGCGGATCTCTTAGTGACGGACAGATTGTTATCGCGGCATCGGATTCAGACAAGGTTCAGCTTGTGCTTAATAATGCGGAGATTAATTGTAATACAAGTGCCGCAGTATATGTAAAGAGTGCGGATAAGGTGTTTGTAACACTTCCGGCAGGCACAACAAACAGCCTTGGAGGTGGTACGGAGTATGTCCAGACAGATGATAATACGGTTGACGGCGTAATATTCAGCAAGAGTGACCTCACGCTTAACGGAGCAGGTACTCTTAAGATTGATACCGATTACAGGCACGGCATAGTGACAAAAGATACACTGTGCATAACCGGAGGAACATATGTAATTGATGCCGTTAAGACGTGTCTTGCAGGCAAGGACGGAATTAAGATACTTGACGGCAGCTTTACTCTTACGGCAGGCAGCAAGGGACTGAACTCAGGCAACGATGACGATGCCAAGGAAGGCAGCATATATATTGCCGGCGGAACATTTACAATCAAGTCGGAGGATGACTCAATACATGCAGACGGAAGCTGCATAATCGCCGGAGGAACATACACAATAGCTGCGGGCGATGACGGAATCCATGCTAGTTACGATACAATAATCACGGACGGCAGCATAACAATCACGGACAGCTATGAGGGCATTGAAGGACGCAGGATTACTGTAAGCGGCGGCACAATTAATCTTACGGCAGGTGATGACGGAATAAATTCAGCCACGGGCGGAAGCTCAGACGAACAGCGGATGCCGGGCGAACAGAAGGGTGAATTTGGCGGATTTGGCAGACAGAAGGGGGCTGATGTACAGTCACAGGAAATGCAGATGCCGCAGGACGGACAGCAGCCACAGGAAATGCAGGCACCTGCAAGCCGGTCGGCATCCGATGATGATGTATATATAAAGATTACGGGCGGAACAATAACGGTCAATGCAGGCGGTGACGGCATTGATTCAAACGGCAATCTCTATATTACAGGAGGAACAGTATATGTTGCAGGCCCTACAAGCAATGGTAACGGTGCGCTTGATTATGAAGGAGAGGCCTCAATTACAGGCGGAACACTCATAGCGGCAGGCTCAAGCGGAATGGCACAGGGCATGGGAAGCAATTCTACACAGTGCTCAATGCTTGTTAATCTTTCAGAGACAATAGCTGCAGGCTCAGTAATAAGTCTTAAGGATTCATCAGGAAATGTGCTGATATCATGGACATCGCCTAAGCAGTTCTCAAGCGTTGTGATAAGTACGGCGGAACTTGCTCAGGGCAGCACATATACACTTGTAACAGGAGATACACAGACAGAGGTAACGCTTAGTTCGGTAGCAACAACAAGCGGCAATGCAGGCTTTGGCGGCGGCTTCGGAGGCGGCTTCGGAGGTGCCGGCGGACGCGGCAGCAACGGAGGCGGCAGACGGTAATGCCGGCAGGCAGGAATATGGAAGCAGAAAGCTCTATCCTTAAAGGGTATGATGGCAGATATGACATGGCGGATATGGTTATAAGCACATAGTTGAGAAAAAACCTCATTGGTTGTATAATAATATTTTAGATACAGTCCGGCAGGACATTTTGGATATATTATAAGTGTTCGGCAGACAGATTGGGAATAACAACTATTCAATTAACGGAGGTCAAGAAAATTATGAAAGTAATTCTTGTAAATGGAAGTCCACACGAGAAGGGCTGTACATATACGGCACTTACTGAGGTGGAGAAGATTCTTAACAAAGAAGGGATAGAGACTGAGATAATGTGGCTTGGCAATGATCCTGTTGCAGGATGTATCGGATGTGGAGCCTGTTTTAAGAGCGGCAGATGCTTCCGCAATGATGTAGTTAATACATTTATAGAGAAAATGTCACAGGCAGACGGATTCGTATTCGGAAGCCCTGTTCATTATGCATCTGCTTCGGGCGCGCTTACGAGCTTTATGGACAGAGCATTCTACGGAAGAGGCGGCCTTGTTGCAGGCAAGCCGGCAGCGGCAGTTGTAAGCTGCAGACGTGGAGGTGCAACAGCAGCATTTGACCAGATTAACAAATATTTTTCTATTTCAAATATGCCTATCGTTACTTCACAATACTGGAATCAGGTTCACGGCAACACGCCTGAGCAGGTCGTTCAGGATGAGGAAGGCATGCAGACGATGCGTACGCTCGGAATGAATATGGCATGGCTCCTGAAGTGCATTGAGGCAGGTAAGAAGGCCGGAATTGAAAGACCGGAGTATGAGAAGAAGATTGCGACAAATTATATAAGGTGATGGGCGATTTGTGTGTGATCCGCGGCGCCCGCTCCCGCTACGATGCAGACGCAGCGGATACTAATGCTGCAAAGGACGCAGCATAAGTACCGGCGCCTGCATAGTGCGCCGCAGACCACACACAAATCACAGCAGGGTGGGGGTGCGTGCATCTTGGATGCACGGCACCCCCACCAACCCCTGGCTATATAGTATATTTGTTGTGGCTGGATGCGCACAGCGGGAGAGGCGGTAAGGCATAAGCAGGTGCTTTTAGAGCGGCCGGTACTTATGCGGCGTCTTGTGCCGCATTATGTACCGCTGCCAGCTCTAAGCAGCGAGAGCGGGCCTGCGTTGCCTTGCCGCCTCTCCCCGCGTCACCTGCCGAAACATCAAATCACACTTTTTCAGAAGGGAGATACACAACATGAAGGTTCTAGTTCTGTCTTGTGCCACCGGCGGAGGACACAATGCCTGTGGTGCGGGAATTGCGGAAGCACTGACAGATTGCGGCCATGTGGCTGACTTTATGCCTAATTATCTTGCTTTGCACGGCAAGCTTGTGGACAGGGCTGTGTGCGGCGCATATGTTAAGAGCGTCAAGGCGTGTCCGGCGGTATTCCGTGGTGTGTATCACATCGGAAGGGCTGTAAGCACATTTAACCATAATATCAATATAAAGTCACCTGTGTACTATGCTAATGCGGGTATGGCAGGGCATCTTGCAGAGGTGATTGAAAAAGGGCATTATGATGCCATTGTGATGCCGCACCTCTATCCGGTTGAGACGATTACGTGGATGAAGAGGAATGGTTACAGGCTGCCGCTTACGGTTGCGGTTGCAACGGACTATACGAGTATTCCTTTCTGGGAAGAGACCGACAGTGATTATTATGTCATACCGCATGAGGACTGCGTGGAGGATTTTGTAAGACGCGGGATTGACAGGGATAAGCTGATACCGCTCGGAATACCTGCTCCAAGAGATTACACTGCCAATGATAAGCGCACTGCCAATGATACCTGCAGTGACATACTTGTTATGGGCGGAAGCATGGGAGCCGGAAGAATGTCACAGATTGTAGGAGAGCTGCGTGGCGGGCTGATTAAGAATGGAATGCCTGAGTGCAGCATAACTGCGGTATGTGGCAATAATGAGAAGCTTCACGCAAGAATGCTTGAAAGCTATGGCAATGACAGACACATAAATGTTCTCGGCTATGTCAATAATGTCTATGATTACATGAACAAATGCGATGTGATATTTACTAAGCCGGGCGGTCTTACGGCAACGCAGAGCGCAATAATGAGGATTCCGGCTGTATTTATGGAACCGCTGTCGGACTGCGAGAAGGCTAACAGCGGGCTGTTTGTAAGGCATGGAATGGCAATAGCGCCAAAGCGTGAGAATCTTGTGGATGAAGGTATGGCACTGATAAGCTCATGGAGCAGACGGCAGCAGATGATAGAAGCCCAGAAGCGGTGCATTAAAGGAAACTGCGGCATGGAGCTTGTTCACATAATTGAGGAGTTATGCAGATGAAGGTTGTGCTGATATTTGCCATAGCCGGATATGTATGCGGAAGCTTTATGTCGGCATACTATATACCGCAATGGCTGTATGACATGGATGTTGCCCTGATGAGTGATGACGGGAATCCGGGGGCTGCAAATGTATTTAAAAATGCAGGCGTGCCGTGCGGAATATTAGTCCTTGCGGCAGATCTGCTCAAGGGCTATCTTCCGGTGCATATGGCGCTTAATTATATACCAGGGCAGTCGATGCTCATAATACCTGTGCTGATTGCGCCGGTGCTCGGTCATGCATATCCGGTGTTCAGAAGGTTCAGGGGAGGCAAAGCAATAGCCGTATCGTTCGGTGTGCTTATCGGGCTTGCACCGGACTGGGTGCCTGCGCTGTGCCTTGCATTTTTCTATATATTGTTTTCGGTGGTCAGAATTAATCCGCATTCCAGGCGGTCGATAATAACATTTACATGCTGGTGGGCTGCGCTTGCTGCAATGAGATATGATAAGAGTGTGTGTATTGCAGCGGTTATAATCTCTGCGGTGGTTGTGCATAAGCATGTGCGGGCAGAAAAAAAGTCATATGATATATGCAACTGTTGAAAAACGGCGATATATCATATGACTTTTTAAATTACTTTATTACATTAGATCATGCTTTATTACTTTATTACCTTAATCCATCCCTCTGGAGCTTCGATACGACCCATCTGGATGCCTGTAAGTGTCTCGTAAAGCTTCTTGGTTACAGGACCCATCTCTGTCATTCCGCTTGGGAAGCAGATCTCCTTGCCGTGGTCAACAATCTTGCCGACAGGTGAGATAACTGCGGCTGTACCACAGAGACCACACTCAGCAAAATCCTTAACTTCGTCGAAGTAAACTTCTCTTGTCTCAGCCTTGAGTCCAAGGTAATGCTCAGCAACGTACATAAGTGAACGACGTGTGATTGATGGAAGAATGCTGTCTGACTTAGGTGTTACAACTGTGCCATCCTTTGTAACGAAAATGAAGTTAGCACCACCTGTCTCCTCAACCTTAGTTCTTGTTGCAGCATCAAGGTACATGTTCTCATCATAACCTTCCTGATGGGCAGATACGATTGCATGAAGGCTCATTGCATAGTTAAGACCGGCCTTGATGTGACCTGTTCCGTGAGGAGCTGCACGGTCAAAATCTGAAACTCTGATTGTAAGAGGCTTAGCGCCACCCTTGAAGTAAGGACCAACAGGAGTTGTAAGAATTCTGAACTGATATTCATCAGCAGGCTTAACACCGATTACGGCGTTGCTTCCGAACATATATGGACGAATGTATAATGTAGCACCTGAACCATAAGGTGGTACATAAGCTTCGTTAGCTTCAACAGTCTTAACAACTGCCTCAATAAACTTGTCCTCAGGGTAAGCCGGCATCTCAAGTCTTCTTGCTGAGTTAGCCATACGCTCTGCGTTGAGGTCAGGACGGAATGTTACGATATGTCCATCCTCTGTTGTGTAAGCCTTAAGTCCTTCAAAGCATGACTGTGAATACTGGAAAACACATGCGCACTCGTTAAGTACGACATTAGGATCAGATGTAAGTGTTCCCTCATCCCATGCTCCGTTCTTGTAGTTAGCAACAAATCTCTTGTCTGTAGGCATGTAGGCAAATCCAAGATTGCCCCAGTCGATATCTTTCTTTTCCATTACCGAATCCTTCCTTTCGACTATATAAATAAATTATCTCAAGTATAAGTCACGAATTTGAGAATGTCAACAATTCTCTTAATTTGACATGATTTTAATAGGTAGAAATAGGAATTGACTTCTCTCAATTATTTGTGTAAAATATCATTAATAGTAATAGTTATCAATTCCAAAATAATCAAAAGAGTTAAAAGAGGTGATGATATGGCAGCAATAAAGCACAGCAGACAAAGAGACGCGATTCTTACATTTCTTATAAGCCGCAAGGATCATCCGACGGCAGAGGTCGTATATGAGAATGTCCGCAGGGAGTTTCCGAAGATAAGTCTTGGTACAGTATACCGTAATCTTACCCTGCTTGTTGATATGGGACATGCGGTTAAGGTTCCGTGTGATGACGGCTCGGTGCATTTTGACGGCAATGTAAGCCCTCACTATCATTTTGAATGTACGCGGTGCGGAGCGATAATCGACCTTATGAATATAGATGCAGGGAAGCTCATGGCAATAGATGAGATGGTTCAGGACGGATTCGGCGGAAAGATTCAGGGACACAAGCTGTTCTTCAGCGGCGTATGTCCGGCATGCATAAAAAAAGAAAATAAAAGCAAAATAAGTGTTGACAATAATGATAAAAGATGATAAATTAATATCAACAACAAAACAGTAATCATTACTAATATACTAATGATTGCGATAGAACATTTATGATTTTAAAGGAGGATAACAATATGAAGTTTGTATGTACAGTTTGCGGATATGTATATGAAGGAGATGCAGCACCGGCTGAGTGTCCGGTATGCCATGCACCTGCTGACAAGTTCAAGGTTCAGGATTCAGGCATGACATGGGCAGCAGAGCATACGGTAGGAGTTGCACAGGGTGTAAGCGAGGACATCATGGCAGACTTAAGAGCCAACTTTAACGGTGAGTGCTCAGAGGTCGGTATGTATCTTGCAATGGCAAGAGTTGCATTCAGAGAAGGATATCCTGAGATTGGACTTTACTATGAGAAGGCTGCTTATGAAGAGGCAGAGCATGCTGCCAAGTTTGCAGAACTCCTTGGCGAGGTTGTAACAGACAGCACTAAGAAGAATCTTGAACTCAGAGTTGCTGCTGAGAACGGTGCAACAGCAGGCAAGACAGACCTTGCTAAGCGTGCTAAGGCTGCTAACCTTGATGCAATCCATGATACAGTTCATGAGATGGCTAGGGATGAGGCCAGACATGGAAGAGCTTTTGAAGGCCTGTTAAAGAGATACTTTGGTTAATTGACAGCAGGATTTAATAGTCTGAGAGCCACTTAATATAAGGATTGGTAAAAGGAATGAGTACTTATGTGCTTGTTCCTTTTTTTACTTGTGTTTTTGCCTGCACTCTGCTACAATCAACACAAAGCATATATTCTACAATTCAACAACGTAAGTTGATCTATTTCTAATCTTTATTCAATGAATTCTATGCTTTTGTAACTCATTTAACATTTTTATAGCATAGTGCATTGGACGGAAGATGGGATTGACGGTCTGTAGCGGAATGTTGGTATCTGTAGATTGTGCGTCATATCCTAAGATATATAGGTTATGTATTTCTTCCTTCCCTGCATGCACTGTGGGAACAGGAGGAAATATGAAACCTTTGGAACAGATGAACATTGTGGATGACTTTCTGGCAGGCAGCCTTATAGGTCATAAGGAGTATGGCGAAGCGGCATCGCGCTACATCCTGAGCTGCATACTGAACCGTAAGATTGGGAAGCTTAATGTAGTCACACAGAAGTTTCTTATTGGGGACAACCCTGAGAGGCATGGTATCAGGATGGATGTCTACCTTGATGAGGAAGACGGTGAGATATTTGATGTTGAACCGGATAAGAATAATAATGCAAAGGATATTGCATCACTTCCCAAAAGGGCACGGTTCTACCATGATAAGATTGACACAGCCAATCTTAGCTCAGGCAGTAACTACGATGACCTTCGCAATGTGATTGTCATATTCATCATGCCGTATGACCCGTTTGAGCTGGACAGGATGGTGTATACAGTGAAAAAGAGCTGTGTGGAAGTGCCTGATATGCCGTATGATGACGGTGACAGGACGATATTCCTGTATACAGGCGGAACGGAAGGGCATCCGACAGAACAACTGCGTCAGCTATTACACTATATGGAGAACTCTGTTGCAGAGAACGCCTGCACGAAAGAACTGAGAGAACTCCATAAGATGGTTATGGCTGTCAAGCAGGATGGAGAGGTAGGTCTTGCATATATGAAGAGTTTTGAGATTGAGGAGAAGATCAGGCAGGAAGGTATTGAAGAAGGCGAAGTTAGTGGAACAATCCGCACATGCCGCAGGCTCGGACAGACTGATGAGCAGATTATAGCGTTGCTTCAGGAAGATTCCCACCTTACAAGAGAGCAGGCAGAGGAGGCGCTGGCGAAGTACACATCTGCTCATTAATGTCAATGTGACATAATTATACATCAGCGTGATTTTACATAGCTGTACACAGCTGTCTTTACAGCTCATGAAAGTTAAAAAAGCACAGTACACACAAGGCAGGCAGCCGCGCGGATAGTACCACTGACAACTGCTGACTTACAGGCTTGTGTATACTGTGCTTTAGTTAGAAGTTCTTATTATTTGAAGAACCGCTCTGTCCTGTCTCATCACGATGGTCTTCGTATATGCATACCTTTCTTATAATCATTCAATTAATTAATCTTGCAGTCTAATACTCTGTATCTGGATACAGAACCATCAGAAGTTCTCTCAGATGAAAGATAGACATGACAGTTGAGGATAACACCTGTAACTTCTTCACCTACTATGTCAGCTTCAAGATCGGCAGGAATACCATCGAAGGTCTTAGCTGATCTTCCTTCAAGAGCAGGAGAAGATAATACTATAGAATTAATTGTCTTAAATTCAGGACCATCACCCTTAAACCAGTCTGAAAGAACTTCCTTGTATTCAATAGTACATGTAGCAAGAGAATAAGGAATACGATTAAAGAAAGCATATCTCATTCTATTAACCTGTTCATCAAGAGTAAACACCCCTTCATAAGCATTACCAACACCATGATCTATACCAAAAAGGAGACCTGTAAGATAAGCATTATAACGCTTAACAGCAATGTACTGGTCATCAGGATACTGGTCATCAGGATATCCTGCACCTGTATCAATATAATCACACCAAGCATGGAACTGATCGATAATATCAGACTTAATCTTCTCAGGATCAGCATCGATAGAAGCATAATTCTCGGCAGCCTGAGATACAACCTCAACATTCTTATTATCTTCCTGAGTTACGGCAGCAGAAGATGGTTCTGTGGCAGGGACCGGCTCCTGTGATGGGGCAGAAGCGGAGGATGGTTCTGCGGAGGCTGGCTCTGTGCCGGATGAAGTGGACGCAGTGGATGCGGATGGTTCTGCAGCAGGCGTAGAAGACTGCGATGAAGCTGCGGATACTGCGGAATCTGATTCCTGAGTATTCAGAACTGCCGCAGATTGGGCGGATATGGGCTGCGCCTCATTGCCGCAGGCCCCAAGGGACAGTGCTGATAATGAGAGGCATGTTACTGTCATGAGGGACAGTGCAGCTGATGTGTGAGATTTTATCTTATCAAATAAGGTATTTGTCATTTTCATATTTATATTATTCTCCATTCCTGCCCGTTTTCAGGGCATTCTAAGTTTGTGCACAGGCACATATTTATCTTTGCCATTGTAACCACGCCGTCCTTTATCTCGATTACACCTGAATTAGATGCGCCACCGAGGCTGCCCACCTGATGTCTGGTGTCATATCCGAGTTCTTCGAGTTTGGCTCTGTAATCTTCTACAGAGATTGTGTCACCAACATTAGGAAGTATAATTCCTATATAATGTTGAAGGGGGAACGGAAGTGCTGCTGTATGATTTTAGAATGATAGGTAACAATTTACTTGCTTATCGTAAGAAGCTCGGAATGACACAGGGAGGAGTGGCTGAATAACAGCTCACCAAAGACGAGGGCAACAGCATTACAGTTACTGAATGTCTATCTTAGTTCCCTGACCTAGGGTATAGTTGTTAATTAAATATGTAAGATATATTGATGGAAACCTGTTGTGATATTGTTTACAATGGGTATTTTTTGTATAATGGGATTGATTAGCGCAGGGAATGGAGATTAGTATGAGTAATATGAATAAATATATAATGTCACTTGATCAGGGAACGACAAGCTCCAGATGCATTCTGTTTGATAAGCAGGGGCGGATATGCAGTATGGCACAGAAGGAGTTCGCACAGATATACCCTGAGCCGGGCTGGGTTGAGCATGACCCGATGGAGATATGGGCATCGCAGATGTCGGTTGTTACTGAGGCTGTCAGCAGAATCGGTGCTTCTGCGGATGATATTGCGGCGCTGGGGATTACTAACCAGCGTGAGACGACGGTTGTGTGGGACAGGCGTACCGGCAGGCCCATTTACAATGCGATTGTATGGCAGTGCAGGAGAACGGCGGACTATATTAACAGGCTGAAGTGTGACGGCATGGAAGATTATGTGAGAAAGACTACAGGGCTTGTGCCGGACGCGTATTTTTCGGCGTCGAAGCTGGCGTGGATTCTTGATAATGTGGAAGGTGCGAGAAAAGATGCGGCGGCCGGGAATCTTCTGTTCGGAACTGTGGACACATGGCTTATCTGGAATCTTACAAAGGGCGAGGTGCATGTGACGGACTATACCAATGCATCAAGAACTATGATGTTTGATATACATAATCTGTGCTGGGACAAGAAGATTATTGAGTATTTTGACATTCCTGAGGTGATGCTTCCGCAGGTTAAGCCTTCGGGATGTGTATACGGATATACCGAAAACAGCCTGTTTGGCGGCTGCATACCGATTGCGGGTGCGGCGGGAGACCAGCAGGCGGCACTGTTCGGACAGTGCTGCTTTGATGCGGGCGAGGTTAAGAATACATATGGAACTGGCTGCTTTCTGCTGATGAATACAGGAGATAAGGCGGTTGAATCAAAGAACGGACTGCTGACAACGATTGCTGCCGGAACGGATAATGATGTGCAGTATGCGCTGGAGGGAAGTATTTTTGTGGCAGGCGCAGGAATACAGTGGCTTCGTGATGAGATGAATATTCTTGAGACTTCGGCGCAGTCGGAGGAATATGCAAGGTCGGTTGAGGATACGGCGGGAGTGTATGTTGTGCCGGCATTTACGGGACTTGGCGCACCGTATTGGAATCCGTATGCAAGGGGAACGGTCGTAGGAATTACGAGAGGCTGCACGAAGGCGCATTTTGTCAGGGCAGTGCTTGAGTCGATGGCTTATCAGACATATGATATTCTTAAGATTATGGAAAATGAATCCGGTGTTGATATTCCGAAGCTCAAAGTTGACGGCGGGGCATCGAAGAATGATTTCCTGATGCAGTTCCAGTCGGATATCCTGAATGTGGATGTGTTAAGACCGGAGTGTGTTGAGACAACGGCACTCGGCGCGGCGTATCTTGCGGGAATTGCGGTTGGATACTGGAAGGATAAGGATGATATCCGTAAGAACTGGGCGATATCCAATACATTTCATCCGGATCTGGCAGATGCGGGGAGGCAGGAGCTTCTGTCAGGCTGGGAACGTGCAGTAAGGTGTGCACTGGCGTGGGCTGAGGCGTGATGAGTAAAAAAGTCTGAAATTCCGAAAAGTTTGTTAATCTGTCAAGAATATACATAAATATTTTCGTGTATATTGGCTATTGTTTCGTATGGTACCATGTGATAATATTTTCTTACTTTAAAGAGAGTCCGGAGCCTCTTTTGATAATGCAGAATGTTTGATGATTATTGAAAGGGATATTGAATGAGGGATGATATTAAGGTTCAGGAAGTGCATACACAGTATAGTATTAAGAACCTGCATGGCAGATCTGTGAGGCTTGATATATTTGCAACAGACTCTTCCGACAGAAAATATAATTTTGAGATTCAGAGGTCGGATAAGGGTGCAGGTGTAAAGAGGGCAAGATATAACAGCAGTATAATTGATGCTAATATTCTGGATGCTTTAAGGAAGATGAGGAAGGAGTGGCAGCGATGTGCAGAGCAGTTGAGGAATTGTGCGATGAAGCAAGGAATGAAGAGAAGCTTGAGAATGCGGCTAAGCTTCTCAGACAGGGTAAGCTGACGCGTGAGGAGATATCTGAAGTCTTAGGTATAGATACAGAGACTGTGGATAAGATAGCAGAATCGCTTGGCTGAATAATTTTGGGAGATTGCTAATCGGCATGGCACAGCTAATAATCGGTATATGGGAGGAAGTTCGGTTGTTTCATATAAAAAAGAAGAAGGTGTTTAAAAGTCGGCAGCTTAACAGGCTGACAATGGCAGAACATCTGGTATGGCTGATTCCGATAGGCTTTATGCTGCGTGACATTATAATAACATGGGATCAGGTGGAGGAAGTTCTGGCGGATAACCCCACACCGGCAATTATTGCGGTAATGATAGGCATGCAGGCGCTTGTGGGGCTTATACTCGGATTGTTCTGGGTGATGCTTTTTAAGGTGATTATTCATACTGCGAGGAGGCAGCTACTTAAGAGGAGCACATTTATCACGGTAAATGACATAGATTATTACAGGGATAAGCTTGACGGACTTGCACCGGGAACAATAAGCCTGCTTGCAGACCTTAAGATTGAAAAGCGCAAGGATATTGCGGCGTGTATTTTAAAGTATGAGAATCTTGGCATTATCAAGACGGATGAATATGGCAGGTATGTATTGGATGCCGATGGGGATTGGCAGATGAATCCGGTATTACGCAATAGTGACAGATATCTGGTGAAGGCACTTGCCGAACGTGGGTGTGATGCGGTTGATGAAGCGGCATGGCAGCGCATGGCGGTACAGGAGGCTATAGATGACGGATATATATGACGGTCTGTTTGCTAAGAGGAGTAAAGTGAAAGAAACAGCAGGAAAGGCGGCAGGATGCTTTGCAGGATGCCTTGTCCCAATAATAATCATTGTCGGGATGGCATTTCTTATTAATGCGATTACACCGCAGCTGGACGAACTTGAGCAGATACTTGATGCGCTGCCCGATACGGCAACTTTTCGTGAACAGGTAGAGTATCTGAGCATGTATCCGCAGTATTATCCGGTTATGGCGGAGCTGATATTGGCGGCTATTGTGATGCTTGCAGCTTTCTTTATGCCGGGAATAATGGTGGTCGGAGGTATCGTGTCGACAGCGACGAAGCAAAGATACCGAAGAACGCAGTCAGGTAATGAGATGGCGGAATATGTATATGGAATGAAGAATTTCATACATGATTACTCAAACCTGAGTGAGGCAGATAAGAGCCAGCTCGCATTGTGGGATGATTATCTTATATATGCGGTTGTGCTTGAGGAGAATGAGCAGATAGTTGCGGATATCAGGAAAATGCGTTTGCAGAATGGAGGAATATAAGAATATGGCAAATTCAATTATGATTGTCACAGGGGTTGTATTTGTAATAATAGCATTTATAGCAATAGCGGTTATAAGGTGCTATAACGGCATGGTTGTCCTCAGAAACCGTGTGGAGAATCAGGGGGCACAGATAGAGGTGCAGCTCAAGAGACGTGCGGATTTAATTCCTAATCTTATCGAGACAACCAAGGGATATGCTTCTTATGAGCAGCAGACACTTACACAGGTTACAGAGCTTAGAAGCAAAGTATTGTCTGCAGCATCACCGGCAGAGTCATATATGGCCGGAGAGGCACTCGGACATGAGGCCTCACGTATGCTCGCAATTGGTGAGAAGTATCCGGAGCTTAAGGCGAATTCAAATTTCCTTCAGTTGCAGAAGGAGCTTGCCGATACGGAGGATAAGATTGTAAAGGCACGCCAGTTTTACAATGATACTGTTACCAAATATAACACAGCAATAATGATGTTCCCGAGGTCAGCATTTGCAGGAATATTTGGATTTAAGAAAATGGAACTGCTTGAGGCAGCTGCTTCTGAGAGACAGGCAACCCGTATGAATGGTGATACATTTAAGATGAATTAAAATAATAAATAATTTTATATGGAGAGTGACAATGGAAAGCAATATTATTATCAGACAGTACAAAAAAGAAGATGTTAAGTCTATGGTTCCTATATGGAACCAGGTAGTTGAAGAAGGAGTGGCATTCCCACAGCTTGAGACATTAAGTACGGCAGGCGGAAGACGGTTTTTTGAGGGGCAGAGTTATTGTGGTGTCGCAGAGGATGAGACAGGAAGAATTGTCGGAATGTATATACTGCATCCCAATAATATAGGACGCTGTGGACATATAAGTAATGCCAGCTACGCAGTTGACAGGAATTGCAGGGGAAGACATGTCGGGGAACTTCTTGTGCGTGACTGCATAAGACAGGCAGGGGAGCTTGGCTTCAGAATACTTCAGTTCAATGCTGTTGTGGAATCAAATACGGCTGCTAACAATCTGTATGAGAAGCTTGGATTTACAAAAGCAGGGACTATTCCGGGCGGTTTCAGAATGGATGACGGCAGTTATGAAGATATATTTATCTACTATATAAAGACAGGCCGCGGAATGAAAGGGGATGGCCCGGAGCGTACAAGCAGCAGATCTTACAGTGGCATTTATTCTGAGAGCACGCAGGTTGAATGCAAAGATGCAGGCAATGTCCTGTCAGTGAAGAGTGTGCTTGACAAAGTACATAAGGTCAGGGGGAACATACGCGAGGACAGGGAATGTACATACTTACTGTTTGAACCGCGCAATGATGACTGCACAATATCGGCTGCGATAAGGCTTAAGTCTGTTGATGCAGGAACGGACAAGCAGGGTATAGCAATAGGGCAGTTTGATGCTGTTGAAGGAATGCCTGTGCATTGTGATGTACTTCATGGACAAAAGAATTGTGTGTTCCAGCATACCTTTTCAACAGCAAGCGGTATGGGAGCCAATGGTAATCCAAAGTCTGCTGCTATAGATAAGGACAGTTTTACAGGAACGACATACAGGATGATGTATTCCAAATGCAATAATATAGCGACTCTTCAGGTATGGGATGCTATGGGAAGAAAGCTAATTTTGGAGGATGATAATACATTTGACCTGACACAGACATATGAGACACTGCAAAGCGGACGGAGTGTGCGGTATGGAATTGCTCTTGCGGGAGTTGAAGCAGATATAGCGAGGCTTACGCTTAAGGATGCGTCAGGCAGTGTTATCTATAATCAGGATGACTACTATAAGCCGGACTGTGAACCTCCGGCTGTTACCAAGATAACAAAGGCAGGAGAATCATCCGACAGACGCCGCATAGAACTCGGCTGGGAGGCAGAGACATGTGATGGATACTGCGAGTATGATGTTGAAGTATCTTATAATAATGAAGCATATATTAATGTAGGAACTGCGGCGACAACAGCATTTGCATATACACCGGAAAACAGTGGTGATTATACATTCAGGGTATACGGAAGAATCGGCAATGAGGTTAATAAATCATCATATGCGCAGTCAGAGGCAGTACATTATATCAGACCTCTCGATGATGCGTCTCTTACTGCAATTGGAAGTGCGGACGGAATAGATATAAGCCTTAAGCTTACGGATGATGCATATGAGTGGAAAGTATTCCGCGCTGATACATGTAATGTGTGTGGTGACAATGATGTCCTTATGGGAACATTTACAGGGAAAGATGCAAAGAAAGATGCTGACGGAGAATCCGTTGTAAGCTTTACTGATAAGTCATGCGGATATGACCCGCTGTATTATTATGTAATATCATATTCAGAAGATAACTGCAGCAATCCGGGAGAACCACAGCAGGCACTGCGTATAAGCGATAGAGCGGAAGCTGTGTATGCAGTTAATGACAGGCAGGTTGAAATGGTAGTTGATGATAAGAGTAATGATACGCTTGGCGCACATTATTTCTATATAACAGGACACTATAACACTGACGGCAGATATAAAGTGCTTGTAAATGGCCGGGATGCGGCGGAGGCACTCGATGGATTCACACATGGAGAACGCGACTGCGAAGGCTGTATCGCATGTGGTGCAGGCGAGAGTATCAGGATAGAGGGATACCCTGCAAAAGGTTTTAATAAGATAGAAGTTATATTTGAATCCGTAACCGGAAGCAGGTCGAGAAAGGTATTCAATTTCCTGTGCATGCCGTACTATAACTGTGTAGTGGATGCTTCATACAAGGGAGCACAGGGCGCATTGGATGCATCAGGTATTCCGCAGTATTCCAGAATAAGCGATGCACTTGTACATGGAATGCCTGGTGATGGAGATGTCATATTTGTTAAGAATGGTGTCTACAGGGAGAGAGTTGTCGTTGAACGTGCGGATGTAAGTATTATCGGTGAAGATGCAAAAAAAACCAGAATTGAGTTCAATGCATGTGTTGCGGACGGAACAGCGGCGGGAATGCGTGACAGGAATGCGATGCTTGTTGAGTATACGGCAACAGGATTCTCAATGTGCAATATAAGTATAGAGAATACATATCCTTATGCAGACGGAACAGACCAGCAGGCAGATGCGCTGGCTATACTTGCAGATAATGTATCGGTTACCAATATTACTCTGCTCGGATATCAGGATACACTGTTTGTTGATGCAGCCGACAAGGATGATTTTTCACCGGATATTACCACACACCAGCATTTTAGCTACTGTCATATCGAAGGCAATGTTGACTTTATATATGGATGTGGTGCTGCAATATTCGATGACTGCGATATAATCGGAAGATACACACCATATAAGGCGGATGGATGCTTTACTGCACCGAGGACACATGCAGATGCGGAATATGGTTTTATATTCAGAAACTGCAGATTCTATGCTGATGACAGGATAGAAACGGGGGCGTACAGGCTTGCCCGTCCATGGGGCAGGGATGCTGCAGCATTTTTCATTAACTGTTATATGAGCGATGTTGTATGTGACAACGGATACAGTGACATGAGCGGCAATTCATATAAGAATGCGCGCTTTGCAGAGTATGGTTCTGTGGGAGAAGGCGTGGCAGTTAATAATGACAGGCCGCTTCTGCGCAGGTCGCAGGCGGAACATTGCATGGAGATTATATAATACAGAAATGGAATTGATATGAGAACATTCTTTATTGCGGATACGCATTTTGGAGATGCGGACATTATAAGATATGAGAACAGGCCTTTTGCGGATACCGATGATATGGAAGAGAAGCTTATTGCCGGATGGAATGAGACTGTAGGTGAAGATGACAATGTATTCGTGCTGGGTGATTTCTCGGCTTATAAAAGTGTCGGCAGGAATACAGAGCTTGCCTGCAGGCTTAACGGACACAAGAGCCTGATACTTGGCAACCATGATATTGTTACGGAGGATTTCTGGTATAGATGCGGTTTTGAGTTTGTCAGCAGATATCCAATAATATATGAAGGATTCTGGATTCTTTCGCACGAACCTGTGTATGTGTGCCGCAATATGCCTTATGCCAACATATTCGGACATGTGCATGGCAGTCAGCTGTACAAAGATTACAGTGAACAGTCATACTGTGTGAGCGTAGAACGCACGGATTACAGACCGGTTCCGTTTGATGAGATTGTTGAAAAAGTGACTAATAATCGAAAGTAAAAGAAATAAAAAGCTTAATTTATTAAGAAAATACTATTTAAATGTTGTCTTTTTTTCGACAATAGGTTAAAATAAGCACATTATTTTGAGGAAAGTAAAGGAGAGCATTACCGTGGACAACAGATCGATGATGGAAATAACACAACATGATGCGGAGTTTGGACAGCTTGTTGAGAGCTGTATGAAGTCAAGAGCCTTTGACGTGGAACTCTATACTAAGCATGATGTTAAAAGAGGATTGAGAGACAGCAACGGTAATGGCGTTGTTACAGGACTTACAGAGATTTCGGATGTTGTAGGAAGTAAGATTGTTGATGGTAAGAAGGTTCCTACAGATGGCAACCTTTATTATCAGGGCTACAATGTAAGCGAGCTGATTCAGGGAAGCAGGGACAGCTTCTACGGATTTGAAGAGGTGACATATCTTCTTCTGTTTGGTTCACTTCCAACTAAGTCACAGCTCAAGAGCTTTATCGGAATCCTTGCAGACCTTAGTGAACTCTCCGGTGACTTTATATGTGATGTAATTATGAAAGCACCGAGTGCCAACATTATGAATTCGATGATGAAGAGTATTCTTAATCTTTATTCATATGATGGCAATCCGGATGATATATCGGTATCCAATGTACTGCGTCAGTCACTCCAGATGATAGCGAAGACGCCGCTTATAGCAGCATATTCATATCAGGCATACGGACATTTCAGACTTGACCAGAACATGATTATCCGTAATCCGCGTAAGGATTATTCAACAGCACAGAATCTGCTGTATATGCTCAGAAGTGACGGAATATTCACAGATCTTGAGGCGAAGGTGCTTGATGTTGCACTTATCCTTCATGCAGAGCATGGCGGCGGTAATAACTCAACATTCACAACGCATGTTGTTACATCAAGTGGTACTGATACATATTCGGCAATAGTTGCAGGTATAGCTTCTCTTAAGGGACCACGTCACGGAGGCGCCAACCTTAAGGTTCAGAAGATGTTCCAGAATATCAAGGAGAATGTATCAGACTGGACTAATGTTGATGAGGTCAGGGCATACCTTACCAGGATACTTGATAAGGACGCGTTTGATAAGTCGGGTCTCGTATATGGTATGGGACATGCAGTCTATACAGATTCAGACCCGAGAGCCGTGATACTTAAGAGATATGCGAAGAGCCTCTCAGAGGAGAAGGGACTTCAGAAGGAGTTCGCACTGTACGAGCTTGTAGAGCAGACAGCAGGTGCTATCATTGCACAGAAGAGACATCTTGTAAAGCCGGTATGTGCCAATGTCGATTTTTACAGCGGCTTTGTGTATACAATGCTTGGGATTCCGGAAGAACTCTTCACGCCTATATTTGCAATAGCACGTACATCAGGATGGTGTGCACACCGTCTTGAAGAACTTGTAAACAAAGGCAAGATTATCCGTCCGGCGTATAAGTATGTCGGAACACACTGTGATTATGTTGAGATGGATGAAAGAACCGGCGAAGAACAGTAAATGTTATAAATATAAGAAAACAGGCTGCTTATTATGCAGCCTGTTTTTCACTATCACTTTCAATCTTAACCGTCGATTTTCTCCATATTCCCGTGAAGTAAAGAATGATAAGAATAACTGAAGATGTTGCGTTGCTGACAACAACGGCATACCATATGCTTGCAACTCCGAGATGAAGTATCGTCTCGCATATAAAAAGCACTAAGAAACGGAAGACCCATATACGTGAGGCATCAACGAGCATTGTTATCATCGTATGGCCGGAACCCTGGAAGAGACCGCTTGTCGCATTGTAGATACCGTTAGTCCAGCACCAGAATGCCATGAGGCTTAAGAAGTCTGTTGCAAGATTAGATACGGCACCATCTTTGGTGAATATATTTACGAGTGCCTGTGATACCGGTCTTCTTGAAAATATCATTCCTCCGACAAAAAGGAAGATAATTGCCATTGCCATAGCAATCTTGTAACCTTTGTTGGCACGGTCAACCTGTTTCGCACCCATATTCTGTCCGACGATTGTTGATACGGCTGAACCTATTCCGTTAGACGGCATGGTGATTATGCTGTTAATCTTGTTGCCGATTCCGTAGGCAGCGGTTGCGATTGAACCGTATTTTAAAACATTTTTGGTCATAAGAAGGAAACCGAACTGCATGGTACTTCCGCCTATTGCGGTAGGAAGGCCGACTTTAATGATTGACAGTATCTTTGAGGATTCAAAATGGAATCCCCTTAATGAAAGCCGGATACCCTGTTTTGTTTTAAACAGTGAGTACAGACAGATGAGTGCAGGCGGCACCTTCGCCAGAAGAGTCGCAAGTGCGGCACCGAGAATTCCCATGTCAAATACAATCATAAGAAGAGGATCGAGTACAAAGTTAATACATATTCCCAGAAGATTCATGAGCATTGGCTTCAGCGTATCTCCCTGAGCCTGACGTATGGCATTGTACATATTAATTGTAAAAAGAAACGGCATATCAATAACAACAACTTTGAGGTAAGTTATGCCAAAATTAAGTACGTCACCATCAGCACCGAGCCATCTGACAATACCGGGTGTGGCAATAATGCATATTGATGCGCATACAAATGCAAATATCATTGAGCATATATACAGATGATTAGCCATTATTCCTGCCTGACGTTTTTCACCGGCCCCTATATACTGCGATATGAGGATTGCACCGGCAGTTGTAATGCCCTGTCCGAAATTGATGATAATATTCTGAACCGGGGAAACGAGTGTTATTGCAGCCATTGGATTAGTACCAATCTGTCCCAGCCAGTATGTATCTGTCAGGTTGTACATGGACTGAATAAAGCTGTTTATCATAATTGGAATGGCAAGTACAATTATGGCCTGAAAGAGGTTACCCTCAAGAATCATATTGCGTTTTTCTGCTGATAGTTTCTTCATAATTAATCTCCGTTCCTGCCCCTTTAGGGACGCTTCCTGCACATAAGAAAATAAATATTTTCAAAATCTTTATATATTCTATAGATATATCTCTTTTTATATGATATATTAAAAAAACAGTAGTAACAAGCGAAAAATGGTTTGAAAAACGAATAATTACAGATTAATTATATTATATATAATAAAATTGGAGAATTTTTATGAATGGTACAATGTCAGAATATTTTAATATTAATAAACTTATACGAGAAGCAGCATTCAGGATGGATGAAACCCATTCACATGATTGTTATGAGCTGGTTTACCTGTTTTCAGGAGAATGCAATATTCTTGTAAGCCACACTATATACAGGATGGTGCCGGGTACTCTGGTAATTATTCCGCCGGGGGAGATACATAAGACATCATATGGCAGCAACGATAAGGTGAGACAGCAGAGGACGGCATTAAGGTTTTCAATAAAAGATACGGACTGGCTGTGTTCTGCACTTGGAAAGGATTTTGTAAAAGATAATCTTACAGCCGGTATAATTGAAGTGCCGGATAAGAGGAAAGAATATATAGAGAATCTTATAACAAGAATGATATATGAGAATCAGATGCCTGATGAACTTTCGATGGGGATGGTAAAGACTCTTTTTCAGGAATTTATGATTTTTGTGCTGCGCTGCAAATTATACGGGGATACGTCGGCACATGAGATTGATGCGCAGAACAGCACAATTCAGGATGTGGCAACGTATGTCTACAATAACTATGATAAGCAGATATATCTGGATGATGTGGCAAAACAATTCAGCATAAGCAGGTCTTATTTGTCGAAAAAATTCAAGCAGACAACAGGGTTCGGATTCAAGGAGTATCTGCTCAATGTAAGAATTAAGGAGGCATGCAGGCTGCTTCTGGAGACTAATCATTCCATAACTGACATTGCATTTGCATGCGGCTTCAATGACAGTAATTATTTTGGAGACGCATTCAGAAGAATAAAGGGAATATCACCGAATAAGTACAGGCATAATAGAGATGTAGTATAGACATAGGCAGACATAGCGTATAGACATAGTGTGAAAAATCACCTTGAAAATGCGAGGCTATTTTTATATAATTATGTGTATACATCATATAAAGTTATATTAATACTGCGGGAATTCAGTATTTTACGCGGGAATGGAGAAGGTATGGACAGCATACGGCTTAAGGCACGCGCCAAGATTAATCTTGGACTGGACGTTACAGGGATTCGTGAAGACGGTTACCATGAAGTTAAGATGGTTATGCAGACGGTTGGGCTGTATGACAGGATAATAATTGAAAAGACTAAGGAACCGGGAATAGTCATAACATCCAATCTTTCGTATATTCCTCTTAATGAGAATAATTTAATGTACAAAGCAGCAGATATGCTGATGCGTGAATTTGATATTGATGAAGGCGTTCATATGGATCTCAGGAAGTTCATTCCGGTAGCAGCCGGAATGGCGGGAGGAAGTTCCGATGCAGCAGCTGTCTTCTATGGAATGAACCGTATGTTTGGACTGGGACTTGATATTGAACAGCTTAAGGAACGCGCGGTTAAGGTTGGTGCGGATGTTCCGTATTGCCTTATTCGCGGAACGATGCTTGCAACAGGTATAGGTGAGAAGCTTGATAGACTGCCGCCTATGCCGCAGTGTGCAATAGTTGTTGCCAAGCCTCCCGTTAATGTATCAACCAGGATGGTATATGAGAAGCTTGATATGAGCAGTGATATAAGACATCCGGACATAGATGCAGTGATAAGAGGACTTGAGAACGGTAATCTTGTACAGATAGCAGAGAGCATGGGCAATGTACTTGAAGATGTTACGATTCCGATGCATCCTGTTATAGATACCATTAAGCGTGATATGAAGAGGTTCGGCGCAATTAATGCGATGATGAGCGGAAGCGGTCCCACAGTGTTTGGAATATTTGATGATAAGCAGCAGGCACAGATATGTCTTAACCACATGCGGGAGCAGGGAAGTGCAAGGCAGGCATATATTACGGACGTATATAATGTAAGATAAATATAAGAGGTTAAGGGAGGAACAGTATGAAGGATGACATGACAATGGCAATTAATGATTATCTGCCTTTGAGAGATGTTGTATTTAATACGCTTCGTCAGGCGATACTTAAGGGAGAACTTGAGCCGGGCGAGAGGCTTATGGAGATACAGCTTGCCCAGAAGCTTGGGGTAAGCCGCACGCCTATAAGGGAAGCTATAAGAAAGCTTGAACTTGAGGGACTTGTTGTCATGATTCCGCGTAAGGGAGCTGAAGTGGCAAGGATAACAGAGAAGGACATGAAAGATGTTCTTGAGGTCAGGGGAACCCTTGAGGAACTTGCAGTCGCACTGGCATGCAGACATGTTACAGACGAAGCGGTTGATGAACTTAAGATGGCTAATAAGCTGTTTGAGGCAGCCGTGGTTGCCAAGGATGTTGTAAGGATAGTAGATGCCGATGTGGAATTTCATGATGTTATCTACAAGATGACAGATAACCAGAGGCTTATCCAGATAATAAATAACTTAAGTGAGCAGATGTACAGATATCGTCTTGAGTACGTTAAGGATGCAAGATCACATTCAATACTTATAAGCGAGCATGCCGACATCATTAACAGGATTGCCAGCAGGGATGAGGAAGGTGCCAAGGAGGTTATCAGCCAGCATATTGGCAATCAGGAACGTGGAATTATAAGAATGATGCGCGGATAAGAATTTTGTATATATACTGGCAGGATGGCAATAATCTCCATATGAACATGAATCATTCATATGGAGGTTATTTTATGAAAAATTATATCTTTAAGAATATTTACATAAAAAGTAAGAATATTACGCTTACAGCGGTTGTGCTGGCTGCTGTGTGTGTTATGTGCATTACGTCGGTAATGGCGGTACGCGCAGCCGGCAGAATACGCATGCAGGAACATATAGCCGGCGAACTTGTCAGATTCCATGTCCGCGCCAACAGCGATACGTGTGAGGATCAGACGCTTAAGCTTAAGGTGCGTGATGCGGTTATTGACTATCTTGCACCACTGCTTGCCGGCTCTGAATCCGTTGAGCAGTCGAAGCGGATAATTGCCGGCAATACCGGGAATATAATAACAGTGGCGCAGACGGTTGTTGCAGACAGCGGAATGAACTATAAGGTAAATGCTTACTTTACGACAGAACATTTCCCTACAAGGAATTATGGGGATATCACGCTGCCGGCCGGTATATATGATGCATATCGTATCGACATAGGAAGCGCCGGGGGACATAACTGGTGGTGTGTGCTGTATCCGCCGCTTTGCTTTGAAGATGAGACACATGCAGTGATGAGTGAGGATGCGGAAGAATATCTTAAAGATGAGCTTACTCCCAAGGAGTATGAGTTGATTACTAATGATAACGGCCGGAAAGTTACAGTCAGATTCAGGCTTCTTAAATTTCTTAACGGATATATGGAATAAAAACATTGATTGGGAGTAATAATGGCAGAGAAGGTTTTGATAAAGATACTCAGTGAAGCAAGAGCAGGTGAAGAGAAGGAGAATATGGAGATAGATTATACCGGACTCCTCAACCGGCGCAACGGTGTGATTTACATAAGGTATGACGAAGTGGCTGACACAGGCACAGGGCTTACGTCCAATATGATAAAGATATACCCGGATGATATAAAAGTAGAGATTAACAAAAAGGGCGCAATAACATCGCATATGAGCTTTGTAAGCGGTGAGAAGACGCATACATTCTATGAGACACCGTTTGGTGCAATGAATCTTGCAATATATGCGCGTCAGGTGGATATAGAAGAGACACAGGATACGATTCATGTATTCATGGATTATTCTATAGATGCGAATTACGAGACGGTATCGGATAATTCGATTGATATAACGGTCAGGAAAAAGCATATATAATTTTTGAAAAATATAAATAGCATGAAATTGGAGATCACACTTCAATTTCATGCTATTTTTAACTTGAATTACATATGCATAATGGCCCCGTACATCTCAGGACGTCTGTCCCGGAATACGCCCCAGCTAAGACGCATCTCGCGGATGGCATCAAGGTCAAATGTGTGGATAATTACGCCTTCTTTTGTGCGCATGTCAATTGATTCGACAACTCCGCCTGTCTCGTCTGTGATAAATGATGATCCGTAGAATCTGAGAGAGGAAGATTGTCCGCCGTTGGCCTCACTTGGTTTGACGGTCTCGGTACCGATACGGTTAGCAGCAATAAGCGGCATAATATTGGCTGCGGAGCTTCCCTGCATTACTCTTCTCCAATGCGGCATGCTGTCACAATCGAGTATCGGTTCTGAACCTATTGCCGTAGGGTAGAATAGAAGCTCTGCACCATCAAGCGCCATGCATCTTGCACTCTCCGGGAACCACTGGTCCCAGCAGATTCCTACACCTATTCTGGCATAGGCAGTGTCCCAGACTTTGAAGCCTGTGTCACCGGGCGAAAAGTAGAATTTTTCCTGATAGTAATGGTCATCTGGAATGTGTGTCTTGCGGTAAACACCGAGAATGCTGCCATCAGCGTCTATTATGGCAATGGAGTTAAATGCAGTGTTGCCGGCTTTTTCATAAAAACTTACCGGGAGAACTACGCGGAGTTCTTCTGCAACTTTCTTAAAGTGCGCAACTGCCGGATTCTCATCAGGTGTTGTGGCCAGACTATAGTAATCGTAATTGCGTTCCTGACAGAAATACAGGTTCTCGAAAAGTTCGGGAAGCAGTATTATCTGTGCACCGCCAGCTGCTGCCTCGCGCACAAGGCTGTCAGCTTTCTCAATGTTGGCTGCGGTATCTTTTGAACAGCGCATCTGAACAGCGCCTACGCATACATTTCTCATTGTGTACCTCCTGTATGGCAAAAAAACGGTATCTGCTGCGTGAGACAGTGGATGTTGCCTCCACCTGTAAGAATCTCACGTGTATATATCTGGATTACCCTGCGCGAAGGAAAAAGCGATTCGAGAATCTCTTTGGCTTTGGCATCATAAATGTGATTAACATCATCAGGATTATCAGGCTTACCGAATCCGGGCATTATAATCGCATTATTGGATATGTAAAAATTAACATATGATGCGGCAAGACGTTCACCGGCAGTCCTTACAGGTTCAAAGCCGCAGCTGTCAAGTCCTTCGCATTCCTCCGGCGTTATATACACCGGAGACGGCATCGGCAGCTTGTGAACGGTTATCGCACGTCCTTTGGCATCAGTCTCATTCTCGAGGTAATCGAGACATTGCATTGACATGTCATACTGGACATCATCCCTGTCGGAGGTCATTCCGAGTACAACGTGTCCCGGCTGTGTAAATGCACATATATTGTCTACATGTTCGTTAGTCTCATCGTTAAATACACCACATGGCAGCCACAGTACCTTGCTTACATTGAGATAATCTTTGAGCCTCTGTTCAATCTCAGATCTGGTAAGGGAAGGATTGCGTCCCTTGCTTAGCAGGCATGATGCGGTTACCATTGCGGTTCCTTCACCGTCAACATGAATGGATCCTCCCTCAAGAACAAAATCGCCTGCATTATATGCATCAGCATCAAGCATATCGCAGAGCTTGTATGCCATGGCATTGTCCTTATCCCACGGGAAATACAGTCCGTCAACAAGCCCGCCCCATGCATTGAAGCACCAGCTTATGCCTCTCAGTGTGCGGGCATCGTCAACAACAAAGGTAGGGGCACAGTCACGCGCCCATGCATCATTATTCGACATCTCAATAACTCTTATATTGTCAGGGAGTGCAAGCCTTGCATTCTCATATTGTGAATAGCCGGCGCATACGATTACCTTTTCTGATTCAGCTATCGCAGATGCAATCTTAACAAACACTTTCCTTGCTTCGTAGCCGCCGAAGCTCCATGAATCGGTACGCTCGGGCCATATCATAATGCAGCCGTAGTGCCTGTCATATTCGGCAGGCATATAGAAACCGTCATTAACAGGTCTTGATTCGAGTATTTTCATCAGATGGCATATCCTTTTGCTTTAATAACTTCGATTACACTGTCTACGCATTCCTGACATATATCATGTGTTCCTGCTTCAACCATTACACGTACAAGAGGCTCAGTACCGCTCTCGCGTACAAGAATACGTCCGTCGTCGCCAAGCTTTGCCGCAACCTTTGCAACAGCTGCCTGGACATCAGGATCATTCTGTGCAGCAGCCTTGTCAATCACCTTAATGTTCTTAAGAACCTGCGGATAGATTGTAACAGGGCTTGCAAGCTGATGAAGGGTCTTCTTTTTGGCGAGCATGACTTCCATCATCTTGAGGGATGTCAGAATGCCGTCACCGGTTGTTGCGTATTTGCTGAATATAATATGTCCTGACTGTTCGCCGCCGATGCGGTAACCATTCTTGGACATATTCTCATATACATACTTATCGCCTACCTTGGTCTTCTCATATTCGATGCCTACTGCATCAAGAGCCTTATACAGACCGAAATTAGACATTACTGTTGTGACAATCTTATTGGAAATGAGCTTGCCGCGCTCTTTCATGTAGCATCCGTAAATGTAGAGGATGAGGTCACCATTTATTACTTCACCTGTCTCATCGACACACAGACAGCGGTCTGCATCGCCATCATATGCAAAACCTACATCGAGATGCTCTCTCTTCACAAGCTCCTGAAGGCTCTCAATATGTGTGGAACCGCAGTCTGTATTAATGTTGGTTCCGTCAGGCTCTGCATGGATGACATAAGTCTTGGCACCGAGTGCATCAAATACACCCTTTGCTATAGACCATGCACTTCCGTTGGCAAGGTCAAGACCTACGCGCATACCTTTGAAAGAATATGTTGCAAGTGACATAAGGTATCCCATGTAGCGGTTACGTCCTGCTGCATAGTCGATAGTGCAGCCAATGCGTTCGTGGGTTGCAAGAGGTACTTCAGCATGGTCTCCGTCAAGATACTTCTCAATCTCAGAGATTACATCTTCACCCATCTTCTCACCCTTATCGTTGATAAGCTTGATGCCGTTATCGTAAAATGGATTGTGGCTTGCAGAAATCATAATACCGCAGTCAAAATCCTCAGTTCTTGTCACATACGAAACGCTTGGTGTTGTAGTTACATGAAGGAGGTAAGCGTCGGCACCCGATGCAGTAAGACCTGATACGAGAGAGTACTCAAACATGTAGCTGCTGCGTCTTGTGTCCTTGCCTATGATTATCTTAGCTTTGCCATCCTCATGATTCTGACCGTAATACCAGCCTAAGAAGCGTCCAATCCTGAATGCATGCTCAACTGTAAGTGTTACATTGGCTTCACCACGGAAACCGTCTGTACCGAAATATTTGCCCATTATAATCTCCATTCTGCGGACGCTGAGCGCCGCTTAATATTTAATCCAATAATATGATGTCAGAATACAGGATACTAGAACCTGCCACCGCCGCCACCGAAGGTATGTCCGCCGCTTCCGCTGTGGGAAGAGCCTCCTGACGAACCTCCGCTGCTTTCGGAAGGCTTCGGCTTCTCGTGACGTACTCTTGATGTACGCAGATATGTATCAACACGACGGTTAACATCATACTGATTATCATGCATGTAGCTTGTGCTGTCAACAGTCATTCGTGATTTATTCTTCATGCGCAGAATACATACAACAAGCACTGCGGCAGCGGCTGCAATTCCCAATTTGACAGGCATTGCATAAAGAAGCTTTTCACTGAGTGATGCAGCTTCGCCTACGGTTGTAGTCATACCGCTGCCCCCGGCATCGGACGATGTAGGAAGATAAGTCATGTAGTCAGATGTCTTATTAATAAATGCGACGCATCCGTCATAATAATTGCCGGAAGAAAGCTTAGAAGTCACGGCAGTGACGATGTTGTCAATACGTGTGTCAGACAGATAGCGGATTGCCTTGCCTGATGTAGATATCCATACCTCACGTTCTTCCATATTGATAAGCATCAGTGCGCCGTCACCGTGAAGCTTATCGTATCCGAAATCATGCGCCATGTAAAAATCCTCTGCATAACGCATTGAAGATCTGCCTTTGGTTGAATCGGTTGTTACTATTATGAGGTCAATCTGTGATGTTTCAGCTTTGCTGACACACAGAGCTTCAAGCCTGTTTATCTGGTCTGATGTCAGAAGACCGGCATCATCGTAGACTTTCTGTCCCGTACTGTCGAATCCGCACATCATGCAGAAAAAAAGTGCCATCACAAGCAATGCGGTAATACGGGCTGTTATATGTCTGATAGTCTTTACCATAATACAACACCTCCAATCATCGCAATGATAAGTGTTACGACAAAGGTAATCATAAATGCAGCAACGCTGCGTCCTGTACTTACGGGACGGTCTGCAACAATCTTACCGGTCTGACCGTTCATGAGAAATGTGTAATCCTTGCCATTATAGCGGTAGTTAAGCATCCATACAGGAAGAAGCGCATAATATCTGGCAGTTATGCGTGAATTAGGCGTGTCGGTACGGCTTGTTACTGAGGAGTATCCGGTAAGTGTCTTATCGGCAGCTTCCTTGATGTATCTGTTGGTACGCTTATATATGCGGTCAAACATCTCTTCAGCAGTATAGTTATATCTTTCTGAAAGATATCCTGACAGATACGGCATCTCGAACTTACGGAGCTCGCTGTAATTAAATGGTTCCAGCTTATCCATATCGTCATCATTCATCTTCTCAGAGGCATCGGCAGGAATCTTCTCAAAACGTGCGGATACCTCACGTGCCACATCATAGTACTGTGTTACGGTGTAATAATAATCTGCGTGGTCTTCGCGTGATACTATGAGACCTGTTCCGTGCATAGAGTCGGTAGAATGGACATCATAGCACCAGAAAGGAACATATATGCCCGTCAGTTTATCAATCATGCTGTCGGAGCGGAGCGTTCCGGGTGTGAGAGGTCCTTTGCGTGTCCATGCCCTGAACTTTTCGACAGCAGTATCTTTGTCAAGTTTAAACGGAATAATAAGCTTTGGCTTGAATTCCCCCTCAAGTCTGTCGGCAACCAGAGTCGGATTGCCGCAGAAACCGCATATTGTCGCGGAAGTGTACTCGTCTGATACAAGCTCGGCACCACAGCTTGTGCAATGATAGACCTTCATCTCAGGCTGGTCACCGGAATCATCAGAACTGCCGGAATTATCATAACTGCCTGCCTGCGGATTGCCTGCCTGCGGATTACCGTACTTTGCCAGATACTCATTTACCGTACATGATTCCTGACATGACGGGCATGCCAGCATCTGTGTGTCCGGATCAAATACCATGACGGTACCGCATCCGGGACATTTGTAAGTGATTGTTTCGCTCAAAATAGTACCCCCTGTAATTAATTACCAATGTTCATAGTTTGTTCATATTTAATTCAACAACAATTAACATTAAAAACATTGTTTCTTCACTTTTGAAAAATATAATAGCATCATAATAAAAATTGCTTACAAGATAATATCATTTTTCATAATTGAGCTATAAATAGCTCTCCTCCCTTTTTGATCGCCCATGTGAATGGGCGATTTTTTTGCCTTTTATCCTGTAATATATGATACGACAAAGCAGATAATACCGGCAGCAACAAGAATCCAGCTGATAACGGTCTTACGTTTCTTCTGTGCAAGCGTATCTTCGGGAATCCGGTCGCGCATGTCAAAATACATCGCAAATTCTTTCTTTATTGAAATAAGCCTTACAATGCCGGCAAAAGCCAGTATAAGTCCCGCAAATGACAGAAGAAAATTCAAAAATGGCATATATTGCATTGAATATTCCAAACCTTTCTTTCTATTTAAAAATATATTAGCAAACAACTGAGAATATTGTATCATAAATTTTCTCGTTTTTGAACTTATTACTTTCAATTTTATGCCGTTTGGGGTATAATTAAGATACTTTAGAGCGCTGACCGCCCTGAGGCGGAGAATGGAGGAGTTTATGTTAGTTTCAGCTAAAGAGATGTTGGAGAAAGCAAGAGATGGAAAGTATGCAGTAGGTCAGTTCAATATTAATAATCTTGAATGGACTAAGACAATCCTTCTTACTGCGCAGGAGATGAATTCACCTGTAATTCTTGGTGTGTCTGAGGGCGCAGGCAAGTATATGACAGGATTCAAGACTGTAGCCAATATGGTTAACGGAATGATTGAATGTCTTAATATTACGGTTCCTGTAGCACTTCATCTTGATCATGGAACATATGACGGATGCTATAAGTGTATTGAAGCAGGATTTTCATCAATCATGTTCGATGGCTCACACTATCCTATAGATGAGAATGTAGACAAGACAAGGGAGCTTGTTGAAGTATGTGCCGGGAAGGGTCTTTCGCTTGAGGCTGAGGTAGGTGCTATCGGTGGTGAAGAGGATGGCGTTATCGGTATGGGCGAGTGCGCAGATCCTGATGAGTGTAAGAGAATTGCAGACCTCGGAGTTACAATGCTTGCAGCGGGTATCGGTAATATCCACGGTAAGTATCCGGCTAACTGGGCAGGCTTAAGCTTTGACACACTTGCAGCAATCAAGGAGAAGACGGGAGATATGCCACTTGTACTTCACGGTGGTACGGGAATTCCTGAAGATATGATTAAGAAGGCAATCTCACTTGGAGTTGCAAAGATTAATGTTAATACAGAGTGCCAGCTTGCATTTGCAGCAGCTACACGTAAGTATATTGAGGAAGGCAAAGACCTTGAGGGCAAGGGATTTGACCCACGTAAGCTTCTTGCTCCGGGCTGTGAGGCAATCAGAGCAACTGTTAAGGAGAAGATGGAACTCTTTGGCTCTGTTAATAAGGCCTGATTATAAGGCGTGAAGCATACAGATAACGGGCAGGATATTATATTTATGAAACAGAATTCAAAGACCTATGACATCATCAGGTACATAGTGCTTGGTGCTGCGGTAGTGGTATTCCTTGTGGCGGCAGGAATGCTTATCCACATTTTCATGGAATATAAAAAAGGCACGGACATATATGAGAATATAAGCAGTTCGGTGCTTACACCTGTCGATAAGCCGACAGGTGACGGAACGGATACTTCTTCGGATGAGGAGGAGAATCTTCCGTTTGTGTATGATCATCAGGCACTTCTGAATATTAATTCCGAAGGTCAGGGATATCTTTATATACCGTCAATTGACCTGAGATTACCGGTAGTGCAGGGAACAGATAATGAATATTATCTCAATCATACATTTAACAAAGTTTATAACGCGGCAGGAGCACTGTTCATTGATTCCAGGGTAGACAAAGGACTGGGTGGCTCTAACGTTATAATATACGGTCATAATATGAAGAATGGCAGCATGTTTGCCAAGCTTGCTTACTATAAGAATGAATCATTCTACAGGCAGCAGGGCAATGATGTATTCTACATATATACCGGTGATGAGATTCGCGAGTACAGGATATTTGATGCTTTTGAGAATGATCCGGAAGGATATGTGTATACGTGTAATTTCGGTACGGCATCACAGCTTCAGGAATATGCTTCCACAGTGAAGTCGTATTCTTTATATGACACGGGAGTTGATGTGTCGTCAGCAACGCAGGTTGTAACATTCTCAACATGTACCGGTGACGGCGCGAGAAGAATCATAGTTCAGGGTATATATGTCGGAAGCAGGACTGATAAACAGACTTCTGATAATTAGGCTTGCAATGACACAACATCAGCAACATGACGCCGGAATAGCTGATTCTTTGTATGATAAGCGTTTTTAAGTTAAGTTTTTTAAGAAAATTTTAAAAAACACTTGCAATTTGCAAAGATATGAGTTATTTTAATTACAGGCTAAGCGGCCGGTAATTTAATGTAGTTTGACTGAGCAGGACAACGGCGTTCCTTTTTTTAAGGGGCGCCTTTTTTTATGACCGGCTTCTTAAAATCAAATCGTGAAAGGAAGATATGACACATGGAAGAGAAGTACACAATTTCTGACATTTTCGGTGAGAACGTGTTCAGCGACAAGGTTATGCAGGAACGTCTCCCAAAGAAGGTTTACAAGAATCTTAAGAAGACAATGGCAGGTCTTCAGGAACTCAGCATGGGTGATGCAGATGTCATTGCAAAGGCAATGAAGGATTGGGCAGAAGAAAAGGGTGCAACACATTACACCCATATATTCCAGCCACTTATCGTAAGTCTTGCGGCAGAGAAGCATGATGCATTTGTTACTAACCCTGATGAATCAGGCAACATGATTACACAGCTTTCAGGCAAGGCACTCATTATGCAGGAACCTGATGCATCATCATTCCCTTCAGGCGGAACAAGAGATACATGCGCTGCAAGAGGTTATACATTCTGGGATGTGACATCACCTGTTTATATCAAGACAGGCAAGATTGGCGCAGTTCTCTGTATACCTGCTGTATTCTGTTCTTACACAGGCATCACACTTGACAAGAAGGCTCCGCTTCTCCGTTCAATTGAAGCAGTCAGCAAGGAAGCAATGAGAATTGTTAAGCTTGTAGATCCTGAGACAGAGGCAACTAAGGTTGGAGCATCTGTAGGACCTGAGCAGGAATATTTCGTAATTGACAGAGATAAGTATCTTGCAAGAAAGGATCTTGTATTTACAGGACGTACACTTTTCGGTGCTGCTCCTTGTAAGGGACAGGAACTTGATGACCAGTACTTTGGTGTTATTCCTGAGAAGGTTGGCGAGTTCATGAAGGATCTTAATACTGAGTGCTGGAAGCTTGGTATTACTGTAACAACACAGCATAACGAAGTTGCTCCGGGACAGCATGAACTTGCACCTATATATTCAGAGGCTAATATAGCAGTTGATAACAACCTTGCAGTTATGGAGATTGTTAAGAAGGTAGCTGAGCGTCATGGCCTTGCATGTCTGCTTCATGAGAAGCCGTTTGCAGGCGTTAACGGTTCAGGTAAGCATAACAACTGGTCACTTGCTACAGATACAGGTGTTAACCTTCTTGATCCGGGCGATAATCCTGCAGAGAACAAGCTTTTCCTTCTTACTCTTGCATGTATCGTTAAGGGTGTTGATACTCACGCAGATCTGCTTCGTCAGTCAGCATCAGATGTAGGTAATGACCACAGACTTGGTGCTCAGGAGGCACCTCCGGCTATCATCTCTATCTTCCTTGGTGACCAGCTTGAGGATATTGTTAAGCAGATTATCGAGAAGGGTAAGGTTGATTCAGTTATCGAGGGCAGCAGGTTGGATCTCGGAATCAGCACAGTTACTCCTATGAAGAAGGATGCTACAGACCGTAACAGAACATCACCGTTTGCATTTACAGGTAATAAGTTCGAGTTCCGTATGGTTGGTTCTAATGATTCTATATCAGCACCTAATACAACTCTTAATGCAATCGTTGCAGAAGCTTTCAGTGATGCGGCAGATGAGATTGAGGCAGCTTCTGATAAGGCTGCTGCAATTGATGCGGTTACAAGAAAGTATCTTACAGAGCACCAGAGAGTAATCTTCAATGGCAACGGATACTCAGATGAGTGGGTAGCTGAAGCTGAGAAGAGAGGACTTCCTAACATCAAGTCTATGGTTGATGCAACGGAGACTCTTACAACTGACAAGGCAATCGAGCTGTTTGGCAAGTTTGGTATCATGAACGAGACAGAGCTTAAGCTTAGAGAAGAAGTACTCTATGAGACATATGCAAAGGTTATCAACATTGAGGCTCAGACAATGATTGATATGGCTCAGACAGAGATTCTTCCTGCTGTTATGGCTTACGCAACTAACCTTGCCGCTTCTGTTAATGAGATTCAGGCAGCATGTGAGGATGCAGATGTATCATATGAGACAGACACACTTAAGGAGACATCGGCTCTTCTTGCTGAGGCAAAGAAGGCAGTAGCAGCACTTAAGGATGCAAGACAGAAGGCAGCATCACAGGAGTGTCCAAAGTGTTCGGCACACAGCTACCATGATGATGTAATGCCGGCAATGACAGCACTCAGAGCACCTGTAGACAAGCTTGAGACAATCGTCGATAAGGATATCTGGCCGATTCCTACATATGCAGATATGCTTTTTGAATTCTAATCAGGCATAAATAAATATAATAATTGGACGTGCGCAGCCCGGAAAGACAATTAAGGTCTTTCCGGGCTGCTTTTGTGTTGACAAAACTGATTGATGAGAATACAATAGTTGCACATGCAATAATTACATATGCAATTTGAAAGGAGGATATTCCATGAAGGAATTTCTGTCTTATGTCAGACCGTATAAGAAGGAAGCATTTCTTGCGATATTCTGCATACTTTCGGAAACCGTGTTTGAACTTGTGATTCCTCTTGTTATGGCTTCGATTGTGGATGTCGGAGTAGCTAATGCGGATACACATTATATTTTGATGAAGGGCGCCCAGATGCTCTTATTTGCGCTGATTGCGCTCGGACTCGGAATCGGGTCTTCAATATATTCGGCAAAGTGCAGCCAGGGAGTGGGGGCGGAGCTTCGTAAGGCTGAGTTTGCCAGGCTGCAGCAGTTCTCATTCGCCAATACGGATCACTTTAGCAGTGCATCACTTGTGACAAGGCTTACAAGTGATGTTACAACTATACAGAACGCACTTGCAGGAGGAATGCGGCCGGGCTTCCGTTCGCCGGTGATGATGATTACGGCGATGACGGCAAGCTTTCTTATCAATGCCAGGCTGGCGCTTGTGTTCCTTGTGGCAGCACCGGTGCTTGCAGTCATTCTCTTTATTATAATAAGCCATGTACGACCGATGTATACGGTTATGCAGGGAGCAATTGATAAGGTTAACAGGATTATTCAGGAGAATCTTACTGCGGTAAGGGTAGTTAAGTCATATGTCAGGGGTGACTATGAGAAAGAGAAGTTTGATGAAGTTAATGATAATCTGCAGACAGCGTCTGAGAGCGCATTCAGGACGGCTACACTTAATATGCCGGCAATGCAGTTCATAATGTATTCAACAATTCTCGCAATCCTGTGGTTTGGCGGCAATCTGCTTACGGTTGGCGGAATGAAGGTTGGTGAGCTTACCGGATTTTTGAGCTACGTACTTCAGGTACTTAATTCACTTATGATGTTCTCTAATGCATTTCTTATGGTTACGAGAGCAATGGGTTCGTGGAAGCGTATAAGTGAAGTTATGGATGAGCAGATTGATATTGGAGAGGAACGTGCCGGAGATATTGAGGTACGGCATGGAGACATAGTATTTGACCATGTTTCATTCAAGTATAATAAGGATGCAGCTGAGAATGTTCTTACAGATATATCGCTTCATATAGAAGCCGGGCAGACAATCGGAATAATCGGTCAGACGGGAGCTGCCAAGAGTACGCTCGTACAGCTGATTCCAAGACTTTATGAGGCTGTGGAAGGTACGGTATATGTAGACGGACATCCGGTGTGGGAATATCCGCTTGAGGGTCTCCGTGATTCGATTGCCATGGTTCTTCAGAAGAATACACTCTTTTCCGGGACTGTTAAGGATAATCTTAAGTGGGGCAATGAGAATGCCACGGATGAGCAGATAGATGAAGCATGCAGGCTTGCGTGTGTTGATGAATTTATCGGAAGACTTGAGAATGGATATGACACTGAGATGGGGCAGGGCGGTGTCAATGTGTCCGGCGGACAGAAGCAGAGACTCTGTATTGCCAGAGCTATTCTGAAAGAGCCTAAGGTACTGATACTTGATGATTCGACGAGTGCGGTGGACACGGCAACTGAAGGTAAGATAAGGGAAGGACTTGCAAAGAGCCTTCCGGATACGACGAAGATTATAATTGCACAGAGAATTACATCTGTGATGGATGCAGACCGGATATTTATACTTGATGACGGAAGGCTTGTGGCAAGTGGTACACATGAGAGTCTTCTTGCATCTAATGCAATCTATCAGGATATATATTATTCTCAGCAGGAGGGGGCGAATCTGTAATGGCGAGAGCAGTTAATTTCAGCAGACCTAAGGATACGAAGAAAGCTCTTAAGCATGTGCTTGAATATCTTGGACATCATAAGTGGCAGATGCTCCTTGTAGCAGTGCTTGTAGCAATAAGTGCGCTTGCAGGAATAGTAGGAACATATATGCTTAAGCCGGTCATTAATAAGTATATAATACCCGGTGATATCAGAGGTCTGATTAAGGCACTGGTGTTTATGGGATGTATGTATCTTGTGGGAGCATTTTCATGTTTTGCGTATAACCAGCTTATGGTTCATATTTCGCAGCAGGTAGTAAGAGAGATAAGAAGTGATCTGTTCAGTCATGTCCAGAAGCTTCCGCTTGCATATTTTGATGCGCACACGCATGGTGAGATGATGAGCCGTTTTACCAATGATGTTGATACAATAAGCGAAGCTCTGAATAGCAGCTTTGCAATGATGATTCAGAGTTTTATCACGGTTGCCGGAACACTTACCATGATATTTGTGCTTAACTGGCGGCTGTCACTTATAGTTGTATTCTTCCTTATTTGTATGATTACTTTCATGTGGTATAATGGCAGGAGAAGTAAAAAGTATTTTTCAAGACAGCAGGAATGTCTGGGAAGTATTAACGGCTTTGTTGAGGAGATAGTGGCAGGACAGAAGGTTGAGAAGGTATTTAATCATGAGAGGCAGGATTATGAAGAATTCTGCAGAAGGAATGAAGCATTCAGGGAGTCGGCAACCAAGGCACTGGCGTATTCGGGAATGACAGTACCCGGGATTGTTTCGCTGTCATATTTTAACTATGCTGTTTCAGCATGTGTAGGAGGTCTCTTTGTAATTGCCGGACTTACGGATATAGGTACACTTGCTTCGTACCTTGTGTATGTAAGACAGAGTGCCATGCCTATGAACCAGTTTACACAGCAGGTCAACTTCCTGCTTGCGGCACTTTCGGGTGCGGAGCGTATATTTGATATGATGGATGAGCCGGCAGAGATTGATGAGGGACCGGTTACATTATGCAATGTAAGGAATAATCCTGATGGAGAGCCGGCAGAATGTGAGGAGTTCACACAGAACTTTGCGTGGAAGGTGCCTGTGGAGGATAATACAGACGGAGGTAAGGAATATAAGCTTGTGCCGCTTAAGGGTGATGTAAGGTTCTCGGATGTGGTATTCGGATATAATGAAGATAAAGTGATTCTGAACGGCATCAGCCTGTATGCAAAGCCCGGACAGAAGATTGCATTTGTCGGTTCGACAGGTGCAGGCAAGACGACAATAATTAACCTTATCAATCGTTTTTATGAGATTAACAGCGGTACGATAACATATGACGGAATAGACATAAAGGATATCCGTAAGGATGACCTGAGACGATCGCTGTCTATGGTTATTCAGGATACGCATCTGTTTACCGGAACGATTGCTGATAATATACGTTACGGAAGACTTGATGCAACAGACGGGGATGTTAGGAATGCGGCACTTGTTGCCAACGCGCATTCATTTATAAAGAGGCTTCCTAACGGATATGATACTGTGCTTCACAGTGATGGTGCGAACCTGTCGCAGGGACAGAGGCAGCTGCTTGCAATAGCAAGGGCAGCAATATCAAGACCTCCGGTGCTTATTCTTGATGAAGCGACAAGTTCAATCGATACCAGAACAGAGAAGCTTATTGAGAAGGGCATGGATGCAATTATGGATGGAAGAACCGTATTTGTAATTGCACACAGGCTTTCAACGGTACGTAATTCTAAGGCTATAATGGTACTTGAGCATGGTGAGATAATAGAGCGCGGCAGTCATGAGGAGCTGCTTGAACAAAAGGGAAGATATTATAAGTTATATACCGGGCAGTTCGAACTTGAATAGAAGAGGTATGCCAGAGCCGTGACAATCTGAGGCGTGTATATAATAGCGCATATTTGTGCGGGAACGGAGAACAGTAATGAAGAAGAATGAGATAAGGGTTGAACTTTTAAGAATAGAGAGAGATCGTAAGAACCTTATGATGCCTTATCTTGCGGCACTTGGGCTTACATTCGGACAGGGGCAGGCAAGAATTCTTGATACGCTTCTGACCAAAGACCATATAACACAGAAGACACTTGCGGATATTTGTTATATGGATGTGGCTACGGTATCAAGAAGCCTTGACAGGCTGGAGGAAGCAGGATTCCTTGTAAGGGAACGTGACCCGGAGTGCAGAAGGTCATTCCTTATATGTCTTACGGAACAGGGAAAGATTGAAGCAGCCAAGGCACGCGAAGGACTTAAGAAGCTTGATAATGTGATTTGCAAGGGACTGTCCGATGATGAACTTAATGCGCTGCATAGCGTGCTTGTTAAGATATCGGATAATCTTGAGGAATGCAGGGAGTTATAGTTATGAGATTTTTTCATATGTCGGACCTTCATATCGGCAAGCAGCTTCATGAGAGAAGTCTGCTTGATGACCAGAGGCATGTACTTACACGCGTTGTGGAGTATGTACGTGAGTACAGCCCCGATGCAGTTATAATTGCAGGTGATGTATATGATAAGTCACTTCCGTCAGCCGAAGCGGTTACAGTGTTTGATGATTTTATTGTTAATCTTGCGGATACGGGCACTACAGTTATGCTTATAAGCGGCAATCATGATTCGGCAGAGAGGCTTAACTATGGCAGCAGAATCTTCACAAAATCCAACATCCACGTGGCAGGAATGCCTCCGCGCAACAGTGGGGACCATCTTAAGAGTGTGGTGCTTAAGGATGAATATGGGGAAGTCACTTTCTGGCTGATGCCATTTATTAAGCCGGGTTATGTCAAGGGCGTATTTGCAGACGAGAATGCAGTTGGGGCTTCTACAGACGCAGTTGGGGATTGCTGCAGTTCTTATGACAGTGCAGTTCATGCAGTTATAGCAAGGGAGAATATTGACTATTCAGAACGTAATGTTATCGTGTCACATCAATTCTATACTAATGGACAGACGCAGCCGTCAAGAACTGATTCTGAGACTATAAGTGTAGGCGGAATTGATAATGTTGATGTCAGTGCCGTTAAGGATTTTGACTATGCTGCGCTTGGCCATATACACAGAGGACAGAAGGTCGGATATGATTATGTAAGGTATTGCGGAACAATGCTTAAGTATTCAGTAAGTGAACGTGAAGATAATAAGGCACTTCTTATGGTAGATATGAAAGAGAAGGGCAAACCGGCTGAGATAACGGAGCTTAAGCTTGATGCGCTGCATGATGTAAGACTGATAAAGGGAAAGTTTGATGAGATAGTAAGGCAATATTCCGATAAGAATACGAATGACTACGTCAGTGTTGTGCTGACTGATGAGAATGAGGTTTATAATGCACGTCAGACTCTTATTGATATATTTCCGAATCTGTTATCTGTGAGTGTGGACAATTCAAGGACGAACAGGGAGTACGTGGAAGAGTATGATGATGTGAATGTATCTTTGGATGAACTGTTTGCAGAATTCTTCCGCAGGATGCAGGGAAGAGATATGTCAGATGATGAGCGCAGGGCAATGGAAGATGTAATTAATATATCATGCCGGCAATGAGGATGGAATTAGAATGAGACCAATAAGACTTACAATGTCAGCATTCGGCTCGTATGCGGACAGGGTGACAATTGAATTTGACAGGGGAAGAGAAGGACTTTTCCTGATTACGGGTGACACTGGCTCAGGCAAGACGACTATTTTTGATGCAATCATGTATGCACTCTACGATGAGACGAGTGGCGGCAACAGAAGCGGTAATATGATGCGCAGCCAGTATGCGGATGCAGATACGGATACATGGGTAGAATTTACGTTTGAGTATGGGAACAACATATATTCAGTAAGGCGTAACCCTGAGTACATACGTCAGAGTAAGCGCCGCAATGCGGACGGCTCGGCCAGATATACAACGGAGAAGCCGGATGTTACACTTACAATGCCTGACGGAAGTGAATTTACCGGTAATAAGAAAGAGGTTAACGGTAAGATTGTTGAGATAATCGGGCTGGATGCAAAGCAGTTTGCGCAGGTGGCAATGATTGCGCAGGGTGATTTCATGAAGCTTTTGTATGCGGATTCTGATGACAGAAGAGAGATATTCTCCAGGATATTCAGGACGGAGGATTATCAGAGGATTCAATATGAGCTTCAGGCCAGATATAAGAATATATACGGCCAGCTTGAGGATAACCGGAAGATATATGATTCACGGATTGGACAGATTAAAGTAACGGAAGCTTATAATGAGAGATACCGGCAGCTTTGTGAGAGAAAAGAACCGGATTACGAGGAGTCTCTGACGCTGCTTGGCGATATAATTGCATCACAGCAGTCATTATACGACAGCCTGAATGCTGAGAAGGACGAGCTTACGGGACAGAGAGATAATAATAATGCAGCTATCGGGAGAGCGAAGCAGACTAACAGCCTGTTTGATGAATATGATAAAGCTGCGGCGGAGACTTTGGATATTGAGCAGAGAAGACCTCAGGCAGATGGCATGAGACGTGAGCTTGAAGCAGCAAAGCGTGCAGCGGCAGTGGCTGTATTGGATGATAAGAGAACAGATGCAGAAGAGAAGCTGAGACAGTCTGAGAAGCGGGTGAAGGAACTTGCCACATGGATTGATGAAGCTGCAAAAAGGCTTGACAGGCAGAGTGCGGAGCTTTCCGGCATAAGTGCAGTATATAATGACGAATGTCCTAAGCTCAGGCTGCAGGCTGAGGAGATTAGAAAAAGCATTCCGGATTATGACACATTTGGCAGCAGGAAGAAGGAATTTGATGCTCTTAATAATAGGAAGAAAGACCTTAACAATCAGAAAGCAGCATTAGAAGAGGAATTAAGCAGGCAAAAGGCATATCAGGACGGTATAACAGCATTTCAGAACGGGAACGCTGACTGTATGGTAAGGCTCGAAAAGGTTAATAACACAATAAGCGACAAAAAGGATACTCTTGACAGAATCAGGAAGATTGAAGATTTGCAGGAGCAGCTTTTAAAGATGCGCAAGAGGCATGAACAGAAAAGCAGTGAGTACCTTAATGCACGGAATGAATATGAACATGCCAGTGCGTGCTATGAGAGGCTTGAAGCATTATTCATGAGCGGACAGGCGGGAATACTTGCAAGGCAGCTTGAAGACGGAATGCCGTGCCCGGTATGTGGTTCTGTAATTCACCCAAATCCGGCGGCTTTTAATAATGAAGATGTAACGCAGGCATCGGTTGATGAAGCAAGAAGGTCAAGAGACAAGGCAGATGCTGCAAGGCAGAATATGTATACAGAAACAGTCATTGCCAAAAGTGAATGTGATAATCAGATTAAGCTTATCGAACAGAGCATTCAAAGTGTTATGGGAGATGATGGGCAGGATGAAGATATTACCGGACTCAAGCTTAAGACAGAAAAAGAACTCACTGATGTCGGTGAAGAGATGCGTAAGCTTAACGAGACAGCACGCATTTACAGAGACAATGAGGATAAGCTTAAGAAGCTTACATCAGACCTTAGTGATATGAGTGTCAGGGTTGATTCACTAAAGAATGAGATATCGCAGGATGAGGTACAGCTTGCACACATGGAGTCAGAGATATCGGCACTGTCCAAGAACCTGAGATATTCAGACCGTTCGGAAGCCGAGAAGATTATGAAAGAGCTTGAAGACAGGATAGCGGCAGTTGAGAAGTCCTGGCTCAGCCGGCAGGAGCTTGTGGCGAATCTTCAAAAAGAGCTTGCAGGAAAACGTGGAGAAGCGGATAATGAACAGAAAGGGGCGGAGAAGTTAAGGGAAACTTATGAAGCTGCATGCAGAGCATTGGCAGACTCGGTTGAATCTGAAGGATTTGCCTCTGAAGCCGAATATAAAGAAGCAAAGCGGGATAAGGTAGCAATGGCGGTGCTTGAGGCCGGGATTGCCGAATATGACAGGGAAGTAGCCGATAATGCTGTAAAGATTAAGACGCTGGCCGCCCAGATTGACGGAAAGATGCGTGTTGATACGCAGGAGGCTGAGGCGGCAGTCGTACGAATTGAGAAGCTTATCCGCGAAAAATCAGGTCATATGGGTGAACTCTATGCGGATATAAGGGCTAATCAGGAGATAGCTGATGAGTTTGCAAAGATGTCAGAAGAACGCGCGGGCGCAATGCATAAGTACAGGATATATGCAACGCTTTACAATACGGCGAACGGAAGTCTTACAGGCAGCGTCAAGATTAATTTTGAGACATTTGTATTAAGACAGTATTTCAAAAAGATAATAAGTGCAGCCAACAGGAGGCTGTCGGCAATGAATGACGGGCAGTGGTGCCTTATGTGCCGTGACATTGATAATATAGACAATAAGGGCAGAAAGTCGGGGCTTGATATAGATGTCCATGATGAACTTACTAATTCAGTGAGGGATGTTAAGACACTGTCAGGCGGAGAGACATTTATGGCAGCGCTTGCAATGGCGCTCGGAATGTCTGATATAATACAGAACAGGACAGGGGCAGTGCGCCTTGATACAATGTTTATTGATGAGGGCTTCGGTTCACTTGATGATTATTCAAGGCAACAGGCGATTAATATACTAAAAGGTCTTGCGGACGGCAGACGTATGATTGGAATTATATCGCATGTTACGGAACTGAAGGAGCAGATAGAATGTCAGCTTGTGGTAAGCAAGACAGGAAGGGGAAGCAGTGTGAAGTGGAGGTAGAAGGCAGATTATGACACGTAAAGAAAAGGCAGTACAGCTTTTTAAAGAGGGATACAACTGTGCACAGTCGGTATTCGGCGCATATGCGGATCTGTATGAGATTCCGGCGGATATGGCATTCAGGATATCGGCATCATTTGGCGCCGGAGTAGGCAGAATGCGTGAGGTGTGCGGATGTGTATCAGGAATGTCACTTGTGGCAGGATTTGAGACAGGAGCAACGGAAGGCGCTGACAGAGATGCCAAGGCACATAATTACGCGGTTGTACAGGAGATGGCGAAGAAGTTCAGGGAACGGTCAGGAGGAAGCATAATATGTAAGGAACTGCTTGGACTTAAGAAGCCGGAGGGAAGCACAGTGCCGGCAGAGCGTAATGCAGATTACTATAAGAAGAGACCGTGTGTCGAGCTTATCGGGGTTGCATGCGATATTATTGAAGAGACATTTGACCTCGGAGGACATCCGCTGGCTTGACAGATGTTGTATAATTCTACTGTGAGAACTGTTAGATATATAGTGGTGCAAGCCGCATCATAAGAAAGGAAGTAATAGAGCAATGACAAAGGTAGATATAATTTCAGGATTCCTCGGAGCAGGAAAGACTACATTAATTAAGAAGCTTCTTCTTGAGGCACTCAAGGGACAGCAGGTTGTACTTATTGAGAATGAATTCGGTGAGATTGGCGTAGACGGCGGATTCCTTAAGGATGCCGGAATTGAGATCAGAGAGATGAATTCAGGCTGTATATGCTGCTCACTCGTAGGTGATTTTGGTACAGCACTTAAGGATGTAATTGATAAGTATCATCCGGACAGAATCATTATCGAGCCTTCAGGCGTAGGTAAGCTTTCAGACGTAATCAAGGCTGTAAAGGATCTTCATATCGAGAATGAGATTGAGCTTAACAGCGCATCTACAGTTGTAGATTCACTTAAGGCAAAGGTATATATGAAGAACTTCGGTGAGTTCTTTAATAACCAGATTGAGCATGCCGGAACAGTAATCCTCAGCCGTACACAGAATCAGACAGAGGAGAAGCTTGATGCAGTCATAAAGATGATGCGTGAGCTTAACCCTAACGCACATATTATTACAACACCATGGGATGACCTTGACGGAGCACAGATCCTGTCAGCCATGGAGAATGTTACTAACCTTGAGCTTGAGCTTCTTGCAGAGCATGCTGAGGCAGAGCATCAGGCACATGAGCATGAGCATCATCACCATGAGGATGGCGGGGAGTGCTGCTGCGGACATCACCACGATCATGACGGGGATGAGCATCATCACGATCATGACGAAGATGAGCACGAGCACCATCATCACCATGAAGATGGCGAGGAGTGTTGCTGTGGACATCATCATGACCATGACGAGCATGACCATGAGCATCATCATCACCATCACGCAGATGAAGTATTTACAAGCTGGGGCGTAGAGACACCTAATAAGTTTACAAGACAGCAGCTTGATGAGATACTTAATAAGCTTGCCAACAGTGAAGAGTTCGGTCAGATACTCCGTTCAAAGGGTATGCTTTCAGATAAGGAAGGCAAGTGGATGTACTTTGACCTTGTACCGGGCGAGTATGAGATAAGAGAAGGAAAGCCTGATTTTACAGGACGTATCTGCGTAATCGGTTCTAAGCTTGCAGAGGATAAGCTTAAGGAGCTGTTCGGTGTCAACTAGATCTGATGCCGGGTAACATTTAACCAAACATGAATGGAGATTATTAATGGATCAGAATTATGAGATTCCGGTATTTCTTATAGATGGATTCCTTGACAGCGGTAAGACTACATTTATAACAGAGACTATAGAGCAGGGACAGTTTGATGAGGCAGAGAAGAAGCTTCTTATTGTCTGTGAAGAGGGCGAGAATGAATATGACGAAGCTATGCTGAAGAAGCATAAGATGGACATGGTCGTACTTGAGAAGGAAGACTTTACTGCCGAGAAGCTTACAGAGCTTGATAAAAAATATGACCCATGGCTTGTTGTAATCGAATACAACGGAATGTGGGAGATGTCGCTTCTGGATGAGCTTAAGAAGCCATTCGGATGGACAATATATCAGAGAATAACACTTGTTAATGCCGGTACATTTGAGCTTATGTGGAATAACATGAAGTCAACAATGGCAGAGACCATGAGAAGCGCAGAGATGGTAATATTCAACCGCTGTGAGAAGGGAATGAACCTTGGCGGTTTCAGAAGAAGCGTTAAGATTCTTAACGGATTCGCACAGATAGTATTCGAGAATACTAACGGTGAGATTGCATCAATAGCAGAGCAGCTTCCTTATGATATTAATGCAGATGTCATAGATGTTGATGATTCTGATTATGGTATCTGGTATATGGATGTGTCGGAGAGACCTGAAGTCTATAAAGATAAAAAGGTAAGATTCAAGGCACAGGTATACAAGGGCAAGAAGTTCGCAGCCAAGACATTCGTCCCGGGACGTAAGGCAATGACATGCTGTGAGGCTGATACGGCATTTATCGGATATATATGTAATTATCCTGACGTTGCATCGCTTACTGAGCGTTCATGGGTATATGTAGAAGCAGTTATCAAGTATGAGTTCCAGATGTCATACCGCAAGAAGGGTCCGGTTCTTTATGCATCAAGCGTAACACCGGCTGAGCCTGCTGCGGAAGAGATGGTTTATTTCTAAGTCATAATAAAGAGGTGTTTATGAAGGATAAAGACAACAACAATGATGAAGAGCTTAAGAAGGATGAGAAGCCTGAAAAGCCTGAAGACAAAGATAAAGATAATTCTGCAGACAGGCAGGAAGATCCGTATGCATATGAAGACGGCGAGTTCAATCCTGATGAGTGGGATGAGCAGCATCCGACAAGAAAGCGTACCCGTGTTATGCAGAAGGGGCTTGGAATAGTAGTCAGCATTGTTGCATTAATTCTTTTTGCACTTTTGTTTGTTGTGGAATTCCGCTCATACACTAAGGTGAAGAAGAATGATAACACTTATGTAAGTACCGACAACAAGGAAGTTAAGGAAGACGTTACAACGAGTATACTTAACATAATTGAGACGGGCAGCAATTATACGATATATCTCGACAGTGAGACCGGGATAGAGTATGTTATGTTCAAGGTCGGATCTTCAATAAGTATACAGCCGCTTATTAATCCTGACGGTTCATATAAGCAGTATGTTGAACCTACAACCCCTGCTGGTGGTGCGGCCTCAGAGGCGACTACAAAACATAGCTGGATTGACGGATTTAAAAAGCAGCCGGAAAAGGAGCAGACAACACAGAGTACGGCTACGGTTGGCGCAAGTCTGCCGGAAGCAGTTCATAACAAGTCTGTAACTGCTCCGTCATACAGCAGTGCATCGGCAACACAGGCGGCACAGGGAGAGACAGAACCTGTAACAGCTCCGGCTGACCGTGCGGCAGTACAGTAATTATGGGCAGACTGATGTGGGCTCCGGTCTTTTGATTCCGGTATCATAATATTTATTTTACAGCATTCCTGCAATCAACACGCTTGCGGCGATGCCGGCGAATGTGCATAACAGCGCACCCGGCAGAGTCCAGCGTGTTTTTTTGATGCCTGCAGCTATGCAGTAGACACTCATCGTATAAAAAATGGTTTCGGTGCAGCTCATCATGATTGATGTCACAAGACCTATGTACGAATCGGGACCGTATTTGTCGAATATATCAAGCGACAGTCCGGTCGCAGCAGATGATGAGAACATTCTTACAAACACTACCGGAATAAGCTCGGCAGGAAATGCAATCTTTGAGGACAGACCTGCCGTAACCTGTGCAAGCATATCAAGAAAGCCGGATGCCCGCAGAACGCCTACACCTACCATAAGCCCTATAAGAGTCGGCAGAATTCCGGCAACTGTCTTCATGCCCTCCTTTGCGCCATCTACAAAATCATCATATACAGGGCGTTTCTTTTTCATTCCGTAGACAACAATCCCAAGCAGAACTGCAGGAATAATAAAATCAGATATAATAAGGAAAAATTTCATTCAATCACCCTAATCCTTTCTTGCGCGCACATGCAAGTTTACAGAAAATAATTCCGGCGGCGGTAGATATTGATGTGGCAATTATTGCCGGACCTATTATTGCAGCCGGGTTGGCAGAGCCGTACTGGCTCCGGTATGCGATTATATTCACCGGGATAAGCTGGATTGATGAAATATTTATTACAAGAAACGCACACATTGCATCACTCGCACTGTCCGGGTGCTCCGTATTAAGTTCGGACAGGGATTTCATTGCCATAAGACCTGCCGGGGTTGCCGCCCATCCAAGCCCCAGAAAATTAGCAATCATATTGGTTGAGATGTGTGACATCGCCGGATGATTGTCCGGTACATTTGGGAAAAGCCAGTGCATGACAGGCAGGAGCCTTCGCGTGAGTGCCTCAATGATACCGCTCCGCGTTGCTATTTCCATAAGCCCCGTCCACAGAGACATTACACCAAGCATGGTGATGCAGAGCTCAACGGCATCTTTGGCAGAATCCAGAGCACCATTCGTTACATCAGCCATGTGCCCGGTAAGTGCGCCGTATATAACTCCGATAATAATAAGAACAGCCCATATGTAGTTGAGCATAGAAGCCTCCGCAAGGTGATACTGATATTCTATTGTATGCGGGGGAGTGGGGAAGTGTGCAGGAAAGATTGGTGTCTTGGAATGTTTTATATTGCATCTTAATGTAAATAAATTCAGGTGCTATTGAAAAATTATAATAATGTTCTATAATTAAATTTATAATATATTATAAAAGGGTATTAATTGGAGCATACACTATGGATAATAATATAAATATTGCAATATGTGATGATGATGAGAACATTATGAAGCGTATAGTCCCTGTAATTGAAAGTGTATACAAAGAAAAATATGCTGAAAAGGGTGTAGGAATCAGTTTCTTTTATTACAGAGATGGTGACAAGCTGGTTGATAATTATATACGCGATAATATCGATGTAGTATTTATGGATATAGAGCTGGATAATAATGTATCAGGTTTTGAAGTAGCAAAAAGATTAGGCACAATAATTACAGATCCGGGAATAGTCTATATGACGAACTACGATCAATATGTATATGAATCATTTGTGTGCCGTCCGTTGGGATTTATAAGAAAAAAATCTATAGAAAAGGATATATGGTTTGCCATCTCTTCTGTGCAGGAATACATAATGAAGAAAAGAAGAGTTGTTGTATTCAGTGATAATTCAAAGAAATTGGCAATTCAGATTGACAGAGTCCGGATAATAGAGGTGTATAACCATGAGATGAGGCTTGAAACAGATGACAATGTGATTTCAATCAGGGATCAGCTATCGCATCATATAAAAGAATTACAGGACTGTGGATTTGTAACTATATACAGAGGGATGATGATTAATTTAAGGTATGTTGCAGATATTCGGCCATATAAAGTAAAGCTTGTTAATGGGAGAAGCATTGATATCAGTAAAGACAGGTACAAAAGTGTACAAAATGAATGGATGTATTACAAAATGATGTGACAGAGGCAGAAAAGATGATTGAGATATTAGTAGATTTATATCAAAGTGTAATGACAATATATTTTTTGACAAGATGCCTTCATATAGCACCCGGACGCAAGGCATCCAAGGTATTTATAATTGGATGTATGCTTACTTTTTCATATCTGGTAATACAGAGTAAAATTAATGTGTTTGAGGGAAGCGGAATACTAATTTATATGTTGATATCATTCCCGATTTGTTTGGTTTATATGGATGGAAGTTTTGTAAAGAAACTTATATATAATATAGTCCTCATAATCATTCTGATATTTTCTGCGGTTATAGCAGGAAGTATTATATCGTTTATATTCGAAACAAATTATATAGATATGGTCTATAATGGCGGAAAAGCAAGATATCTGGCAATTGTGTTAAATCAGATAATACTTACAGGATGTATTATTGCAATCACAAAACAGGCAGACAGATTGAAAGAATTACGGGATTATGCTTACGCGGTTACTGCCGCAATGATTCCGCTAATAAGTATTTTTTTGTGTGGCATGGTCCTGAGAATTGATAATGGTGATATACATGGAGAAATCTATGTGATAGCTGTAATAGTTGGAATAGCTATTATAAATATAATTAATTTTATATTAATGGCTAAGGAACAACAACGATATCATCAGATGATAAAAGAAAAGGTAAGGCTTACAGCACTTGAGTATCAGCGTGCGGATATTGACGAGATTAAACGTGTGCATCGGGAAAATGAGAGGGCGCGCCATGAGTTTGAAAGGATTATTAATATGATAGACAGCCTGCTTACGGCAAACAGTGTCGAAGAAGCACGCCGGTATATTACAAATGTAACGAGTGGCAGAATTCTTCCGGATGAGGGGATTGTTTATACGTCTAACATTATAATAAATCACGTACTAAATAGAAAAAACAGATATTGCAGGGAAAAAGGTATTTCGTTCAGTTGTCTTGTAGAAGGAGAATTATCCGGAATAGATGACCTTGACTTTCATATTCTCATTGAAAATCTTCTTGATAATGCAATCGAAGCAGCAGAGAATAGCAATGATAAAATGATTAATCTGATGATATATTCTGATAAGACGGGAGTAGGAATTGAATTAAGTAATTCTATAATGCCAAATGCTTTAAACAATAATCCGCTATTTAAGACTACAAAAGATGACAAAGAACATCATGGCTATGGTATGGATAATATACGTTACATAGTCAATAAATATAATGGACGGATTATATATAAAAATATAAGTCATTCAATGATAATGTTTAAGATTGTGTTGATTATCGCTGATAATAAATGACTCACGCCAAAATAGTGCCTCTTGCGCCAAAACTATTGAAAATTGTAATTTTAAAAGCCATACTGTGACCATAGGAGTGACCAAAGGAGAAAATTACAATGAAAAAAATGATATTTGGTATTATTACGATGTGCATTATGATGATGTGTGGATGCACTAATGGCAGAAGTGAAAATATTAATTATACACAAACAAAATCTGAAACTAATGAGGAGCTTAGTAATGAGTATGAAATTGAAAGTAATGAAGAAAGGGCGGAAGTTGTGTCTGGATATGTGAATGAAAATATGACTTTACAAAGTGATTATAGTTTAAAAAATAATGATAAAAAAGATGAAGAAATGCAGGCATATAATAAATTGGAAGAAGATAGTGTAAATTCAAATCAAAAAAGTAATGATGTAGAAATTGTTTATGGAAATACAGGAAAATGTGTATTGGTAGAATCGGAAGAAGATGTTGAACAGATACGTAATTCCCTGCAATCGCTTATACTTGAAATATATACGGGAGAGCAGTTTACAGGATGGATGTATAAAGTAGTGTTAAATGATAGTGATAGAACAACATATACTTTTTCGGGAAATATTTGCAGTATAAGGATTGGAGAAAATGAGACAAAATATCTTGTTAATAAAGACAATAACTATGAAAACATTATGTCAATTTTATCAAAATATGCAATAAGTAATTAGATGTCGGAATGAATGAAGTTTTGACAATACTCAGCCTATTCCTTAATTATTTTCATCCAAAACACATAAAAATATACCACTTGGGAAGAAAAACGACCACTTGCGCAAAGTGTATTGTAAAAATAACAAAGTTAGTATATGGTATGAATTATAAAACAGTATTGCAATAGGAGGTGGAGGTGTCATGAAGAAGATATTAAAGTATGTGATATTATCCTTAATCTTAGTATGCCTGATATGTGGAGCAGTTTATAAATTTGTTCCGTTTAATATTGCAAAGCGTATGGGAGTGTATGATAAAGAAGCAGCGTACATAGTGCCATACAGCGATGAATCAGTGAAAATATCAGGACAAGGGTGTGACGAAGTGGCTGCATTACTTAACGGACTCAAAGGAACTCCTTTTTCCAGAAAAGGAATCACAGGAGCGGCACCGGAACAATTTGTTGATATTGTGTATACAGATGGAAGCTATTCACGGTGGCAGATAGGCGGTGGCTGGGTAGCTGTAAATGCTAATGACAAATCAAATGATTATAAGACTAAAGAGGATGATGTACTTGCCAGAATTAATGCTATTCTTGGGTACAGCAGATGATATAAAATGCTATTATAATTAAGAACGTGAAGTGCTTGTATATTGTTTATAATAGCAATCAAAATATAAAAAGCTGCTGTCTAAAGCCGGTAATCCGGTTGGACAGCAGTTTTTTGCAATATCTATAAGCCAAATCTTTCTTATAGTCATAAAAATATACCACTTGGGAAGAAAAACGACCACTTGCGCAAAGTGTATTGTAAAAATAGCAAAGTCGGTATATGGTATGAATTATAAAACAGTATTGCAATAGGAGGTGGAGGTGGCATGAAGAAGATATTAAAGTATGTGATATTATCCCTGATCTTAGTATGCCTGATATGTGGAGCAGTTTATAAATTTGTTCCGTTTAATATTGCAAAGAGGTTGGGAATATATGATAACGAAGTGGCGTACATAGTGCCATACAGCGATGAATCAGTGAAAATATCAGGACAAGGGTGCGATGAAGTGGCTGCATTACTTAACGGACTCAAAGGAACTCCTTTTTCCAGAAAAGGAATCATAGGAGCGGCACCGGAACAATTTGTTAATATTGTGTATACGGATGGCAGCTATTCGCGGTGGCAGATAGGCGGTGGCTGGGTATCTGTAAATGCTAATGGCAAATGGAATGATTATAAGATTAAAGAGGATGATGTGCTTGCCAGAATTAATGCTATTCTTGGGTACAGCAGGTGATATAAAAACTATTTAATAAAAGTTATAGAATTGGACAGTGAAATATACTGTAAGAAAAGGTGATAAACATATGAATAAATTAATATATGAATATTTTACAAGTACAAGCGCCTATTCAGGCAGTCATTCTAAAGTAAAGAAACATCAGTTAAAAATTTCCAGATATAACATTTCTAAATATGCCATACTGAACGGAAAGTATAATGGGCGTAAAATGTCATATGATACAAAAGGATTTTACTCATCGATCTGCAAAATGGCAATAAAAAAGAAAAATGGATATTTTTCAATTTCGGAGGATTATGCAAATGCCGAAACGTCATATAAGATTGCGATTTCTTTTGCAATGGGGATGCTGGCAGCGAGAATTATAGCTAATAATGAGTATAAAATTTCAAGATTATATCATTTTACAGACAGCAGGCTTAATACGAGGTTAAAACGTGGCGAAATGGCGCCTGACTGGTTTGGACTTGATAATAAAGGCAACGCGTATTTGTTTGAAAGCAAGGGGACTATAAGTAACAGAATATCATCGGATACAGTTGACCACGCAAAAAATCAGTTGCGTAATGTTAAATCTGTAACTGTTATTTCAACGGGAATAAAATATAATTATACTGGAATTCAAAAGCATGTAATAGGTTCATGTTTTTCTAAATATGACAAGGTGGATGATGTATGGCATATTCATGATGTTGATCCTGAAGAAGATGGCGGTATGGAATTTACAATTAATATTGATAAAGAATGTTTTAAGTATTATCAGACATTTATACTGAGCATGGAATTGTTAAATATTCCTTATCAGAGAGTGGATATAGGTAATCAGTATTACTATCGCTGGACAGATGTAAACGAAAAATACTATATTTTTGGGAAAATATATGATTTGATAAAGTCAGGAAACTTCAATGAAAACAATAGCTACAGCAATTTGAATAATCGTGTGGATCAGCTGCTTGAGAAAATGAAGCTTCCGGCGCATATAGTCGCTGATGATATATCAACTTATGAGGATGGAATAATAGTTTCAGGTCTGGATGCATTTGCAAATGCCTGATGTGATACATTAAAAAGTTATCCGGTTAAAAGTAATTGTATAATTAAATTGCATTTACAACCAATTATATTGGTACACTGCATATGATTTCTGTATTGTAACATTGACGCAGGAGGTTTAGGCGGCTGAAACAAACACAACTGTAGAGATAATAGAAGGAGGTGACCTGCCATGTATGGACAGTACGACAGCTCAGACGGAAGCATGGATGCCATGGGGCTGAATGTGGACAAAAAAATGTATAAGAAATCAGGCATTGAATTTCACGAAGAGGACGAAAAAGAAATTGATGCCAGAATGAAGGAGAAATTCGAGCAGAGCAAAAAGAGAGAAGGGTTACTGCAAAGAATATTTAAGCATAAGAAGTAAGTAAGATGGCTGTCCACAGCGTATCCTGTGAACAGCTATCTTTACACATAAGAAAAATATTTAATATGAAGGGATGGTAACAAACCAATGTTAGATCTACCATATTATTTAGCATTTTTTATTATTTTAATAGCTGTGGAATTAATCTGGCATTATGCAAGATATGATGTAGTGGAGGCAGTATGTGTAGAATTTACAAGCAGGCGTGGCGGCTATGAAGGGCAGAAATATTATCCGGCAACGTATGAATATGAGATAGACGGGCAGAAGTACAGCATATACACAGAGGCTATATGGAAGCCGAAAAAAGGTGTGCCATGCAAATTGTTTGTAGGCAAGAAAAATCGTAATAAGGTAGTGCCGTACAGCTCTGTCATGAAGCTGATAGTAATAGCCTCAGTATGCGGATTTGTAAGTACGTTGTTGATAATATACTGCTGCGTAAGCGGGTATTATGCAATGTTCAGGTGAAATACGCGGAGCGTAATATAAACAAGTAAAAATGAGACGGCATCAGCCGTCTCACACAAAAATATCATATAATATTGAATACAGAACATTTACTTAGCAGTAATGCTTACAGAAAGCGGAAGCTGTGTTGAGGCATGAGACCGTTTCAAGTTTTGTGTAAACGTTAAAAACTGATATAAGATTTGTGAATAGTTACAAATGGGCAGAGCCGATTTTCCGGATTCTGCCCATATCTGCATTATACAGTAGTTTTTTGGCATGTCAATAAAACCTGCCTAAAATTGACTGCTTTACAGGTTCCGTCCTGCCAGACGTTCTTCAAAATAAATTTCAAGCTGGGAATGGATCTGTCCCCAGTCCTGCCTGTGTCCGGTCCATTTTTTCGTGATATCCATGGTTGCCAGATACAGCATTTTCAAAAGGCTGTCATCTGACGGAAAAACGGTCTTGCTTTTGGTCACTTTCCGAAGCTGACGGTTGAATCCTTCAATGGCATTTGTGGTATAAATCAAACGTCTTACAGCTTCTGGATACTTGAAATAAGTGGACAGTGTTGCCCAGTTATCATGCCAGGATTTATAGATTTTTGGGTACTTGGAATCCCATTTATCCTTGAACAATTCTAACTCATTTAAAGCTGTTTCTTCCGTTGGAGCTGCATATACAAGCTTCAGATCAGCCATCAGTTTTTTGATGTCTTTGTATGAAACAAACTTCGTTGAATTACGAATCTGATGGATGATACACTGTTGAATCTCTGTTTTTGGATAAACAGCCTCGATTGCCTGTGGAAATCCATTTAAACCATCAACGCATGCAATCAGGATATCCTCAACGCCTCTGTTTTTTAATCCATTCATGATAGAAAGCCAGAACTTTGCACTTTCGTTTTCTCCAACATACATTCCAAGAACATCTTTTTTCCCATTCATATCGATACCAAGGGCAATGTAAACCGCACGTTTTACAATACGTCCTTCACTGCGGACGTGATAGTGGATTGCATCCATAAATACTACAGCATACACTTCTTCCAAAGGGCGTTCCTGCCATTCTTTTACAATCGGCAGGATTTTGTCTGTGATCCGGCTGATTGTGCTGTCAGAAATATCAATATCGTATAATTCACGCATGTGGGATTCAATGTCTCCAGTTGTCATTCCCTTGGCATACATGGAAAGTATTTTTTCTTCCATGTCCTGAGTTACGGTATTCTGATATTTTTTAATCAGCTGTGGTTCATAATCACCGTTACGATCCCTTGGTATAGCTACATCCATATCTCCATAACTGGTGTGCATGGTTTTGCTGGAATGTCCATTTCTACTATTGTCTGTTTCTTTGTTCCGATAGTCATACTTGGAATATCCTAATTCTTCATCTAGTTCTTCATCCAAAGCACCTTCCAAAATGACAGACATCATGTCACGCATGATGCTGTTAACATCAGTGCCATCTTTGATGCTGATATCATTATTTTTCAGATAGTCACGCATCATTTCTCTCATTGCTGCTTTTTGTGGGCTGTCTTTTCTTCTTGCCATAAAAATAACCTCCAAACTGAGTAATTTTATCTTACATCAGTTTGGAGGTTTACACAAACTTTGGGATACTCCCTGAGGCATCAGAATTACCATGTCTTAAAACTGATATTAAGATCAACATTTGTGCTGATTCCGTTAACCTTACCGCTCTCACTGTACTGCCAGATGCTTATGTCATAAGGTATATATGGCGTCTGGTTGTAATCTGCGTACCACTTGTCATATGCGGTAAGTCTGCTTATATCGACAAGAGACGCAAATCCCTTGATGTTGGCATATATCATAGGCGTGTAGCCGGCTGCTTTGATACGTTCACAGAATGCGATAACTGCATCGGTAAGCTCACCCTGTGACAGATTTTCCTGACGGTAGGAGTCATTTACAATCTCTTCAACATCAATCACAACCGGATAATTAATCTTAAACGGCTTGAGCGTGTTAATTACAAAATCAGCCTCCTCTTCAGCTTCAGCAGTAGTTATTGCCTGTGAGAAGAAATATGCACCGACGTTAAGACCATTCTGTATGGCACCTGCCGCATTAGTCTTGAAGGCTTCATCTTCCTTGATGATACCGGTTCCGTAAGAGCGGTAGCCGACACGTAAGAAAGCGTATTCAATGCCGTCTGTCTTCACCTGGCTCCAGTCAATGTCACCCTGATACTTCGATACGTCAATTCCGCGGTGTGTCTGGATTGCAGCATCGCTGTAGTTCATGAAGCCTCTGTCATCCTTGGAGAATGCGGACAGATTGAGGTTGTGCATAGGAAGCGACTTATTGATATCAACAAAGACGTATCTGCCGTCATCAGCAAATACAATCTTATCAGTAAATGTCTTCTTGAGATATGATATTGTTGATGTGCCGTTAGAAAAATTCTCGCGCATGTTGTCAAGAACAGCCTGACGGCCCTGTGCCTCAGCAGCCTGAGCCATCTTATTGGCTACATCCATGGAATATGCCGGATTGGATATGCCGGCTTCAACATAAGCCTTCTGCTGTCTGCGGTATTTTATGTTAGCAGATACAGCGGCAATTATACTTACGACAGCGATAATTGTAACAACTGCGAGTATAAGAAGGTATCTGTACGGACTTGCCTTCTGACGCTTAGCCTTCTGCTGACGCTGCGGCTTAGGCTGGCGTGAAAGATTTTCCTGATTAATATTCTGTGTATTCATATTTTCACTTCTTTCGATTTGGTCTTTACGAACTTACATTCTTATACTAAAATAGTAAGCTGATATTGTCAATGAATATAAGGATGGAAAATATTTTGTTAAATTATACATTAGCGGCTGTAGTGGCAGCAGTTGTCATAGCCGTTGTTTTATTACTGATAAGAAGACACCTCCGGTGCGGGGAATGGGACGACATGGATGGCGGTGAGTTTGAGCTGTACTGTGCTGATCTTCTTGAAAAAAGCGGATTCACCGATGTAGAGGTTACGAAGGCAAGCCATGACTACGGTGTTGACATACTTGCCGAGAAGGACGGAGTATCATATGCGTTCCAATGCAAATGCTATACAGAGCCTGTAGGTATCAAGGCAGTTCAGGAGATATATGCGGGACGTGATTATTATGACTGCATGGTCGGTGTTGTCATGACGAACCAGTATTTTACGACGCCTGCAGTCAATGTTGCAAAGAAGCTTAAGATTATGCTGTGGGACAGGGGATATCTTGAAGCGATGATGGACGAGCGGTAGTCATATTGCACAGCACATTTATAAAATATTGTAAATGTATAACAATATTTATTACACTTGCGAAAAATATATTCTGTAAAATAAAAAAGCTGTTGAAAGTTTGTTAATGTATAACAATCTTTTAACGGCTTTTTTGTGCGTAATTAAGCGGGTTTTTCTGTTGACTTTTGCCTGTGGCGATGATAAATTGTTAATCACAGCACAGCAGTTAATTCCTGCATAGCTGTTCATTACGGTACTGGACTGCTTTGGCACGTTCGATTAAGTATTTGTATCTTTTTTGTTCTGAATTGAGCTGATAGATATAGCAGTCTATCAGGTCAGGTTCAACAGCATTTTCAAAGTTGGAATATGCTGTTTCGATAGCATTTTTTGTCATGGCAATTTCCTCAAGAAGATATTTTTCTTCGTAAGTAAGCGGTTTTTGTTTTGTTTTTTCTTTTCTGAACATAAGACCTGCTTTCATTAAGATTTCTTAAAGGTTTCGTTATAAGTAATTTTTACCATCATCTTAATTATAGTCACGGCTATAAGAATCTATACAGTTTATTATCAGATAATTCCAAATATGTTTTATCAGACAGTGGCAGCGCGCAGCAACGCTAAGCCACGGAAAGGAGGCCTGTCTGCAGATTTTTGGTATGGCAGCGGTGACAGCTGTTACTTTGGCGGCGGCAGCCTGCGATTATATTTCTTATAAGATTCCCAACAGACTTATGCTGTATGCGGCTTTTTCAATCGCGGGCGGAATAATTACAGAAGCAGTGTGGATGAATACATGCAGTCCGGGCATGATTGCTGATATTCCGGCAAGGATGATTGTGATGCTGATTATTCTGATTCCGGTATATCTCGTGCATGCGGTTGGTGCGGGTGATATCAAGCTTATGTGCGTTATGGCATCGGTTACGGGCATTAAGAGGGCATGTGTGATATTCGCTGTGGCACTGGTGATATCGGCGTTGTACGGAATTCCGGTTCTTATAAGGAGGAGGGGATGCGGTATGCACAGAATACATTTTTCGTATGCAATATTAGCGGCACTGATTATGAGCATATTAAGTACACAGATTATATGGTGAGAATTTTAAGGGAAAATGACATGAGGGGGAGAGAATAATGGAAAAAGTATGTGCGGTTTTTGATTATGATGAACAGTACGCAAGAAGACTTATGAATGCCATGAATTCACGTAAAGGTGTTAATTACAGGACAATTATGTTCACGGAGGAATCTGCACTCGGTGAATATATGGCAGACAGGCAGCTGCCTCTGCTTGTGGTTGGGGAAGAGGCAATGGAGCAGATTACGGACACACACAGAGTAAACAGGGTTGTTGTATTGCGGGAGGATTCAGGCACAGCAGGGACATACAGTAATGAAAAGGTCTCAGAGGTCTATAAGTATCAGCAGGCGGACTCGCTGATATATTCAATTGTCGGAGATGAAGTCTCAAGAATATATACATACGCTGATGACAGAAAGGTTATCGGAATATATTCACCGATACATTATGCAGGCAAGACATCATTTGCACTGGCACTTGCTTCTGCATGCGCCAAATCGCAGGAGCGTGTGCTATACGTGAATATGGAGGAATTCTCAGGACTGTCGGAACTTCTTCCTGACTGTGGTGCGGGAAATATGTCGGATGCACTCTATACATACAGGACTAACAGGGCAGCATTTGCCAATGCACTTGAGAAGATTGTCGGCAGGACAGGCGACGTATATTATATTCCGCCAATAAGATGCGCTGATGACATTACATGCCAGACGGCGGAGGAGTGGCAGGATTTTATAACAGATATAGCTTCAAGCGGGCTGTATGACACGATAATTCTGGACATAGGAACACTTGTAAGTGAGCCGTGGCGTGTGCTTGAGGTATGTACAAGAGCGATAATGCCTGTGCGCGAGGACTACATCTCAATGCAGAAGTTAAATGATTTTGAGACTTATATGCTGTCAATGGGAAGAGAGCATGTATGCGGAATTATAGAGAAAATGCTGCTGCCGAAGGATAACGGTATGGTGCTTGATAAGGGATATCTTGATGCAGCAGAGTATGGCACGCTTGGAAGACATGCAAGGGAGGTAGTTAAAAGCTGGCAGTGACAAAGATATCATTGGATAATAATTTGCAGTCAAAAGCACAGGATATGCTGAAGAACCGTGTCAGGGAAGAGATGAACCTTGGGGAGGACATGACGGACGAAGAGCTGCTTGGTCTGATTGACAACACAATGGGATATGTTGCATCACAGATTCCGCTCCCGGTTAATTCAAGGCTTGATATACGCAGAAATGTATTTAATTCAATGAGAAGATTCGGCGTACTGCAGGATCTGCTTGATGATGACACGATAACCGAGATTATGGTCAACGGGCAGGGACGGATTTTTATTGAGAGACAGGGCCGTATAAGCCTCAGCGGCAGGTGCTTTGAGTCGCAGCAGGATCTCGAGGACGTAGCGCAGAGAATTGCCGCGTGGTCTAACAGAACTGTTAATGAAACGGAGCCGATTCTTGATACAAGACTTGCAGACGGTTCCCGTGTCAACATAGTACTTGATCCGATTGCGATTGAAGGTCCTGCAATAACTATAAGAAAGTTCTACGATACACCGATAACAATAGAACGGCTTATAGAGCTGGGCTCAATAACGAAGGAGGTATCATGCTTCATGGAGTGTGCGGTAAAGGCAAGATATAACATATTTGTAAGTGGCGGAACGGGTTCCGGTAAGACAACCTTCCTTAATGCACTGTCCAATTATATACCTGCAGACGAGAGAATTATTACGATTGAAGATTCGGCAGAGCTTCAGATACATGATGTGGACGGAAAACCACGTAATCTGATACGCCTTGAGACGCGCAATGCCAATATGGAAGGCAATAATGCAATAACAATAAGAGACCTGATTAAGTCCTGTCTGCGAATGCGTCCGGATCGTATAGTCGTGGGAGAGATAAGGGGTGCTGAGGCAATTGACATGCTTCAGGCAATGAATACCGGAATGGAAGGAAGTCTCTCCACAGGACACAGCAACAGTGCTACAGACATGCTTAACAGAATTGAGACAATGGTCCTTATGGGAATGGATATGCCTGTTCAGGCAATAAGAAGCCAGATTGGTTCGGCGATAGATATTATAGTGCACCTTGGAAGGCTGCGTGACAAATCAAGGCGCGTGCTGCAGATAGTCGAAGTAACGGGATACAAAGATGGTGAAATTATGCTTAATCCGCTGTACCGATTTGAAGAAACGGGAGAGCAGGATGGCAGGGTATGCGGAAGACTGGTAAAGTGTGGATGCATGACTAACACAGATAAATTTATAGCTGCGGGGGTGAGAGATTGGGGACAGACGGAAAACTGCATGCGGGAATAGCATTTGGAAAGGACATTAGATTGTGGCTTAAGAGTCTTTTCATACCTGTTGCGGTGGGAATCATATTTTATAACTCGTTTCTTGTGGTTATTCTGCTGCTTCCACTGTGCTGGGTATATGTGAGAATTCAAAAAAGAGAGCTTGCAAAGCGGGAGGATGAGCGGCTTGCCGGTGCATTTAAAGACGGAATAATAGCAGTTTCATTCTCACTTAACGTAGGTTATTCAATTGAAAATGCATTCAGGGAAGCATACAAAGAGATGCAGATGTTATATGGAAGTGAAAGCAGGATAGCAAAAGAGTTCAGGATTATATGCAACAGAATGGCACAGAATGAGAATATTGAGGACATTCTTGAAGATTTTGCGGCCGAGAGCGGAGTGGAGGATATTCTGTATTTTGCCCAGGTATTCAGGTACGCCAAGAGAAGCGGAGGAGACCTTATGTCAATAATCCGTAATACAGCGTCAGTTATAAGGGATAAGAATGAGGTGGCTGAAGATATAAGGACAATAATAAGCGGACGGCGCATGGAGCAGATGGTAATGAATTTTGTGCCGTTTGGAATAATTGTATATCTGCGGCTTGCATCGCCTGAATTTATAGAGCCTCTGTATGGCAATGCCGCAGGGGTGGCAGTGATGACGGGGTGTCTTGCGGTATATGCATTGGCAATCGCATTGGGGAGAAAGATAACTGATATAAAGGTATAGATGCATAGATATGCGTAACAGGGGGGGGGATTGTATGGATATCGGCGAATATATAGAGCACTGCACCGTTAAGTGTGAACGGTTTGCAAAAGAAAAGCTGGAAATTAATATTCAGCATGAATGGATGTACAGAATTATTGTAGCAGCCGGAGCCATTGTTATAACAGGATTTTTAAGTGCTGCAGCACTTTGTGCAGGAAAGAATACGAATCTGGATAATGGGCGGATTACAAGACCAGGAGCAGGAGAGGGTGCGCTGAATCTGGACATACAGGCAATAGATGAGAATAGTGGGCAAAAACAGCAGATAGCTGTGGAGGTCCTGCCAAGGCAGCCCACGTATGAGGAAGCTATGAACAGCTTTGCCGATGCAGACAGCTTTGTGTCTGATAATATTGTTGCGGACAATGAGTCCTTACAGCATGTAACCAGAGATCTTAATCTTATGACGCAGATACCTGAATATGGAATAAATGTTGAATGGTACTCGTCAGATTACGATATCGTCGGATATGATGGAAGCGTCAATACGGATAGTATTGGCGGTACCGGAACCAATGTTGAACTTACAGCATTGATGACATGCGGAAGTTATAAATCTGAATACAGATATCAGGTACATGTTGAACAGCCGGATCTGAATGGGGAAGAAAGGCTGTGGAAATCAGTAAAAGCATGCGTCGATGCGGTGCTTGAATCTGAAAAGCATTCTGATACTGTAAGCCTGCCGCAAAGTGTTGAAGGACATTCCATACGTTATGAGGAGAATGGCGGAAATGCTGTTCCGGCAATAATTATGGCAGGTGTACTTGCAGCGGCCGCGTTAATAGCAGGACGTGAACAGGGAAAACGCAAGGCTGTAAGGCTGAGGAATAAGCAGCTTCAATATGATTACACTGAGATTGTGTCTAAGCTGACACTTCTTACGGGTGCGGGCATGTCGGTAAGGCGTGCATGGGAAAAGATTGCACTTGACTACAATAATAAGATGAAGGACATGCCAAAGGAAAAGTACCATGCGGTATATGAGGAGATGATGACGACGCTTCGTCAGATGCAGTCAGGAATGTCTGAGAATATAGCATATGCTGAATTTGGACGGAGATGCGGTATCAAGGAATACCGAAAGCTCGGCACGCTTCTTGAACAGAATGTACGGAAAGGCACAAGAGGACTTTCGGTGCTTCTTGAACAGGAATCAGAGGAAGCATTTGAACAGCGCAAGAATCTGGCAAAGCAGCTTGGAGAAGAGGCAGGAACAAAATTATTACTGCCAATGATACTTATGCTTGCGGTAGTTATGGTAATCGTAATGGTTCCTGCGATGATGTCTTTCAACTTCTGACGGAATAAGAATGGGGGAATATATATGGTGAAAAATATTATAACAAAGTTTGTGGAAGATGAGGATGGAATGGGTGTTGTTGAAATCATCCTTATAATCATTGTCCTTATCGGATTGGTAGTAATCTTCAAGAGACAGATTACATCACTTGTCAATTCTATATTGTCAAAGATGACGAGCCAGGCCAATCAGATATAGACAGAAAAGATGTAACATTTTATGGGATTGGAGATTGGAAATGTATGCGGTTTTACAGATTAAAAGCACAGATAACCGTGCTTGCATCACTTACTATAATATTGGTGCTTGCGGTTGTATGCACCTCAATAAAATCAGCATCTGATGCAGCGGTTAATGTAAAGCTTGGAATGGCTGCCAATCTGGCTGTTGAATCGGTCTTTGCAGGTTATACAAGGCAGATTGCAGACAGATTTAATATTCTTATAATGCCTGACAGGCAGTCGCTTGAAGCTGACATTACTTCATATGCCGGCAAGAGCTGTGAGAATAACGGAAGATTCGGAGGGGCACAGGCATTGGCATGTGACATTACAGCAAAGACATACCCGACAGATGAAGGTGGCAGTGTATTTGCATCGGCAGTAGCTTCATATATGCAATATGGCGTGTTTAGTGAATTTGCAGATATGCTCATGGGGAGCGAAAAAAGAATCAGGGCAGAGTACAGGACGGGAGAACTGGCGGAAGAGATTGCACAGTGCCGTGAGGATATTGCAGCAATAGATTCGGTATTACTGGAGCTGATTGCGCAGGTAGAAGGAATTGACTCTGCCGGAGGTTATTTTAAAAGTGAGAATGACGGACCTGCTGCAACAGGACAGGGATTTGTCAAAACAGCGGCGCCTGATGAGCCGTCACCATCACTTATGGGGGTAAGTGATCTGCGTGTATATAATGTCATGAAACCGCATTATTCCAATCTGTCAGCAATATTAAGTGATATTCAGGATGATGCATATGAGCTGGACAATCTTGATGATGATGCATCACCACAAAAGGAAAGATGGCTGAAGGCATCAGTCTCCGGTTCAATATCTGAACTTGAAGATGCTGTGGATTCAGCAAAAGCTGCGTGCGAAAGAGGAATAGAGCTTTGCAATATGTACAGGAAAAGCAAAGATTCGGTTGTGAAAAAGGCAAAGACTGCGCAAGGTCATATAGATGAGAGCAGGAATCTTATCGGAAAGGAAGTCGCGGATATCCTGTATGAAGATGCAGGAAAAATCGGGCAATTCGCAACGGATGACGCTATCTGCGATGCGGAGACGGTATATTCGGCATTAAGGGATATATTGCCGTATTTTATGCTGCTTTCACAGAGAACACAGGACATAAGCAATGCTTACCGCAATGGCAGCTACGGAGAAGTGCAGGATCGGACACATGATGCCCGGATGACTGCGCAGGCAATAAGATATTCGGGACTGAAATTTAATTATTCAGGGGTTGTATTTAAGAAGAATAAGGCGGATAAGGGGATGTTTCAGAGAGTGCGTGATGTAATGTCCAAAGGCATGATGGGGATTGTGCTTGAAGATGGGGCAGAGGTATCGGAGAAGCAGATAACATTTTCAGACCTGGCAGATTCAGCCGTAAGTTATGACAGGTCGCATCTGGATGGCGTACTTACACAGATAAAGAATACGATACTTTATGATGAATATGTGATGATGCATTTTGACAGCTATACGGATTATATAACGAATGACCGGGGAGGCGGCACAAATACAGAGAATGCCAGTGTATCAGGTGATGAAGGCGAATTGCTGGATTACCAGGCGGAGTACATACTTAACGGATGCAGGACAGATTATGACAATCTTTTTATGACTGTCCTTAAGCTGTCTGCATTAAGAGAGGGGACAAATTTTGTCTGTCTTATGACAGACAGCGCCAGAAGGCAGGAGTGCTACGCTTTGGCGCTTGCAATGTTTGGTTTTACGGGAATGCCGGCAGTAGTCACGGCTGCTGAATATGTAATCATGGCATTATGGGCTTACGCGGAAGCGTTGTCGGACGTAAGGCAGTTAATGGCTGGGGATAAGGTAGAGCTTGCCAAGACGTCGGCAACGTGGAAACTGAGTCTTGAGGGAGCTGCTGCCTGTGATTTTGGGAAAAAAGATTCAGACAGGTCAGATTCCGGAATCAGCAAAGGACTTGATTATGAAGAGTATCTGCGGATACTTCTTATGATGTGTCAGCGTAATCAAAAGTATTACAGGACAATGGCACAGATAGAGCTGTGGGCAGTAAGGCGCGGATGTCAGGAGTTCAGAATGAGAAATCATATATGCGGTATGGATGCGGACATATCATTTAAGGCGGGAGCGTACAGAAACAGCAGATACAGCGTACAGAGTGTGTCATACGGATATTAATCTGTTAATGATGAGAAGACAGTATATTAACAGGATGGGTTGCGGGAGGTGACAAGTATGCCCGGAAGATATATCAATGCAACTATTAACAGAATATATGCAGGCCATAATGGCAGAAAGGAACAAAAGGAAGCAAAACCGGTCAGATATAATAAAAATAACATATCGTGTATCGTTTCGCCCAACGTGCACAGGGCATACTTATCAGCTTCCGCAACTGTTGAGGCAGCGCTTGTGATGCCGCTGTTTATATATGCGGTTACTGCGGTCATGTATATTATGCAGATGTTGTCAGTGCAGCTTCATATACAGGAAAGTCTGTATAACGAGTGCAGACTGCTGGCACGTTATGCATATCTGTCTGACTGCCTGCAAAACGGAGATGACAGTGATGGCGCGATATCATCAAATCAAAATGTGGCAGATGCATTTCCGGAAAAATCCATACTGGAAAGAGGTATTGATATTGCAGCCGTATATGCACTGTTTATCAGGGAGACGGGTGCGGATTATGCGGAAAAAATGCATATAAGCGGCGGTAATGCAGGATATATAATGACGGGTTCCAAAATACGTGACGGTAATAATGATATCGAACTTGAAGTAAGATATGCCATGAGGAATCCTTTTGATGTATTTGGAGTCGCGATAAGGACATTTACCCAGAAAGTGTGTGTCAGTGCGTGGACAGGAAGTGATATGTATGCAAAGGACAGTGCTTCTGAAAGCAACACACAGGAATATGTATATGTAACGCAGGATGGTGATGTATATCATACGGACAGGGCATGTACATATATAGACATAGCTGTCAGTAAGGTATCTTCGGTATCTGTGAATAAGCTGCGTAATAAAAGCGGAGGCATATATTACAGATGCGAATATTGTGGGACGGATTGCGGTGGCCTGTCCGAAGTATATATTACGGAATATGGCGGCAGGTATCATTCAAATAGTAGTTGCCCTAAGATAAGACGCAATGTAATCAAGGTATTAAAAACATCGGTGAAAGGAATGCGGCAATGCAGCAAATGTGGTACATAATTAATGCTATTCTTGTAGTATTTCTCGGAGTGGAAGCGGTAGTCGACTACAGACATAGAAATATATCGGCGGTATGCGCTGTTACAGTGCTTGCAGCATTGGCAGCGTGCAATCTGATATGCGGCAATATGGGGTGGAAAGATATATTATGCGGAATGCTTCCCGGAGCATTCATCATTATGCTGAGTGTAATGACGGGACAGGCAATAGGAAGCGGAGATGGGCTGGTGCTTATGGTTATTGGTGCTGCTGGGGGAGTGTATGTGTCAGTTATGGCGCTCATGTTTGCAGGTACGATAGCTGCGGTAATGATGCCTGCTTTACTTATGGCAGGAAAGGTGAAGAAAAAAAGCACTATAGCATTCATACCTTATCTGCTGGCAGGATATGTGGGGGTGATATTATGCGGCTGAGGGGTTCAATTACTGTGGAAAATGCAGTTATAGTGCCGCTTTTTGTAATTATAACGGTATCATTGATAATGCTTGATCTGTATATTCATGATAATCTGATTGCCAAAAGTACAGCACTGAAGCTTGGCGTAAAAGCTGAGATGGAGCTGTCTGACTATGCGGTAATGTCAGGGGCTGACAGGAATATCGTAAAGAAAAATATATGTGATGCAGGGCAGATATATGCTGCGGAGAAGACGATATCAATGCGTAATGTAAGGCTGGAAGTGCAGGATGGGAAAAAGATGGTTTCGGTTGTGTGTTACGGCAATACTCCTGACATGATATCACGTATTACGAAAAAACATAATGTGAGTGCGGGGGCAGATATTACGGTGAATTCACCGCCGGAATTTATAAGGCTTATTAATGCTGCAAAGAATATAATTGGATAGTTGCATATATGCGGAGGGAATTTTGTGGAAGGCAGATTTATAAATGAAGATAATAACAGTTATATCGAAATATATCCGGAGGTTGAGGGGGAGATTCCCCCGTATATAACCGGAATGCTCAGGAATAACAGAATAAAAGGAATTCTGGATATGCATGCACAGAGTGTTAATAACAGGATTGCATATTATTATGATACACATGGATATGAATCGTTAAAAGATATCGGAAGCAGGGAGAACAGCGGAACGGATGTTATTCTTGACATATTAAAGTGTCTTGACAGAACACTTGTGGCGCTTGATGAGTATTTTCTTGACAGGGATGGTATTGTACTTGAGCCGCAATATATTATGTGGGATTCTGACAGCCGAAAAGCCGGGTTTGTATATGTACCCGGGGAAACCACGCCTGTTAATGTAAAGCTGCAGCATCTGTTTGAGTATTACATGGAGCATATGCAGTATGGAAGACGTGAAGATACTGTGAGATTCTATGAAGCATATCAGCATACGCGAAGAAGCAATATAACGATTATGGAGCTTGTAGATATTATACAGGGAAATTCCAGAGATTTACATAATAGCTGCGTGCCGGCAGAAGAATGTGGAAAGGATGGAGCTGCTGAGGACAAAGCACCGGATTTGAAGATAGGACACAGTGAACATGCGCCGATAAAGAATACGGAACTTATTAATGTTAATCCGGGTATCGTCAGATGCATTGCCGTAATCATAAGTGTGTTTATCATATTAAGCCAGGTGTTCAGCTCGCGGTTTCCGGTGAGAATTCCTCTGATATCCGCTATAGTTCTGATGGCAGTACCTGCTGCAATGTATACAATGGCATCACGTATGGGGAAGGAAACAAAGGAAACAAAGGCAGCAAAGGCAGTAAAGGCGGCAAAGGCAGCAGAAGCAGCCGGGAAAACAACGCCGGTGAATCAACACGAAAGGCAGCAGCAAAGACAGCAGCACAGGCAGCCGGATGCGGTTTCGGAAGATGTATATGCAACACGGAAACTGTGTAATGCTGCTGTCTCTAATGTAACACATGTGCTTGAATTGTGGCATGATGATAATCCGGAAAATGGCAGGATTATAATTGACCGGCTGCCATGTGTTATCGGCAGGCATGGTATGGAGGCGGATGTGTTTATTGATGATGCGTATGTAAGCAGGATGCACGCACAGATCAGTATTGAGAATGAAGAAGTTGTGGTGAAGGATCTGTACTCCGGCAACGGCACATATGTCAATGGCAGAAGGCTTATACCGAATGAGCCGGAGAGGCTTAATAACGGCGATGTTATAACATTTGCAGCATCTCTCTACAGGGTTGTAAATTCAAATCCGATATGATATTCTTGAGCTATGTAATTCATTGATAAGAGAGGGAATGTAAGGAATGAATGTTAATATATATTATGGCGGAAGAGGTATGGTAGAAGACCCGACGCTGTCAGTGCTTGGTAAGGTTCAGGATGTACTTGACGAGCTTAAGGTACATGTGTCAAGGTATGACCTCCATGAGCTGAGAAGTTCAATTACAACACTTCCACAGACGCTTAAGGATGCAGATGCCGTCATACTTGCGGTTACGGTAGAATGGTTCGGAATAGGCGGAATTATGCAGGACTTTCTCGATGCCTGCTGGCTTTACGGTGATAAGGATAAGATAGCTTCAATATACATGTTCCCTGTCGTTATGGCGAAGACCTACGGAGAGAGGGAGGCGGCACTTACGCTTTCTAACGCATGGGAGATTCTTGGCGGTAAAGCAATGAACGGAATCTGTGCATATGTTGATGAGGATGCGGCTGAACTTGAGGATGATACAACGGCACTTGTAGAGAAGATGGCAGAGAATGTGTACAGGACTGTGTCACAGCAGGTTAAGACATTTCCGTCAAGCAACGCAGCGATGAAGAGGGCACTTATGAAGGAGACACTCCAGCTTACGCCACAGGAGAGCGAACAGTTATCCAGGTTTGTTGCCAATGATAAGTTCGTTGCAACTCAGAAGCAGGATATACAGGATCTTGCAGGAATGTTCATGGAGATGCTCGATGATGAGCAGAGAGGCGGAGACGATTATTACATATCAACGCTTAAGACGCATTACGAAGGCAGGAACGGATTTGACGCTTCTTATATTATTGTAATAAGCGATAAGCAGAAGACTGTAAGTATCAAAGCTAACGGGCAGAATGCAGATATCTCTCTGGTGAGCGAAGGAAGCAATAATGCGGATGTCGTGGGAAAGATGGAACAGCAGGTGTTTGATGATATAGTATATGGAAGAATGACATTCCAGCGAGCGTTCATGACAGGTGCTATGACAGCCAAGGGAGATTTCAGAATACTGAGAACGCTCGATGAGATATTCAAATTTTAATTATAATATTCAAATTATATTCTAAAGCTGAAAGTTACAGATGTACCGGTGGCAAGCGGTGTTATGCTTACACTGCCGCCGTGTGCACTGGCAACTGCTCTTGCTATGGCAAGTCCTACACCGGCATGTCCGGTCTTCTCACTTTCAAATGCATGGAACACATGCGATAATGCATCTTCTGAGAATCCGCAGCCATAATCAGTTACAACAACAGATAATACGTTATCATCCAGTGATGCACTTATTATGATATCATCACCCTCATCAGTAGCCTCGACAGCATTGCGTGCTATTGCAAGAAGTGCAGAGTTAATTCTGTCACAGTCGGCATATACAAGAGGGAACTGTTCAGGAAAATCAAGCCTGTAATTGCGGGAGTGGGTTTCACCTATAGTTTCAAACATATCATCAAGATTAAGAGGAATATTCCATAATATATCCAGAATATCAAAGTAGCTTTTGTTGCAGTGGCGTGAATAACGAAGCTCAGATGTCGTATTAATATAGTCAATCAGAGAGTGAAGCGCCTTACTGAAATTCATCCATACAGGGTCATGTTTGATATCATTGGAGCGGTGTTCAAGAACCTGAAGGGTTCCGTGAAGTACGGTGATATGATTCAGTATATCGTGTGATGCGCTTGATGCCTGACACTCATATATATTACATGTACGCATGAACAGATCGTAGAATTCGGGAGCCTCGGTTTTCATTTTATTAATAAGCTTGTTGTCATTGTCAGAAAAAGGCATATTTATGAGCTCCTCTCCATTGATTATTAGTATGATTTAAGTATATAATAAAAAATGCCGGCGGTAAATGCTGACAAATCGACAAAGTTCGACTGCACATAATGCGGAAAAAGGAGGATTATTCATAATGAAAAAGGATGATTGTATTTTTTGTAAACTTGCAAATGGGGATATCCCAACGAATGCATTATATGAGGATGACATTGTTAAGGTAATATTCGATCTCGGCCCTGCAACAAGAGGACATGTACTTGTTGTTCCAAAGGAACATTTTGACAATATATTTTCAATGGATGAAAAGACTGCCGGACACGTATTTGCAGTTGCGTCAAAGATTGCGAAGTTCCTTAATGATGAGCTTGGATGTGACGGAATGAACCTTCTCCAGAATAACGGAGAGATTGCAGGACAGACTGTATTTCATTTTCATATGCATATCATTCCAAGATATAAAGGTGACTCGGTCAGCTTGAAGTGGCAGGAAGGCAAGCTTGATGAAAAGCTTGCGCATGATCTCATTGAAAAACTTGCGTCACAGCAGTAACTGATGATATAATACTGATAAAATTTTTTCCATAATACAAGGAGAGCATAAAATGATCAATTTAAGTGATGGTGGAGCATATCTGCTTCATGGAACTGAGATAATTGAAGATAATGCTGATGTACAGGCAATACTTGCATCAAAGCTTGGCAGTGTACCTTCTAAGGAAGAGGCTGCTAAGGGTACAATGGCATATTCGATTCTTGAAAAGCATAATACATCAGGCAATATGGAGCAGCTTCAGATTAAGTTCGATAAGCTTACTTCACATGACATTACATTTGTAGGAATTATCCAGACAGCAAGAGCTTCAGGACTTGAGAAGTTTCCTATCCCATATGTACTTACCAACTGTCATAACAGTCTTTGCGCAGTGGGCGGAACAATTAATGAAGATGATCACATGTTTGGCCTTACATGTGCCAAGAAGTATGGTGGAGTGTATGTACCTCCTCATCAGGCTGTAATTCATCAGTTTGCAAGAGAGATGCTTGCAGGCGGCGGTAAGATGATATTGGGCTCAGACAGTCATACACGTTACGGTGCTCTCGGAACAATGGCTATGGGTGAAGGCGGACCTGAGCTTGTTAAGCAGCTCCTTAATAAGACATATGACATAAAGATGCCGGGCGTAGTTGCAATCTATCTTACAGGAGAGCCGATGAAGGGTGTAGGTCCTCAGGACGTTGCACTTGCAATTATCGGTAAGGTATTCGGCAACGGTTATGTTAAGAATAAGGTAATGGAATTCGTAGGCCCTGGTGTATCTAACCTTAGCGCTGATTTCCGTATTGGCGTTGATGTTATGACAACAGAGACAACATGCCTGTCATCTATCTGGAGAACTGATGACAGAATTAAGGAATTCTATGACATTCATGGAAGAAGCGCTGATTTTGCAGAACTTAATCCTGCAGATGTTGCTTACTATGATGGAGTTGTATATGTTAACTTAAGCGAGATTAAGCCGATGATAGCAATGCCATTCCACCCAAGCAACACATATACTATTGAAGAACTTAATGCCAACCTTATGGATATCCTTGATGATGTTGAGAAGCGTGCCAAGGTAAGCCTTGACGGACAGGTTGACTTTACACTTAAGAACAAGGTTATAGACGGTAAGCTTTATGTTGACCAGGGTATCATTGCGGGATGTGCAGGCGGCGGTTTTGAGAATATCTGTGCAGCAGCAGACATACTCCGCGGCAAGAGTATAGGCGATGATGAATTTACGCTCAGCGTATATCCTGCAAGTACTCCTATCTATATGGAGATTGCCAGGAACGGAGCGCTTGCTGATCTTATGCAGACAGGTGCAATCGTTAAGACTGCATTCTGCGGTCCTTGCTTTGGTGCAGGTGATACACCGGCTAATAATGCATTTTCAATCAGACATTCAACACGTAACTTCCCTAACCGTGAAGGCTCTAAGCTTCAGAACGGTCAGATTGCATCAGTTGCACTTATGGACGCGCGTTCTATTGCGGCAACAGCGGCTAATAAGGGCTTCCTTACAGCAGCAACGGATATGGATGTTGAGTATAAGAATCCTAAGTATTTCTTTGACAAGACAATATATGAGAACAGAGTATTTGACAGCCACGGAGTAGCAGATCCGTCTGTGGAGATAAAGTTTGGTCCTAATATTAAGGACTGGCCTGCAATGGAGCCACTTCCTGAGAATCTGCTCCTTAAGGTTGTATCAGAGATACATGATCCGGTAACTACAACTGATGAGCTTATTCCTTCGGGTGAGACATCATCATTCAGATCTAACCCAATAGGCCTTGCAGAGTTCACACTCTCAAGAAAGGATCCGGCATATGTAGGACGTGCCAAGGAAGTTAAGAAGGCTGAAGAAGCAAGAGTTGCAGGTAACTGTCCTGCAGAGGCATTCCCTGAACTTAAGCCTGTCATGGATAAGATTAAGGAATCATATAAGATAAGCAGGGACACAATAGCAATAGGAAGTACAATATTTGCAGTTAAGCCTGGTGACGGATCAGCCAGAGAGCAGGCTGCGTCATGCCAGAAGGTTCTTGGCGGATGGGCTAACATAGCTAATGAGTATGCAACGAAGAGATATCGTTCTAATCTTATTAACTGGGGCATGCTTCCATTCATTATTAAGGATGGTGAGCTTCCGTTTGCTAACGGAGATTATATATTTGTACCGGGAATAGTAGATGCAATCAGGAATAAGGATGATGTAATCAAGGCATATGTTGTCGGAGATTCACTTAAGGAATTCGAACTTACTGTAGGCGACCTTACAGATGATGAGAGACAGATTATCCTTGACGGATGCCTTATTAACTTTTACAGGAATAACTAACAGGTAATGCTATAGTACATGTATAATACATGAGGTGAAGCTTATGGCAGATCAGAATATACTTGCAGGTGACATTAATGTGCTTGCACAGGTAAGAAGTGACGTTAAGGAATATGAGGGCAACTGCGACAGACTTTATGCGCTCAACCAGAGTGTATCAAGCCTGTCAAAGAATATCGATGTGATGTGTAAGAATGTTAAAGATGAAGTTGATGCCACTGTGAAGAAGAGACGTGATGATGTGGCTGCCGGATTTAACAATGCCATTGATATCGATAAGGAAAAGGTAAAACAGGTTCAGGCAGAGCGCGAGAAGGCTAAGAGCAAAGGAATAAAAGAGCGCATTGCAATGGAGACAGAGGACCTTGCCAGGGATAATGAGGAGATGAACAGTCAGATTCTTGAGGCGTTCAGGGTTGAGAGAATACCGAGAATGTGCAGGAACAGACTTTATCTGGCATTATTTGTTACCAAGGGAATTAAGGATATACTGATCTGTATTGCTGTGTTTGCGGTATTTTACTGTGCAGTACCCCTTATAATCAATCTGATATTTCCGGAGCTTAGTAAGCTTGTTATGTCGGGAATATACCTGCTTATAATATGTCTTGGATTTTTCATATACAAATGCATCAATGACATATTATTTGTTCCTCACGCAGAGACAATGCTTGGGGTGCGTACAACCAGGAAAAAGATTGATGCCAATAAACGCAGGATTAAGAAAATAAGACGCTCAATAAAGAAGGACACCAACGAAGAAATGTACGGTCTTGAGAGCTTTGACGACAAGCTTGGTGAATTGTATTCCGATGTGGAACGCATTGAAGGTGAGAGAGCTATTGCTCTTGAAGAATTTGACAATTCTACCAGACCGGACATTGTGGATGAGATTGAGAGCCGTGACAGGGACAGAATCCAGGCGATGAAGACTGAGCTTGAAGAAAAGGCGGCAAGTCTGTCGAAGCTTCAGGACAGGGTAAAACAACAGAAGATATATATTTCATCTAACTATGAGGCTTATATCGGAAGTGAGTTTGTATCATCGGCTAAGCTTGATTCTCTGTACGAGATAATGAGAAGTACCAATGTAAAGACTATAGGTCAGGCACTTATGGTGTATGATGAGCGCAAATAAATCCGAAACTTGTGGCTTGTTGTAGCAAATTGCAGACGTAATCTGCTTTTAACTGTAATATCCCCTCTTTATAATGGATAGTGATAGCATGTCCATTATAAGGAGGGGATTTTATGTATAACATATATGCATCAGATTATGATGCGGCATGTGTGACGGCAGCTGTCACAGTGCTTGTCCTGACGGTATCAGTTGCCGGTATTGCGGGAGGCAGAAGTATAATCAGAAAGCTGGACAGATATGCATCACTTGCTGACTTCCGCAGAATGAAAAAGAAAATGTCGGATATTGAGGCACAATTTGGTTATATCAGATAATATTGTTGAAAAATTAACGATAAATGACTATAATAAAGATAGTGATGCCGGAGGGGAAGGCTTCTGAACCGGCTGATGCATTAATTAATATTTCAAGAAAACTGCGGAGTGGAATGGAGGATTAATATGGCAAAGGTAACGTATGATTATTCAAGAGCAAAGGGGTTTATCAGAGACCATGAGATGGAGTCTATGAAGGCTATAACAGAAGAGGCTAAGAAGGTACTTCTGTCTAAGAGCGGGGCAGGTAATGATTATCTTGGATGGATAGATCTTCCTGTAGACTATGATAAGGATGAATTTGCAAGAATTAAGCAGGCAGCGGCTAAGATACAGTCTGATTCTGAGGTGCTTGTGGTAATCGGAATAGGCGGTTCATATCTTGGTGCGAGGGCAGCAATTGAGTTCCTCCGTCACAATTTCTATAATTCAGTATCTAAGGAGATACGTAAGACTCCTGAGATATATTTTGTTGGTAATTCAATAAGTTCTACATACATTTCCAATCTTATAGATGTTATTGGCGACAGGGATTTTTCTGTAAATATTATATCAAAGTCAGGAACTACAACAGAGCCTGCAATAGCATTCCGTATATTCAAGAAGATGCTTGAGAAGAAGTATGGCAAGGAAGAGGCTGCAAAGAGAATATATGCAACTACTGACAAGGCTAAGGGAGCTTTAAAGAATCTTGCTACGGCAGAAGGTTATGAGACATTCGTTGTACCTGATGATGTAGGCGGACGTTTCTCAGTGCTGACAGCAGTAGGACTTCTTGCAATTGCAGCAAGCGGTGCAGATATTGATAAGCTTATGGAAGGTGCTGCATCCGCAAGAGAGAGATGTCTCAATGCACCGTTTGAGGAGAATGATTCAATGCTGTATGCGGCAGTCCGTAACATTCTTCTGCGCAAGGGCAAGTCAGTTGAGATTCTCTGCGATTATGAACCGAGCCTGCATTACACACTTGAGTGGTGGAAACAGCTTATGGGCGAGAGCGAAGGCAAGGATGGCAAGGGTCTTTTCCCTGCAAGTGTTGACCTTACAACGGATCTTCACTCAATGGGACAGTTTATTCAGGACGGCGCAAGAATAATGTTTGAGACAGTTCTCAATGTTGAGTCTCCTAGATGCAGTCTCACTATTGAAGCAGAGGACGAAGACCTTGACGGACTTAATTACCTTGCAGGAAGGACAGTTGATTTTGTAAATAAGAGCGCGATGAACGGTACTATTCTTGCACACACGGATGGTAATGTGCCTAATGCAATTGTTAACATACCTGAGCAGAATGAGTTCTATCTTGGCGAGCTGTTCTACTTCTTTGAGTTTGCATGCGGCCTCAGCGGATATATACTTGGCGTTAATCCGTTTAACCAGCCGGGTGTTGAGAGCTATAAGAAGAATATGTTCGCACTTCTCGGCAAGCCGGGATATGAGGAAGCAAGAGAAGAACTCCTTAAGAGAATGTAATATCTGAAGATGGTAATTAAGGCGGTAATTAATGAAGATAGTTATGCTTGATGCTCTTACAGTCGGAACAGATGTGAATCTGGACAGAATTGAAGAGCTTGGAGAATTTGTAAAGTTTGATATGAGCACACCGGATGAGGCAAGACAGCGTCTTGCTTCTCTGGATGCTGATATTGTTATTGCCAACAAAGTACCTATGAATGCATACACGCTTGAGATGGCTGCAAATGTTAAGCTCATCTGCCTTACTGCGACAGGATATAATAATGTTGACCTTGCATATACCGGGGAACGCGGCATTACGGTGACTAATGTGGCGGGATATTCAACTAATTCAGTAGTACAGCACACATTTGCAATGATGTTCTACCTCGTTGAGAAGATGAGATATTATGATGACTATGTGAAGTCGGGTGCATATGCAGACTGCCCTATATTCACACATTTTGGAGAACCGTTTCATGAACTGTATGGCATGACATGGGGAATCATCGGACTTGGAACGATTGGACGCAAGGTGGCACAGATTGCTGAAAGCTTTGGATGCAATGTCATCTATTATTCTACATCGGGACATCATTCGGATGAACATTACAGACGTGTGGATTTTGATGAACTGCTGGCTGAATCTGATATTATAAGCATACATGCGCCTCTTAATGAGAACACAAAAGGCCTTATGGATATTAATGCATTCAGCCGCATGAAGAAGAGTGCAGTCATGATAAATGTCGGACGCGGCCCTATAGTTGTTGAAAAGGATCTTGTGAAGGCGCTTAATGACGGAATGATAGCTGCTGCAGGCCTTGATGTACTTGAGACAGAGCCTGTAAGATGCGATAACCCGCTGCTTGATATTAAGGACAGCAGGAAGCTTCTCATAACGCCGCACAGTGCATGGGCAACAACGGAAGCCAGACAGAGACTCATGGATGAGGTTGCCATGAATATAACGGCATTTGTAAGGGGAGAAGCCAGGAATGTAATTGGCGGCTAATCCTCCTCGATAACTTCAATTTCAAGAAAAGCAAAATCAATCGAATCAATAAAATTATCCTGTGTGAAACGCACTTTGGAGTGACGCTTGAATTCGGATACATTGGAATCAAGCCATATAGGTTTGCTCAGGTCGAATTCATGACATGCGCTGTCAAGCGCATCGAATATCTTCTTAGTGCGTGACTCATCAGGGGATGAATTTTCTACTACCATATCTTTAAGAAGATGACCTCTGTCATCAAAGCATTTACACCACATACGGAACATTTCTGCTATATCTCCAATCTACTATAATATGTTTATGGTTAATATATCTCACATTATACATTAAAACATGGCATTGTAAACGGACATTTGTATTTATTTTATCAGCGTTCGGCGGTGCCGCATGTATTAAATACTAAGACTTGAGGAACAATTATTGTGTGAGTGGGCACTTTGTGCCTGCGGAATGGAGGATTAGTATGGCGATAAATGATGATAAAAAAGACTATTATCACACGGATATTGACTATCTTGACTTAAGCGACGCGGTGTCGGCGCATGAATGTACGGGTCTTATACCTGAGGGAGAATCTCCGGCAGACAAAGATGAGAAATATAAAAAAATCTATGCATTCGGAACGCCGCTTAAGTGCGCAGATAAATGTAAAACACAGGAAACAGACTGCCGGATGAAGGACTGCCACAGAGGAGGAAAATAGATATTGCATTTTTGAAATAATATGGTTAAGATAAATTCAGAATTCCGGATGAAGGGAGAACAGATGATGGAAGGCGATAAAAGGCGTGACAGGATTATACAGATGCTTGCGGACAGTAATGCCCCGATATCGGGAGCGGAACTGGCAGAAAGACTTGGTGTAAGCAGACAGGTTATAGTGCAGGATATAGCTTTGCTGAGGGCTGTTGACAAGAGCATTCTTTCAACGAACAAGGGATATATTTTATTTGCTGAAAAAGATTCAAAGGTGCGGAGAACTTTCTGCGTGAGCCATACGGATGATCAGATAGAGGATGAGCTCAACTGCATTGTGGATAACAACGGCAAAGTAAGCGATGTAATAGTTGAGCATTATATATACGGGCAGATCACGGTGGATCTGATAATTAACTCAAGGAAAGATGTGAAGGATTTCCTTGCACGGCTGAATTCGCCGGATAATCATGACAGACCGCTTAACGGGCTGACTAACGGAGTGCATTATCACACGGTGGTCGCCAATAGTGAAGAAGATCTTGATATAATAGAAGAGGAGCTTAAGAAAAGGGGCTATCTTCATCCCGCAGGATAACAGTGGATATTGTTCCATAAAAAGTCCTTGCGGGATTTTTTATTGTGTGTTATCATCTGACAAGACAGTTGACATTACAGCTGTATAGGAGGATATATGGAAAAGGTAAAAAAGATACTGAATCACATTTTTATTGACGGTTTAAGCGGAATGGCACTCGGACTGTTCTCAACGCTTATCATAGGTACAATCATTGCCCAGATAGGTGACCTTATAATGGGAATACAGGCTCCGGCAGCACAGACGGCCGGATTGTACCTTATTGCAATAAGCCGTGTAGCTAAGTCACTTACGGGGGCCGGAATCGGTGTTGGTGTGGCAGTCAAGTTTAAGGAGAAACCGCTTGTTACAATCGCTGCAGCAGTTGCAGGTCTTATTGGTGCATTTCCTGATGTCGCAATGACAACAATAGCACTTGGAAAGCCGGGCGAACCTCTTGGAGCGTTTGTTGCAGCGTATGCAGCAATTGAGATTGGACATCTTGTATCAGGCAAGACTCCTGTGGATATCATAATTACTCCGTTCCTGAGCATAGTATCGGGAGCAGTAGTCGGATATATTGTCGGACCACCTATATCCAGGCTTATGTACTGGATCGGAATGATTGTTAATGTCAACGTGGAACAGTCACCGGTTATTGGCGGAATAATAGTATCGGTTGCAATGGGAATGATTCTTACACTTCCTATCAGTTCGGCGGCAATAGGAATATCAATGAATCTGTCGGGACTCGCAGCAGGTGCTGCAGCAGTCGGCTGCTGCTGCAATATGATCGGATTTGCGGTTGCAAGCTACAGAGAGAATAAGTTTGGCGGATTTATCGCACAGGGAATTGGAACCTCAATGCTTCAGGTGCCTAATATCGTAAGAAAGCCGGTTGTATGGCTTCCTGCAATTATATCAAGTGCGGTTCTGGGACCGGTTTCGTCAGCAGTGCTTCATATGACTAATAACGCGACGGGCTCAGGAATGGGATCTGCCGGATTCGTAGGCCAGATAATGGCATGGCAGACGATGACACAGACAACATCTGCGGCAGTTACATTTATTGAGATAGTTCTTATGCATTTTGTGCTTCCTGCGGTAATTGCACTGGCAGTATCGGAGTTCATGCGCAAAAAGGGCATAATCAAAGAAGGGGACATGAAGCTTGACATGTAACGGAATGAATGGCTTTTGAAAGGCCGGAAGCTATTGCATCAGCAAGTGTCATAATGGTCGCAAGACGGGTTGTCTGAAGTATGACGGTATCAACACCGCCGGACAGGTTAACTATTCCGGTTATGTGGATATCGCCGACTTCAGGCAGCTTTTTTTTTACGCCAAGTCCGGGACGCAGAGCTCCACTGCCGAGAGTAATATATCCTATATGGTCGCGCCGCCCGAGAGATGCATCGATAGCAATGATAAAAGGATCATTGTAAATGCGGTGGATACGGTTTATTGTTTCAAGGAGATTGACTGCATGTACAGGATGGCTGAGAGTGCCGAATACGGCTACATCATCCGAAGGAGATATCAGCTGTGCCAGCTTGTAGCCTATGAGTGGTCCGAGGCAGTCACCTGTTGAACGGTCGCTTCCGATACACAGAATAACAAGCTTTTGTGTGGCACCGATATTCTTATCCAGAATGCGGCTGATATCACTGCCGATAAGATCGGGTGTCATAAATTCTCTTGAATCATAATATACTGGCATTGAAGTTCCCCTTATAAAAACGATATAATGTGAGGCCAAAGGTTTTATGACAATCCGGCCCTTGCATTATGATATGCATATTCAGCCGGTTTTATGCATACAAAATTTTCGTATTAATTGGTATAAAATTGCGGCTGATAGCAGGTCATACGTGACACAAAACGATAAAATCCGCACAGATCACATGATAATATTTCCTGTATGACAAGGATAAATTCAAGTTCTGAAACGGGGGTATTATGAAGTGATAGAAATTATATGTGAAAATGAGTCAAAGGCGGGGGATGCACAGACAGCATCACCGCAGTGCAGGATACCGAAGAATATCAGACAGATTGGTGAGCCGCAGCCGGGAAGGCGGATATACATAGAAGACTATGTGTATACATACCTTGTCTCACTGGCAAAGGACAAGCCCGGATATGCGGCTTACGGTGTCAGGTTCTATGGAATACTTCTTGGGGAAACACATAAGAGCGCAGGGGAAACATCTATATTCGTAAGGAGTGCCGTAAGGGTAATTACAGAACGGGAGAAACAGCTTGATGAAGGAACATTTGACGATAAAGAGTACGGTGACGGCCCAGACAGCGACGACGATGTAAGATTCAGCCCTGAGATCTGGAAGAATCTCTATGATTCGGCAGAAAAATATTTTAAGGGGCAGGAGATAATCGGGTGGTTCTTATGTGATGAACAGAGCCGGGTGGTTACTGATTGCGAGAATCCCGCACTGATACCGTCATTGCAGAAGATTCATTTTGATAATTTTTCGGGTGCTGCCAAAGTCATGTTCCTTGTGGATACACATGAACAGGAAGAATATTTCTATATGGTAGACAAGGGGCGGCTTGAGCGCCAGAGCGGTTTTATATGTTTTTATGAAAAGAATGAATCAATGCAGGAGTATATGCTCGCAAGCAGGCCTGCAAGAAGTGTGGATGAAAATGTAGATGACAGTGTGATAACTAATTTCAGAAGCATCATCCGGGAGAAGAAGGCTGATGCGGTAAAGCATCAGAATATGTCACTTATGTATGGAATATTTGCGTTCATGATAGTTGTTGTTACGGTCATCGGGATAAATATGATGAACAGTTATGAAAAAATGCAGACGCTTGATGCATCTATGAGCCGCATAGCAAAAGAAATTGCCAATATGAATGTTGAAGGTACGGATTATGATAATCTTACCGGAACACCTGTAACTAAGATAGATGGCAATGTATATCCGACAACAGCTGTAGCTAATGCGCCTGTAACGGAGAGTATTGCTGAGACAAAAGCAGCCGTAAGCGGGACGGCAGGCCGGCAGCCGTCACAGAATGAATCACAGACATCAGACCGTCAGGCGTCAGTCCTGCCCACAGATGTCAGCAGTCAGGCATCAGCCGTCCGTCCGTCAGCTGCGGACACCACAGTCAGCGCATCTGTGTCACAGCCGGCGAGGACATATATAGTAGTGCAGGGCGATACGCTTATGAGCATCTGTAAGACAGCATATGGCGACACCCAGAAATACAAAGATATTATGGAGATAAACAGGATGGACAACCCTGACAAGATATTTATAGGGCAGGAGCTGCTCCTTCCATAGTAACATTTTATACAGATTTTTATTAACAAGTTAAAACAGACACAAAACAGTAGTCCCGGTTGCTGCATTTTACAAATGTAAAATATGGCTCCCGGGACTTATTCAAAATTGACGTAGAATATCATGTGCTGTATAATTATTGGAAATAGCGTCTGTACGCAATTGACGCGATTTAACACAATTTGCGGGAGTTGGCAATCGGATGGCAGATATAAGAGAATATAAAAAGATGAAGGAACAGAAAAGCAACGTGGTATCCGGCAAGTCACGCTTTAACGTACAGCCGTTGCCGCCGTCTGCACAGAAGGGGAAGAATGCTCCTGATGACACGGAGTATGACGATACATTTGATGACGAGGATTATTCAAGACAGCTTAAGATGCACAGAATAAGGAGCGTGATAGCGGGAATCGCAGTGCTTGCGCTGGCAGCGCTGGGAGTGGTGTATATCATTTCCAATGTGGACAATCATACATATTCGGGATATACAATAGTTAATTCTGTTACGCGTGATGATGTACAGAATGTTAAGTATTACGAATTTGCTGACGGTTATGTAAAGTGCAGCAATGACGGAATTATATATTATGATTATAAAGGCAATGCAATCTGGAACCAGACGTATGAGATGAAGTCACCACAGCTTGTAACCTGTAAGGAGTGCCTTGCTGTCGGCGATATCAACGGAAGTACAATATATGTATTTAACACCAAAGGAATGCTGGGTTCCATAGATACATCGCTTTCAATATCACAGATAGATGTGGGCGGAACAGGACTTGTGGCGGCAGTGCTTGAAGATACGTCTTCCAACTATATCAATATGTATGAGCCTTCGGGTGAGAAGGTATACAGTGTTAAGACGACACTCTCGGGAGACGGATATCCGCTTAACATAAGCATTTCCGAGGATATGACAAAGCTTATTGCATCATATGTATATGTAAGCGGTGAATCAATTAAGACTAATGTCGTATTCTATAATTTTTCGGATGTAGGACAGAATGAGACGGAGCGTGTTGTCGGCGGCTTTAACCACTATGACAGCACGATAGTTCCTGAGGTGGATTTTTTAAGTGATACATGTGCAATTGCAATCGGAGAGGATGTCTTAAGCATTTACAAGATTAAAGAGTTCCCTAATCTTCAGAAGGAGATTAAGCTTGACGGCAATATAGAGCGTGTATTTACAAGCAGCAGGTATATAGGGATACTTATGGAGAATAAGGAGTCCGGTGATAACTTTAAGCTTATGGTATACGATAATTCAGGCAATAAAGTCAGTGAGACGGCATTTAATACTTCATACGATACAATCAAGTTTGACAATGACAGTATAATTCTGTATAACGACAATACATTTACACTTATGAATATTAAAGGAAAGCAGCTTGCGAATCTTCGGTTTGATCTTCCTGTAGAGGAGATTCTGTCGGCAGGTTCGAGAGGCAGTTATATGGTTGTCAATTCAACCTATGTTCAGGAAATACGTTTAAAATAGCTGATGCTGTGCATCTGGGAATGGAGAAAATATGAACTGGTTATTAATTCTTATTATAGCGGTATTTGCATTATATGCGTGGTCCGGCTGGAGACGAGGCATGATTATGATAGTTATGTCTTTTGCGGCGATGATAGGAAGCGTTGTTGTGACTTCGGCAGCGGCACCTGCGCTTAGCGGTTATGTTATGGATAATACTGCCATTTATGAGACTATCAGGCAGAATACATATGACAGCCTTAAGAGCAGGGGCGTTGTGTCCCAGGCTATTGAGTCTGCCGGGGAAGAGGCAGGTATATCAGATGCCGGAAGCATTGACATAAGTGAACTTGGTGGGAAATTTGATGATTTTATAGAAGAAGTCATACAGCAGATTCCGCTTCCGGAAGCTGTCCGGGATAAAGTAGCTTCTGCTGCAATAGGGGGCACAATATCGGGAAGCGCCAATAATACGGCATCAAAGCTTGAAGACGCAATAACGGGATTCGTGGCTGTCAGAATTGCCGGAATGATAATCAGTTCGGCATGTTATATCATTGTATTTGCGGTCGTATATGTCGTCATAAGACTTTTACTCAGACTTGCCAACGGTATCAGCAGACTTCCGCTAATAAAGGAGGTTAATAAAACTCTCGGAATACTGTTTGGTATAATTAAGGCACTGCTCATAGTGTGGCTGTTCTTTGTCGCGGTAGCGGTGCTCTATAACACTGCATTCTCACAGGCTGTAATGACCTGCGTTAATGATAATGCATTTCTTGCATGGCTCTACAATAACAACATTATTATGAATATACTTGTCGGCGCAGTAATGGGGTGATAACGCAATGTGTACACTCTGCCGGCAGGATGAAAAGGAAGGAGACGGATAGCTAAATTGGAAAACACTGAGATTGATGTAGAGACAGTTGTGTCTCACGATGGCATGCCCCTCACTCAGTTTGACACGCCTATTCACAAGGCGCTGGAAGAACAGCGGCTTAACAGGCTTGCTCATTTTGATGTGCCGGGACACAAAGGGGGAAGAGGTAATAAGGAACTGAGAGAGTTCCTGGGAGAGGATACCATGAGGCTTGATATGAATTCAATGAAACCTCTGGATAACCTGTGCCACCCCACTTCTGTTATAAAAGATGCACAGGCGCTTGCAGCAAAAGCGTTTGGTGCGGATGAAGCATTTTTTATAGTGAACGGTGCTACGGCAGCCGTTCAGGCAATGATTATGTCATGTACGGAGGCGGGAGATAAGATTATAATGCCCCGTAATGTGCACAGAAGTGCTATCAATGCACTTGTAGTTAATGGCGCAATGCCTGTTTATGTCAATCCGGGTGTTAACAAACGTCTCGGAATACCTCTGGGGATGTCTGTTGAGGATGTCCGCAGGGCAATTGTAGAGAATCCTGACGCAAAAGCGATTCTTGTAAATAACCCAACATATTATGGAATATGCTCTGATATAAGAAGCATAGTAAAGATAGCACATGAGCACGGAATGCTTGTGCTTGCCGATGAAGCCCATGGTACGCATTTTTACTTTGGGGACAATCTGCCCGTATCTGCAATGGAAGCAGGAGCGGATATGGCAGCAGTCAGCATGCATAAGACCGGCGGCTCACTTACGCAGAGTGCAATTCTTCTTACGAAAAATACGGTTAATGCCGATTATGTCAGACAGATAATTAATCTTACGCAGACTACCAGCGGTTCATATCTTCTGCTGTCATCACTTGATATTGCAAGAAAGAATATGAGCCTTAACGGCAGATATCTGGTTAACAAATCAAGGGAGTATGCAGAGTATGCGCGCAGGGAGATTAATAAGCTCGGCGGATATTATGCATTTGGAATTGAACTTATTAACGGTGATACCGTGTATGATTTTGATACAACCAAGCTTTCGGTACATACAAGGGATATAGGGCTTGCCGGAATTGAAGTATATGATCTGTTAAGGGATGACTATGGAATACAGATAGAGTTCGGTGATATTGGCAATATACTCGCAATTATATCCGGCGGCGACCGTAATCTTGAGATTGAACGGCTTATATCGGCGCTTTCTGAGATAAAGCGTCTGCATGAAAGTGAGATAACGGGGCTGTTTGACCATGAGTACATTAACCCGAAGATTGTAATGGGACCGAACAAAGCATTTTACAGCCGCAAGCAGCCGCTTTTGCTCAGAGAGACCAAAGACAGGGTGTGTGGCGAGTTCGTAATGTGTTATCCTCCGGGAATACCTATACTTGCACCGGGTGAGATGATCACCCAGGAGATTATTAATTACATTGAGTATGCCAAGGAAAAGGGCTGCCTTATGACGGGTACCCAGGATATGAATCTTGAGTATATAAATGTTGTAGATGAGAAAGGCGGTAATTAGAGTGGAGTTATGGTATACGGACCAGCACACTAAAAATGTGCGTTTTTCTATGAAAGTTGAACAGCAGATTGCAAGCTGCGAGAGCGAATTCCAGAGAATAGACATTTTAAAGACGAGTGAGTTCGGCAAGGTGCTTGTCCTTGACGGCGAGCTTATGATTACACAGAAGGATGAATTTATCTATCATGAGATGATTACGCATGTGCCGATGGCCGTGCATCCGCATGTCAGGGATGTGCTTGTGATAGGTGCGGGTGATGGCGGAACTATCAGGGAACTCTGCAAATATGACACGATTGAACATATTGATATGGTAGAGATAGACAAGAAAGTTACTGATATGTGCCTGGAGCATTTCTGGGAGACATCATGCAGACTGGATGACCCGAGAGTGCATATGCATTTTGAGGAAAGTCTCAGGTATGTGAGAATGATGAAGGATGAATATGACCTTATCATAGTTGACTGTGCGGATCCGTACGGACCGGCGGAAGGCCTGTTTACAAGGGAGTTCTACGGAACCTGTTACAAAGCGCTCAGAGAGGACGGCATACTTATTAACCAGCATGAAAGTCCTTATTACAGCGAACATTCCAGATCGGTACAGAAGGCACATAAGCAGATAAAGATTGTATTTCCTTACAGCACGGTGTATCAGTGCCATATTCCTTCATACCCTTCGGGACACTGGCTGTTCGGTTTTGCTTCCAAGAAGTACGACCCAATAGCTGACTTAAGGGAAGATGAGTGGAACAGACTCGGAATTAATACGAGGTATTATAATACCGACCTTCATAAGGGCAGTTTTTATCTGCCCACATACGTCAAGCAGCTTCTTGATATGTAGTAATGATAAATATATTTAATAACAGATTGGAGATAAAAATATGGGAAGAGCTTTAATAATCGGCGCAGGCGGAGTAGCAGGCGTGGCAATTCACAAATGCTGCCAGAATTCGGAAGTTTTTAATGAAATCTGTATTGCGAGCAGAACGAAGTCAAAGTGTGATGCAATTAAGGAACAGTGCGAACGCCGGTATGGCACGCAGGAAGGAAGCACAAAGATAACAACAGCGCAGGTGAATGCTGATAATGTGCCTGAACTTGTAGAACTTATTAACAGCTACAAGCCGGATGTGGTGCTTAATCTTGCACTTCCTTATCAGGACCTTACAATTATGGATGCATGCCTTGAAACAAAGACACACTATGTTGATACAGCTAACTATGAGCCTGAGGATACGGCCAAGTTTGAGTATTCATGGCAGTGGGCATACCGCGAGAAGTTTGAAAAAGCAGGAATAACCGCACTGCTCGGTTCAGGCTTTGATCCGGGTGTTACAGGTGTATTCTCTGCATATGCAATGAAGCATCAGTTTGATGAGATTAATTACATTGATATCCTCGACTGCAATGGCGGAGACCATGGATATCCGTTTGCAACCAACTTTAACCCTGAGATTAACATCCGTGAGGTATCAGCTAACGGAAGCTATTGGGAGGACGGACACTGGGTAGAGACTAAGCCTATGGAGATTAAGAGAGTGTACAATTTTGACCAGGTTGGCGAAAAGGACATGTATCTTCTTCATCATGAGGAGCTGGAGTCTCTCGGAATTAATATAAATGGCATTAAGCGCATACGCTTCTTCATGACATTTGGACAAAGCTATCTTACACATCTTAAATGTCTTGAGGATGTCGGAATGACATCTATTGAGCCTATTGAATTCGAGGGAAAGCAGATAGTTCCGTTGCAGTTCCTTAAGGCAGTACTGCCTGACCCTGCATCTTTAGGACCGAGAACAGTAGGCAAGACCAATATAGGATGCATTTTCCAGGGCAAAAAGGATGGCAAATATAAAAAATACTACCTCTATAATGTATGTGACCACCAGGAATGCTACAAGGAGGTAGGTTCACAGGCAATCTCATATACAACGGGTGTGCCTGCGATGATTGGTGCGATGATGGTTATGACGGGCAGATGGAATACACCGGGCGTCCATAATATAGAGGAGTTTGACCCGGATCCGTTCATGGAGGCACTCAACAAGTGGGGACTTCCATGGAAGGAAGATTTTGATCCTGTACTTGTTGATTAATGGAGATTTGGATGTACGATATAGATTTTGATTTGGTTAAGACACCTGCGTATGTAGTTGATGAGAGACTTTTGAGGGATAATCTCGAGATACTTGCTGATGTTATTAAGGATACGGGGTGTCGTATACTTCTTGCACAGAAAGGATTCTCAATGTTCTGTGAATATCCGCTTATAGGAAGATATCTGTGCGGGACAACAGCGAGTTCACTATATGAGGCGAGACTGGGTAA